>DAIUDO010000060.1:0-12316 GCA_036845585.1 Meiothermus sp. | reverse complement strand
AGTTTTGCTGACGCCCTTCTTTCAGTCAAGCCTACGCCCCACCCAGGTTTGGTTTGATTTTGGGTACGATGCGGGGAGGCTCCCGCTCTTCTTTGTCCTTGAGAGGTTCGCTGGGGGGTTTTACGCTCTCTAGATCCTGGCCCTCCACTACCCGCACAAATTCTTCGGCATTCAGGGTTTCGCGTTCCAGCAACACCCGGGTAACACGCTCGAGCACATCTTTTTTCTCGGTTAGCAGCTGTTTGACCTTGTCGTACTGCTCCTGCAAAAGCTTCTGCACGGCCTCGTCAATGCGACGGGCGGTGTCTTCGGAGTACTGCCGGGTATCGTAGCCGCCGAGATAGGTGTCCTCGCGTACCTGGTAGGCCACCATGCCAAAGTCGGGGTGCATACCCCACTCGGTAATCATGCGCCGGGCCAGGTCGGTTGCCTGGCGGAAGTCGTTCTCGGCGCCGGTGGTTACATCGTCGAAGACCAGCTCCTCGGCCACCCGACCCGCCAGGGCCACGGCAATCTGGTCGGTGAGGCGTTTCTTGCCCCAGTGCAGGGTGTCCTGGCGACTGGGCATCATGAAGCCCATGGCCCGTCCGCGCGGCACGATGGTCACCTTGTGAACATTGTCGGCGTGCTCTAAAAAATGCGCGGCCAGGGCGTGTCCGGCTTCGTGGTAGGCGGTGACCTCACGGTCTTTCTGCGTCACCACCATGCTCTTCCTGGCCGGTCCCATGACCACCCGGTCAGCCGCCTCCTCGAGGTCCTTCATGGTGATTTTCTTCCGGCCATCGCGGGCCGCCAACAGGGCCGACTCGTTCAGTAGGTTCTCCAGATCGGCCCCCACAAACCCAGGGGTGCGCTTGGCCAGCAAGGCCAGGTCCACATCCTCAGCCAGAGGCTTGCCCTTGGCGTGAATTTTGAGAATCTGTTCGCGCCCCCGCACGTCCGGCGCATCAATGGCCACCTGCCGGTCGAAGCGGCCCGGGCGCAGCAGGGCCGGGTCGAGCACATCGGGGCGGTTGGTGGCTGCCATCACGATGATGCTGGACTCCTTCTCAAAGCCGTCGAGTTCGACCAGCATCTGGTTGAGGGTTTGCTCCCGCTCGTCGTTGCCACCGCCCACCCCACCGCCGCGTCGGCGGCCGACTGCGTCAATTTCATCGATGAAGATGATGCAAGGCGCGTGGCGTTTAGCGGTCTCGAATAGGTCGCGTACCCGGGCTGCACCCACCCCCACGAACATCTCCACAAAGTCGGAGCCGCTCGCCGCGATGAAAGGCACCTTAGCCTCACCGGCCACGGCCCGAGCGATGTGGGTCTTGCCCGAACCCGGGGGCCCGACCAGCAGCACCCCTTTGGGGATGCGCGCCCCCATCTCGTGGAAGCGGGCTGGAGATTTGAGGAACTCCACAATTTCCTTGAGCTCTTCCTTGGCCTCCTCGCAGCCAGCCACGTCTTTAAAGTTGGTTTTAGGGGCCTCGGTCAGAACCTTGGCCCGGCTCTTGGTAAAACTGAAGGCGTTGTCGCCAGAGGGCCCGCGGTTGCGCGAGAAAAAGAAAAAAATGCCAACTAACAGGCCAATCAAGAGCAGTGGAATCAAAAAACTCATCAGTGGGTTTTCCCTGCGGGGAGCGGCAATCTCTACAACGATCTTCTTGTCGCCCCACTCGCGAATGGTAGTGGTGTCGATGGGGCCGGGCGCAAAGGTGACGTAGGGCTCACTCCCATCTTTGGGGGTTACGTTTAGCTGCCGTCCATCGACCAGAACTTTAGCGACCCGCCCCCCATCAATCTCGTTGAGAAAATTCGTGTAAGCCACCTGATTAATGGGCTGTTGATGGGAGGTCAGACTAAAGGCCCAGGCAATAAGAATTGCGATGAGCAACACAAACCACAGGTTGAACGGCAAGCGATTCATTGTTCTTCCAGCGTACACCCAATTGCAACCACAAAGGTAGTCAAAAGAACCGTGTGCTGTAAAGTCCGATTGTCCCCTCGAGGACGGGCTCTTTAATGTATCTCGCTTCAGAACCTCATTTCGACCAGGCCGAAGCAGAGGGGTAGCGGTGAAGCTTTGACCCGCGGGCAATTCATACCGGGTTCAAAACGATAAGCTTCCAAATTAAGAGGTTTTGGTTGCCCTGTGCGCGGTGTAACAAATCCAAGAGCACACCCCACCCCTCCCTCCGTTCGGCGAAGAAAGCGTCTCCCTTCGGTCGGGTTGGTTCGTCACCATCCGCCGACCAACCAACCGAATCGGGTATCTCAGTAGCCGATAGAACCTTGTAAGATTTTACGGCTACCCCGGATCCTAGCGCATTGCTCTGGTGTGTGTGGCAGCTAGGAGAAAAGGCCCGGCCAGGCTTGATAATACTACACTCAACTCTATTGACTAACTTATTTACAAGAGCTATCATATCTGTCGAGTGAGCCGTGCTTAGTGCGGACATCGGAGGATATATGGCAAAAGCCGTAGGAATCGACTTGGGAACCACCAACAGTGTAATTGCCATCATGGAGGGCGGTTCGCCCGTAGTTCTGGAAAATGCCGAGGGTGAGCGCACCACCCCCAGCGTGGTGGCCTATAAAGGCAGCGACCAACTGGTAGGCCGGGTGGCCCGCCGCCAGGCCGTGCTCAACGCCGAGGGCACCGTCTTCGAGATCAAGCGCTTTATCGGGCGCAGTTGGGAAGAGGTGCAGGACGAAGTTAAGCGGGTTCCCTACAAGGTGGTGCGCGGTTCGGATGGCGGCGTTCGGGTGGACATTCAGGGCAAGCTGTACACCCCCGAAGAGATCTCGGCCATGATTTTGCGCAAGCTCGTGGAGGACGCCTCCAAAAAGCTGGGCGAGAAGATCACCAAGGCTGTGATTACCGTGCCGGCCTACTTCAACAACTCGCAGCGCGAAGCCACTGCCAACGCCGGTAAGATTGCCGGCCTCGAGGTCTTGCGCATCGTAAACGAACCCACCGCGGCGGCCCTGGCCTATGGTCTGGACAAAAAGGGTCACGAGACCGTGCTGGTCTTCGACTTGGGGGGTGGCACCTTCGACGTGACGGTTTTGGAGATTGGCGAGGGGGTCTTCGAGGTCAAGGCCACTGCCGGCGACACCCACCTGGGTGGCTCCGACTTCGATCACGCGGTGGTGAACTGGCTGGCTGAGGAGTTCAAGAAGGAGTCGGGTGGGGTCGACCTTAAAGCCGACCGTCAGGCCCTGCAGCGCCTCATCGAGGCCGCCGAGAAGGCCAAGATCGAGCTATCGGCCGTTACCGAGACCACCATCAGCCTGCCCTTCATCGGCCTGGATCCGGTATCCAAGACCCCCCTGCACCTCGAGCGCAAGCTCAACCGGGCTAAGTTCGAAGAGCTGATTCAACCCCTGCTCAAGAAAATTCGCGGCCCGGTGGAGCAGGCCCTGCGTGATGCTGGCTTGAATGCCAACCAGATTGACGAGGTGCTGCTGGTGGGTGGCTCGACCCGGGTACCGGCGGTGCAGCAGATTGTCCGGGAGATGCTGGGCAAGGAACCCAACCGCAGCGTGAACCCCGACGAAGTGGTGGCCCTGGGGGCGGCAGTGCAGGCTGGGGTACTAACCGGGCACGTAGAGGATGTGGTTCTGCTCGACGTAACCCCGCTTTCGCTGGGTGTGGAGACCAAGGGCGGGGTCTGCACGGTTCTGATTCCGCGCAACACCACCGTGCCAACCCGTCGCTCGGAGATCTTCACCACCGCCGAGCACAACCAGCCTTCGGTGGAGATTCACGTTTTGCAAGGAGAGCGCCCCATGGCCGCCGACAACAAAAGCCTGGGCCGCTTCCGCCTGGATGGCATCCCGGCCATGCCGGCTGGTATGCCACAGATCGAGGTGACCTTCGATATCGATGCCAACGGGATCCTGCATGCGACGGCCAAGGAAAAATCCACCGGTAAGGAAGCCTCCATCACCATCCAAAACACCACCACGCTCTCGGAGCAGGAAATCGAGCGAATGGTGAAAGAAGCCGAGGCCAACGCCGAGGCCGATCGCAAGCGCAGAGAGCACGCCGACCTCAAGAACAACCTCGACACCGCCCGCATCCAGGCCGAACGGGTGATGGGTGAAAAACAGAGCACGCCCGAGGCCAAGAGCCGGCTGGAGGCGGCTATCGGCAAGGCCAAAAGCCTGGTCG
Organism: Meiothermus sp.; assembly: GCA_036845585.1. Lineage (GTDB taxonomy): Bacteria > Deinococcota > Deinococci > Deinococcales > Thermaceae > Meiothermus. The sequence goes on along the minus strand of DAIUDO010000060.1, from coordinate 8,154 downwards.
ATTCTGATGGTGCGGATGCTGACCTGCGCCAGGCGACCGAGGAACTGTTGGCAGCCTTGCAGGCTTACGAGCAGGGTGCTGCGGCAGGTGCGGCACAGAGCCAGACCAGCCAGAAGTCTGACGACGTGATAGACGCGGATTACAAGCCGGCCGACTAAGGATCTGGGGGTAGGGAGTGGCGGCATTTCCTATCCCCGAATTTCCTCCGGTAAAGCCGAGGTGCGAATGATGGAAAACGAAAAAAACACGACCGAATCCGCAGTGGATCCCACGCCGTCGGAGCCCTCCGAGCTCGAGCAGCTCAGGGGCGAGGTGGAGTTTTTGAAGACCGAGCTCGAGGCCTCTAAGAATAAGTTTCTGCGCCTGTACGCCGACTTTGAAAACTACAAAAAGCGTATGGCGGGTGAGCTGGAAAGCGCCCAGCGCAACGGCAAGTTCGATGCGGTGCGCTCGCTTCTGGGCACTTTGGACGACCTCGAGCGCGCCCTGGGCTTTGCCAGCGTGAAGCCCGAAGACCTGATACCGGGTGTGCGCAGCGTGCTGGAGAACTTTTCGCGCAACCTCAAGAGCTTGGGTGTGGAGGCGGTGCCCGGCGTGGGCTCGGCCTTTGACCCCCGCTATCACGAGGCCATCGGAGCGGTTGAGGGGGAAGAGGGTAAGGTCATGCACGTGTACCAGCAGGGTTTCAAGTACGGCAACTTGTTGGTGCGGCCCGCGCGGGTGGTGGTAGGCAACGGGGTAAAGGAGGCAGAGACAGAGCAGGGTGTACAGAGCGAGAAAAACTAGGACTGCCCGTTCCCTGCGCTTGGCTCTGAGCTTGCTATGGCCTACAAGGACTACTACAAAATCCTCGGGGTAAGCAAAAACGCCTCCGAAGAGGAGATCAAGGCGGCGTTCAAAAAACTGGCCCGCAAGTACCACCCCGATGTCAACAAGGAGCCTGGGGCCGAAGACAGGTTCAAAGAGATCAACGAGGCCTATACGGTCTTGTCAGATGCCGAAAAACGCAGGTTCTACGACACCTACGGCACTGCTGCCGGCAGCGGGAGCTGGCAAGGCCCGCCGCCCGGACGGGGGGGCTTTGGCGGATTCACCGGCAACGCAGGCGACTTCTCCGACTTCTTCCAACAGCTCTTTGGTAATTTTGCGGGGCGCGGCGGGGGTGGATTTGGCGACCTGTTTGGTGAGCCCATCCGCCAGGGCTCGCGTCGGACTGGGGGCGACCTCGAGGCCGACCTGCCTTTGAGCCTCGAGGAAGCCTATCGGGGCGGCGAAAAAACCATCTCCATTGGGCCAGAGCGCATCACCGTAAAAGTACCTCCAGGGGTGCGCGAGGGCCAGAAGATACGCCTGGCCGGAAAAGGCCGGGCAGGAGGCGACCTGTACCTGCATGTCAGGCTACAGTCCCGGCCCGATATGCGGCTGGAAGGCGACGATCTCTACACAGTGGTGGAGGTTCCGGCACCCATTGCCGTGGTGGGGGGTAGGGTGCGGGTACAAACCCTCGATGGCCCGGTAGAGATGACCATTCCCAGGCGTACCCAGGCCGGGCGCAAACTGCGCTTGGCAGGCAAGGGCTGGCCCCGCAAAGACAAGAGCCGTGGAGACCAGTACGCCGAGGTTCGTATCACCATCCCAACCAGCCCAAGCCCAGAGGAAGAGCGCCTGTACTCCCAGTTAGCTGAACTGCTGAAGGTTCGGTAGCTTGTCCCAAAACCTGTTCTAATGGCCTGAACGAACCAGGCTGCTGCAACCAGTAGCAGCGCCGCTTCAGGGTTTGCTACTGAGTAGGGTGCTTCCCGCCTGTCCGGGAGCGGGGGTTTTGCTACACGCGGTAGTGGGGTGTACTTTGCCGGTGTGGATGCGATAGGGCGTGGCTTCTTCGCGCATACACAAGCCAGGGCCGCTTGCTTGTGTAAAAATGCGACCATGCGATACAGGATCTTTGGACGAACGGGCTGGCAGGTCTCGGAGATTGGCTATGGCATGTGGGGGTTGGCCGGCTGGACCGGCTCCAACGACGAGGAAACCCAGCGTGCCCTGCACCGGGCAGTCGAGTTGGGGGTGAACTTTTTCGATACTGCCTGGGCCTATGGCGAGGGTAAAAGTGAGCGAATCCTGGGCGAGCTGGTACGGGCCTTACCGCAGCGCAAGCTCTACACGGCAAGTAAAATCCCAGCCAAAAACTTCAAGTGGCCAGCCAGGGCCGAATACACCTTGGATGAGTGCTACCCACCCGACCATATTCGCCGCTATACCGAATGGAGCCTGCAAAACCTGGGTCTGCCCTCGCTGGATTTGATGCAGTTTCACGTCTGGAACGACCGCTGGGCGCTGGACGAGCGTTGGCAAAGGGAAACCCAAAAACTCAAGGAGGAGGGACTGGTCAAAGCCTGGGGGATCAGCATCAATCGTTGGGAACCGGCCAATGTCATTGAAGCCCTGAAAACCGGTTTGATTGATGCTGTACAGGTAATTTACAATCTCTTCGACCAGAACCCCGAGGATGAACTTTTCCCAGTCTGTCGGGAGCTAAACATTGCCGTGATTGCCCGTGTGCCCTTTGACGAAGGCTCGTTAACCGGAACCCTGACCCCAGAGACCACCTTTCCGCCCGACGACTGGCGCAGCCGCTATTTTCACCCTTCCAATCTGATTCCTACCCTCGAGCGCGTAGAACGCCTAAAGGCCGAGGTGCCCGAGGGCATGACCCTGCCCGAACTGGCCCTCCGCTTTATCCTGCAAAACTCGGATGTCTCCACTGTGATTCCTGGCATGCGCAAGGTGCGAAATGTGGAGGCCAATGCGGCATGCAGCGACGGGGTTCGGCTGCCACAGGACTTGATGGACCGTCTGCGGGCCCATCGTTGGGTGCGGCATCCCACGCCGTACTCAGATTAAGGGCACCAGCCCGAGTATCGTCGAGGGGCACCAAGACCCGTTTTTGATGCTTGAACGACCCTTCACCGGAAGAGGCTCTTTTGTATACCCGCCGGAAGCTCAACACCCCACACCCCTGGGCTGTATTATGGGACGAAGGTCGCCAGGGGGTTGGTTGGGGTACAGGCTGCATGTTTTCGCTCCGGTTGGAACAGTGGAGCACAAAGGCCCGGTGCTGCCCGGGCCTGTCTTTGGGTACGGCCGGGCCAACGAGGGCTCGAGAGTTGGGTCCAGCACGTGGCTGCCCCAAAGAGCCATCTGTGAGTCTTGCCTTGGCGCAGCCTAGTTTTTCTTACGCTCGACCACGCTCGAGAGCAGCAAGGCTCCACAGCCGAATACCGCAGCCTGGACAATCCAGCCCAGGGCGTAGTTCTGGCTGAGGTCTACCAGCAACCCAAACAGAGGGGGGGCCGAGGCGATGCCAATCGAGGTGAAGATCAGGCCAAAACCCACGACCCGGCCCTCCCAGCCCGGCGGGGACAGCTCGGTGAGCAGGGAAAAGTGCAGCCCCTGCCAGCCGAGTGCGGTCGCTCCATAGAGGACCACGACCAGGGCCTTGACCAGCAAGGGGGTGCCGGGCGGGAGCCAGGCCAGCATCACCGCACTCAGACCGGCTAGTGAAATCATCATCACCAGCAAAGGCTTGCGCTGGCCTCCCAGCTTATCCGACAGCCACGACCAGAAGACCCGGCTAAAGGCTCCGGCAAACTGGGCGGCAGTCAGAAGGGCTGCTCCGGTGAGCTCGGGAACCCCATAACGCTCTTTGAGGAACAAAATAAGATAGGTAATCATCACAAATTGACCGGTGGGTAACGTGATACCGGCCACGGCTGCCAACAGAATATTGCGCTCGCGCAGCACCTCCATCAGCACTGGATGGGAGCCTTGGGGTCCGGCATTGGGGGGCAGGTTTTCGTGGTAGAGCCGTGCCGCTAGCAGGGCAGCCACTAGGGCAATCATGGCCGCGACCACCGAAGCCCACCGCCAATCGGCTACGTAGGCTACTGCTGGCAAAATGGCGGCTGCCAGCGCACCCCCCAGAGGAACGGCCATCTGGCGCAGCCCAATGACCAGACCGCGCCGCTCGGGTGGAAAAGACTGAGCTACCGCTTGTGAACCGGCGGGTGTGGCTGAGGCTATCACCAGCCCGACCAGGAACAAAAACGGAATGAACAGCCATTGGGACTGAGCAAATAAGGCAATAGCAATCGCCAAACCGGCGCCCGCCAGGGTTCCGACAATCATCACCGTGCGGCTGCCTAGCTTGTCGGTAAGCCATCCGGAAGGTAGCGAACCCAGCATGGTGCCGATGTAGATAAACGTGTTCAGCAAGCCCACAGCGGCCAGTGAAAGCCCCAGATCGGCACGGATGTAGGGAGCCAGGGTGGGGTAGGCCTGTCCAATGAGCGCAACGGCGGTTCCGGCGGTCATAGCGGCGGTGAGGACAGACCAGGGCGACATGCGAGGTTCAGGCTACCTTATACCGGATTCAAAATGATAATCTTCCCAATCAAAAACCTCAGAGGCTTGGTTGCGTCGTGCGCGGCGCAACTAGAATCCTAAAGCATACCCCTCTTTGTCTGCGCAACCCTGAGGTCAGGGAGCGTGTATGGACGGCAAGTTAAACCCTTTTGAGCTCCGATAGGCCAGTAAACTGAGGTAAATGCGCGACCTCGATTCGCAAGAAACCTACCTGGCCGACCGACTGGGCCTGGCCTTCGATTTGCGCGACCTGGTGGGCAGCGGGCCGGTTCCGCAGGCCTGCTATGCCCCGCCGTATGGGGTGGTCGGTTTTGGCGAAGGCTGGTGGGCCGCACAACTGGCCCGCGACTTCGCCCCGGAGTTCACCCCACAAGGTACCCAGTTCATCCTCGAGGGCGGCTACGATTTTGGTCGTGCCGCCGGAGCTGGGTTGTACACAGCCTTAGACCAAAGCGAGGTGGTGCGCCTGGGCTTCCGAGAAAACGTCGAGGTAGAAGTCCTGGCCCACCCGCTCTCGAGCTATCGCTACCTGCGCTTCTTGTTGCTGGCTACCAACCAGTCTGCCGAACTGGCCCGGATAGACCAGGCTTTGCTGCTCGAGCGTGACCGCCTGCGCCCCGAGGTGAGCCTCAGCAAAAACCCTGCTAAGTTTCTGGCCTATTCGCTCCTCGAGCGCACCCCCATGTGGGTGGTGCCTGACCGCTACCCTGGTCTGGCCCAGGCCCTTCAACAAACCTTCGCCCGAATCGGTAAAAGCCTCTCCTTTACCCCTCCGGCGTCGGCGCTGGAGTTTTTCGTGACGGCTCTGGAGGCCCGCCACGAGCAGGGCGATCCCATTGCGGCGGTATTGGCAGGGGATGATGAGCGCAAGCGCTACGCCCAGGAAATTCTGGAAAACCGAGTAGACACCCTGATCGAGCTTCCCGAGCCCGAGGCCGAGGGCATGCTGGCCAAAGCCATGTGCTACTGGTACCGCGTGGCCTGGGCCAGCTACTACCTGGCCCTGTTGTACGGTGTTGAACCGGGCGACTGGGAGGTGCTGGACAACCTGCGGCAGGCGACCTAGAGGGGTTCAGGGCTGCCGGGAAACCCTAACCAAAAGCTCAAAACAGCCAGTGAGGTCAACCGCCCCCGCCCAAAAGCAAGCCTGCCATGAGGCCCAGCCCTGGGCCGATTTTTTGCCGGGACCGCCAGGAAGCCTTTGATTCTCAGGTTGCTTTTCCTGACCGACGGGTCAGCGTATGCTCTGGGGGTGCTGCCTTTTTTGCTCTCCTGGCTACACGCCACCAACGACTTATTCGGTGCCTTCCTGACCCCCTTGCTGCCCAAACTTCAGACCGCTTTTGGCGTAAGCTATGGCGCGGTATCGCTGCTGGTGGCGCTGCAATCCCTGACCGGTAGCTTGCTGCAACCCCTGGCAGGTCTGGTGGCCGACCGCTACGACCGCCGTGTTCTGGCCGCACTGGGGCCATTGCTGATGGCATTGGGCGGGGGTCTGCTGGGCTTTTTCCCCAACCTGTGGGTGGCCGGTGCGGTGCTGGCTCTGTCAGGGCTGGGCTCGGCCTTGTTTCACTCGGCGGGGGCGGCCCTGGTAGGACAGTACGCCGATCCAGCCCGCCGGGGCTTCTGGATGAGCTTTTTTGGTACCGGGGGCTACATCGGTATCTCGTTGGGGCCCATCGTCTCGCTGGCTGCGGTGAACCAGGGGGGGTTGCAAACCCTGGCCTGGTTTATTCCGCTGGCGCTGGTCCCGGCTTTCTTGCTGTTGCGCCAGGCCCCGCCCGCAAGGCTGCAGACCAAGCCCTCTTCTTTTGCCGATCTGCAGAGGGTTTTTCGTGGGCATGTGGCTCGTTTGTGGGCTGTCTCGACCCTGCGTAGCATCGTGTTCATGAGCTTTTCCACCACCATCCCGTTCTGGTTTCATCAGCGAGGGATTTCCGATGCCCAGGTGGCGCTCACGCTCTCTGTCTACAGCATCTCCGCCACAGCAGGGGCCTTTCTGGGTGGAACCCTCTCGGATCGGCTGGGTCGGCGCAACGTCCTGGTCGGAACCATGATCTTTGCCATTCCGCTCTACATCGCCCTGCTGGTGGTTGCGCCGGAGAACTGGTTCTACGTGGGGTTGCTGGCCATTACCGGGGCGCTGATGAACGCGGGCGTGCCGGTGGCGGTCACGATGGCCCAGGAACACGAACCGCGCCAGATGGCCACCGTCTCGGGGCTTTTGATGGGCTTTACCTGGGGGTTTGCCGGACTGCTGTACGGCGCGGTGGGGCCTGTTATCGAGCGGTTTGGCGTAATCGAGAGTTTGAGCGTGCTCGGACTGTTGCTGGTACCGGCCCTGACCCTATCCCTGGCAGTGCGCGAGGCCAACCCGAACCTCCGGGCAGCCTCGAGCTAGACCTCGCAGAGTTGTTCTTATAAGGGTGCGCACTGCGGCAAAAATACCCTGCTAGGAGCCAGGAGTCGGCGGGAACTGTGCAACTATTTTGATTATGGGCCGAACCGGGTACAATACTTTTTACGTTCAGAGGCAATAGGGCAGATGAAGCGGTGGTCTTTGTCCTGTTGAACCCGACATGGATCCATCATCCCGGCCTGTGAACACAATTTTGGGGAGGTATGGAGGTATGACCAGCACGGTACGGCAGTTGCTCCAGGCCAAAGGCAACATGGTTCATGCCATCTCGCCCGATGCGACGGTATTTGAGGCGCTCGAGCGCATGGCTGCCTACGATGTGGGGGCCTTGATGGTGATGAAGGGCAATCAACTGGTAGGCATCTTCTCCGAGCGCGATTATGCCCGCAAGATTATCCTGATGGGCCGCATCTCCAAGGACACCCTGGTCGGGGAGGTCATGACCGAAGACCTAATCACCATCAACCCCGATGCTACGGTGGCAGACTGCATGAACCTGATGACCGGCAACCGCATCCGCCACCTGCCGGTGATTGAAAATGGCCAACTGGTCGGCGTAATTTCCATTGGCGATGTGGTCAAAGCCATCATGACCCAGCAGGAGTTCATGATTGCCGAGCTCGAGAGCTACATTACAGGGTCACGCTAACCGCAGGGGTAAAGGGCCAAGCATAACGCGCCATAGCTGCCGAGCGGCCCGGGCCGCTCTCTTTTCAAGAAGAGGGCTGCTGGTTCACGCCGCTACTCCAAGGCCAACACTGTCTGAGGCTCAGCGCTGGACAGGGCACCCGACAACGATCAACCAACCGTATTCTTGTTGCGGTGTCTTTGCTTTCTCGAGCCTCACCTGGCCCCGCGCCGATCCGAGGGCCCGATCAGCAGGTTGAGCCCAAAGCTGATCACCGAGAGCAGGATGGCCCCAATCAAAGCGCCGCCAAACCCCCGTGCGTCCAGCGGTGTTAGACTTGCCACAATCAACAAAATCACGGCGTTGACCACCAGGGTAAACAACCCCAGGGTCAGGATATTAAACGGCAACGTCAACAACAGCAAGACCGGTTTGAGCAGGGCGTTGGCCAGCCCGAATATCAGTCCAGCCAGCAGATAATCGCTCAGACCACTGCCGCTAGCAAAGTAGATGCCGCCGTAGAGCTGGGTCAAGATCCACAAAGCCAGGGTGTTGAGCAGCAGCCGCAGCAAGAGGTCGCGCATGACCTAAAGGTACACCTCTTCGCAGCGATGGGCTAGAAACCGTTAGCGATGGTGTTCAGGCTCTGGTTTCTATCGGGGAAAACGAAAAGCCAGCAGAATGA
>DAIUDO010000059.1:0-12522 GCA_036845585.1 Meiothermus sp. | reverse complement strand
CTGAGCCAGTCCGCCACCCGCCTCGACCAGCCCTCGAGGCCCTCGTACACCGCCCAGATCTCCTCCAGGCTCACCAGACGGCCCTCGAGCTTATCCCGTTCCACCACCTTTGGCTCCTCCTGGGCCTCCACCACAAAGACCACCCCGGCGTGCACCCGGCTCACCGGGGTATCGTCCAGCAGAATGAGGCCCACCGCCTCTGCGGTGTAGCGCTCTAGGCCCACCTCTTCGCGTAGCTCCCGGCGAAGCCCGGCCTCTACCGGGTTTTCCCCCGCATCCTGGGGGTTGATGTGCCCGCCTACCCCCAGGGTGTAAAGGCCGTGCAGCCGGGCCTCCCCCCCGGCCCGCTTGCGCCGCATCAGGAGGTACTGCCCGGCGTAGCGCACCAGGGCGTAAGGGATGACCTGGCGGTAGCAGGGGTCCTCTTCGGCCCGTGGGCGGGGCAGAAAGAAGCCTTCGCGCTCGAGGTGGCGAAGAAGCGAGGCTTCAAGGGGGAGAAGCCGGTCTTGGGCTTCAGGAAAGGCCGAGGCTGGAAGGACGTACACCTGTTCCACAGGGGAAGGATACCAGCACCTCCACAACCCTAGGCCAGCGCGGCCTCCTGCCCCTCCAGCCAGACCCGCACCACCCGGGCCTCGCCGTGCAGGGTGAAGAGGGCCCCCAGCAGCTCTTCCAGCGAGGCAGCGTGGCGGAAGTGCACCTCGAGGCTGCTCCCTGGCTGGGGCTCGAGGTAGACCAGATCGGCGGCCTTGCCCACCTCCAAGCTGCCGATCTGATCCTCTAACCCCAACGCCTCGGCCCCGGCCAGGGTGGCCAGGTAGAGCAGATGGGCCGGGCCGAGGACCACCCCATCGGGCCGCAGGCGCTGGGCGATGTAGGCCATGAAGCCCTCCTTGATCAGGCTGAACCCGGTGCCCCCACCCACGTCCGAGCCCAGGGCGAAACGCACCCCGTGCTGCAGGTGCTGCCGCATGGGGAAAAGCCCGCTGCCGATGAAGGCATTCGAGCTGGGGCAGTGGGCCACCGCGGCGCGGGCCTGGGCCAGGCGCAAAAGCTCGGGCTCGGTGGGGTGGACGTTGTGGGCCAGCACCGAACGCTGGCCCACCAGGCCGAAGCGGTCGTAGGTGTGCAGGTAGTGGGCGCTCCAGGGGAAAAGCCCGGCCACAGTGCGAATCTCCTGGGGGTTTTCGTTGATGTGGGTGGTGAAGTAAAGGTCGGGGTGCTCCTGCAAAAGGCTCTGGCAGACCTCCAGAATGGCCTCCGAGGCCGAGAGCGCAAAGCGTGGCGTGACCGCGTAGCGCAGCCTGCCCCGCCCGTGGAAGCGCTGGATGAGCATCTTCTGCTCGGCGTAGCTGCGCTCGGGGGTGGTGTGCAGCTCGGGCCGGAGCAGCCGGTCCGAGCAGACCTGCCCGGCGATGATCCGCAAACCCACCTCCTCCGCCGCGCCGAACAGGCTGGCCGTGGCCCCCTGGAAGTGCGAGCCGAAGACCAGCGCGGTGGTGGTGCCGTTGCGCAGAAGAAGCCGCATGAACTCCCGGGCCAGCTCGCGGGCCAGCTTGTTGTCGGATAGGCGGGCCTCCAGGGGCAGGGTGCGCTTCTCCAGCCAGTCCAGCAGGGTATACCCCATGGCCCCCATCACCCGGGTCTGGGGGTAGTGCACGTGGGTGTCCACCAGGCCCGGCAGCAGCAGGCCGGCCCGGCAGTCTTCCACCCGGGCCTCGGGGTAGCGGCGGCGGGCCTCGGCGAAAGGGCCTAGGAAGGCGATCCTTCCCTCCTCGATGACCAAAGCCCCCTCGGATAAGGCCTCCAGGGCAGCAGGGTGATGAAAGGGGTTTCGCTGGGTGTGGACCACCGGGCCGCGCAGGATCAGGCTCATGGCGGGGCTATTCTACCGCCAGCGGCACCAGCCGGCCCTGGCGCACATCCACCAGGCCAAGGTCGGTCAGGCGCAGCTCGGGAATCACCGCCAGGCCCAGGAAGGAGAGGGCCATGTAGGGGTCGGGCAGGGTCACCCCCAGGGCCTTGGCCGCGGCCTCGAGGGCGGCCATCCTCCGGTCTACCACCTGCAGAGGCTCGTCGGTGATGAGGCCAGCGATGGGCAGAGCCAGCTCGGCCAGCACCTCCCCATCGCAGACGGCGATCATCCCCCCGCCCAGGGCCTCCAGCCGGCGGGCCGCCAGCAGGATGTCGGCATCCGAGACCCCCACCGCCATCAGGTTGTGGTGGTCGTGGCCCACCGTAGAGGCCAGGGCCCCTTTTTGCAGGCCAAAGGCGGTGACCAGGCCCTTGCCCACCCGGCCCTGCTTGCCGTGGCGCTCAAAGCAGACCAGCTTGGCCAGGTCGCGGCTGGGGTCGGCCACGATGGCCCCGTCCCGCAGCGTGGGATAAAGGCGCTCCTCGGCGGTGAGCACCTGGTGGGGGATGGCCCGGATCACCCGTACCGGCCCCTCCACCGCCGGAATGCGCAGGTCCTCCGGGCGCAAGGCCGGCAGGCGCACGGTCTGGCGCACCGCCGGGCTGGGCGGGGTCTGGGGCAGCTCCACCAGAAGCCGCCCCCCCTCGGCCACCCGCTGGCCTCGCTGGTAGACCAGCGCCGCGGTAAAGCCCTCCAGGTCGTCCAGCACCACCAGGTCGGCCTGGAAACCGGGGGCCACCGCCCCCCGGCGGGGCAGGCGGTAGTGGCGGGCCACGTTCCAGCTTCCGGCCCGGATGGCGTACAGGGGGTCGGCCCCCAGGGCGATGGCCTTGCGCACCAGGAAGTCCACCCCACCCTCGCGAAGCAGGTCGGAGGGCAGCCGGTCGTCGGTGACCAGGCCGATGCGGTCGGCGTGCTTAGGAACCAGCAGAGGGGCTAAGGCCTCCAGGTTGCGGGTGGTGGAGCCTTCCCGCACCATCAGGAAGCAGCCGGCCTCGAGCTTGGCCTTCCCCTCTTCCAGGCGGGTGCTCTCGTGGTCGGAGGCGATGCCGGTGGCCAGGTAGGCCTGCAAGGGGGGGCCGGTCAGGGTGGGGGCATGCCCCTCGGGGGTCTTGCGCCAGTGCTCGGCCAGCCGCACCTTGGCCAGCTCCTGGGCCTCCCCGGCCAGAATGGCGGGGAAGCTCATCAGCTCGGCCACCCCCACCACCCGGGGGTGGGCCAGCAGGCGCTCCATCTCGGCCAGACCCAGCACCGCCCCGCTGGTCTCGAGGGGGGTGGAGGGCACCGAGGAGGGCACCGTGACCCAGACCTCCAGCGGCAGCCCCTGGCTGGCCTGCAAGAGCCACTCCACCCCGGCCACCCCGGCCACGTTGGCGATCTCGTGGGGGTCGGTGACCACCCCAACCACCCCCCGCGGCACCACCGCCCGGGCGTACTCGGCGGGGGTAACCAGGGAGCTTTCCAGGTGGACATGCCCGTCGATCAGGCCGGGGGCCACCACCCGGCCCTCCAGGTCGAGCACCGCTTCTGCCTCGGCCTGGGCGTACTCCGGCCCCACCGCCGCCACCAGCGGCCCGGCCAGGAGGATATGGGTGGGCTCTAGCTCGAGGCTAAACACATTGGCCAGACGGGCATTCTTGAACAGGAGGCTACCCGGACGGCGGCCCAGGGCCACCTCGACCGCGTACTGGAGCTGGGGGAGTTCTGGCTGCATGTTCCCAGCAGATTAAGGGTTACCCCGGCGCTATAGCAAGCTCCGGGGCCGATATGGAAAGGTTATCGTCTACTTAGGCTCGTTGGGCCACTGGCCCACCACACCGGGGGCGGCCCACTCCATGCTGGCCTGGTTGGCCCCCGGCTTATCGGAGTAGATGGGGTAGACCTGGCCCGCCGGAACCCGCAGAACGCCGTTGCGGTCGCGGATGGGGCCGGTAAAGGGGCTGTACTTGCCGGCCTTCATGGCCGCCAGGCGCGACGTCACCAGGTCGTACACGTTGGTCTGCTTGCCGGTGAGCTTGTCGGTCACCCGCCGGGCTTTGAGGGCTTGTGCAAAAGCCGGGTTGATGGGCACACCGAACTCGCCACCCAGCTCCACTGCACCTTCCTTGAGCAGCCACCAGTAGTCCACCTTATCCAGGTTGGTGTTGTTGTAGGTGCCGTTGCGCACCTTGCTCAGGAAGTCGATGTAAATCTTCTCCCAGCGCACCAGCTGGCCCGAAGGCACGGTCTTGGGGGAGAACTTCTGCATGGGCGAGTAGTGGCCAAAAGCCGGCAGGTTGCGCTTGGCCGCGGCCTGGATGACCGCCGGGGTGTCCTCGGTGAAGGCGAAGACGTCGTTGCCCTGGGCGATGAGGGCGTTGGTGGCCTCGGTGGCCTTGGCCGGGTCGAACCAGGCGTTAATCCAGCGCACGTTGATGGTGGCCCGGGGATTGACCTCGCGCACCCCCAGGGCAAAGGCCGAGATATGCCGCTTGACCTCGGGGATGGGGAAGGCCGCCACGTAGCCCACCTTGCCGCTCTTGGTCAGGGCCCCGGCTATGAGGCCGTTGAGGTAGTAGATCTCGTTGAACTCGGCCAGGTAGGTCATCACGTTGGGGGCCCGCTTATACCCGGTGGCATGGCCGAAGAGCACCTGGGGGTGCTTTTTGGCCGCGTTCAGCACCCCGTCCATGTAGCCGAAGCTGGTGGCGAAGATAACCTTGCAGCCATCGCTCACCAGCTTGTCGATGGTGGGCTCGACCTGGGCCTCCGGCACCGACTCCACATAGGCGGTCTCGAGCCAGGGCAGAGCCTTCATGGCCTCTTTGCGGCCCACGTCGTGGGCATGGCTCCAGCCGTAGTCGCCGATGGGGCCTACGTAAATCCAGCACGCTTTGAGCTTGTCCTGGGCCAGACCAAAGCCCGCCACCCACACCGCCAACAGCAATAGGGTCTTTTTCATGCCTGCCTCCTTGTGCCAGAACGCCTCGCTGTACGGGAGCCCGGACAACCGTCTAGGCTGTACCAAATCCTACCCCAAGCCGGCGCAGCAGGGAACGGTAGGCGATGGCCACCCGGTCGGACTTGAGGTGGAGCTCAGCCTGGAGGTCGAGGGGCAGCCGCTCGGGGCGCTGCGACTCCACAATGGGGATGTCCTGCGCGGCTACCTGGTCTTGGAAGGCGCGAATCTCCTCGTCGGATAGGTCGCCGTAGTTCATGGCCACATAAAACCAGCCCGACGACTCGAGCTCGCTTCGGGGGGTCACGGCCATGAAGATGGCGAAGACCTGCCCGTCCTCGTCCTGCTTGCGGAAGTAGGCCGCCAGGGGCCCCAGCACCTCGTAGGTGTAGCGCACGTACCGGCCCACCCCGGTGCCGTCGGGGTTGGGCTGGTAGACCCGGATGTCCCGGGCGATGATCCGACCATCCTCAACCTCCACCTCGTAGTCGGGAATCTCGGGGTAGGCAGGGTCGCCCAGAAAACCCGCGTGCACGAAGGGGAAGTGGGCCACGTCCAGGAAGTTCTCCACCACCCTGGGCGCGCTGGCCCGGAAGGCATAGGGGCCGCACATCACCGTGCGGAACCCCGGCTGGCCCCACTCGTAGAAGGGCGGCAGGGGGGCCTGGGGCTCGGCCAGGGCCACCCAGAGCATCCCGTAAGCCTCCCGGCTAGGGTAGACCCGGGCCTGGGCCTTGGCCGGAGGGGTCTGGCCGGCGTGGGCGGGGAAACGCACGCAGCGCCCCCCCGGGGCATAGGCCCAGCCGTGGTAAGGGCAGATGACCTCGCCGTTCTGCACCCGGCCCAGCGAGAGCCGGGCCCCCCGGTGGACGCACAGATCCTGCCAGACCTCGAGGCCCTCCCCCACCGCCACGGCCACCACCTCCTCCCCCAGCACCCTGGCCGCCAGCAGCCCTTTCTCCCGCACCGCCGCGCTCATCGCCACGGGGTGCCAGTGGTGGTACAGCACCTCACCCATAACTCAAGGATATACACAAAGCCGCATTTTTACACACCCGGCCAGCCTAGCGCCGCCCCCGCTCGTAGGGCAGGCCCAGGGCCTCCGGGGCGGCCCCCTGGCGCCGCCGCCAGGCCACCAGGGCCAGCACCACGATCACCAGGGCATAGGGCAAGGCCTGCAGGAAAACCGAGGGAATAGCGCTATCCTGCAGGGCAAAGCCCAGGTAGTACAAGAGGCCGAAAAAGTAGGCCCCCAGCACCGCCCGCAAGGGCTCCCAGGCCACAAAGATGGTCAGGGCGATGGCAATCCAGCCCAGCTGGTTGGTCATGCCCTCGGTCCAGCTGCTGCGGTAGCTAACCGCCAGAAAGGCCCCGGCCAGCCCGGCGAACATCCCCCCCACCGCCACCGCCCAGTAGCGCACCCGGTAGACCGGGATGCCCAGCAGATCGGCTGCCGCCGGGTTCTCCCCCACCGAGCGCAGCACCAGTCCGGCATGGGTCAGGTAAAGGAAGGCCCAAAGCGCCACGGCCAGCGCCAGGCCCAGGTAGACAAAGGGCATCTCCGGCAGCGAAGCCAGCAGGGGCTGCCCCTCGAAGCGCTTGCCCAGAAGCCCGGCCACCCCCAGGCCCAGCATGGCCAGGGCCAGCCCCGAGACGAACTGGTTGGCCCGCAGGCCGATGGCCACAAAAGCGTGCGGCAGGGCAAACACCCCCCCCGCCAGCACCCCCGCCAGCACCCCCAGGGCCCCGGAACCAGTGGTCTGGGCGGTGGCAAAGGCCGCCAGGGCCCCCACCGCCATCATCCCCTCCACCCCCAGGTTGACCACCCCGGCCCGCTCGTTGAGCAGGTTGCCCAAAGCGGCGATCAGGATGGGGGTGCCGAAGATCACCGAGCGCAGTAAGGCAGCCCAGACCTCTTCCACAACCTACCTCCCCCAGCGCACGCGGTGCTGGGCAAAGAAATCGCTGGCAATCAGAAAGAGCAAAAACAGCCCGCTGAACACGTCCACCACCCTGAAGGGCATCTGGAAGGCCACCTTGAGCACATCCCCCCCGGCAAAGAGCACCGCCATCAGAAAAGCGGTGAGGATGGCCCAGGCCGGCTGGCCTCGAGCCAGGTAGGCCACGATGATGGCGCTAAAGCCGTAGCCCAGGGTAATATCGCCGGAGTCGAGCAGCTTTTTGTGGATGCCGGCCACCTCCCCCACCCCGGCCAGCCCGGCCAGCCCGCCGGTAATCAGGCCGGCCACAAGCAAAGTCGGCCCCACCGGGATGCCCGCGTAGCGCGCAGCCTGGGGGTTGGCCCCCACCACCCGCAGACGGAAGCCCAGGGTGGTACGCGAGAGCAAAAACTGCAGCAATAAGGCGAGCAAAACCCCCAGCACCAAGGTGGGCCAGTGCACCAGGGTACCGGGCAGGGTAGGCAGCACCGCCTGGGGGGGAAAGGGGTCGGTGAAGGCGAAGCCAAACAGGCTACGGCCCCGCCAGGGCCCCTGCACCAGGTACTGCACCAGGTAGTAGGCGGTGTAGTTGAGCATCAGGGTGGTGAGGATCTCGTTCACGCCCAGCCCGGCCCGCAGCAGCGCAGCCACCAGGGCGTAGGCCGCCCCTGCCAGGAAGCCCACCAGAAACATAGCAGGCAGCATCCAGGGCGCCTCTAGGGGCCAGAACAGGGCCACCCCCGCCGCAGCAGTAGCCCCTATGGCGATCTGCCCTTCGGCCCCGATGTTGTAAAACTGGGCGCGGAAAGCCAGGGCCAGGCCGGCCCCCACCAGGATCAGGGGAATGGCCCGGCGCAGCACCTCGGCCCAGCCGTTGGGGTCGGCCAGGGTGCCGCGCAGCAGGGTGGCGTAGGCAGTGAGGGGGGGCACCCCGTAGGCCCAGAAGACCAGCCCCGCCACCCCCAAGGCGGCCAGGATGGCCAGGCCCGCCGCGGCGGTCTGCCGCCAGGGGGAGGGGCTGGGCAGGTATTCAAGCCGCAAGGCTCCCCCCGGTCATGAGCAGGCCGAGCTGCTCGCGCGAAAGCCCCTCCACGGCGAAGGGGCCTTTGAGGCGGCCCTGGTAGAGCACCCCGATGCGGTCGCACAGGGCCAGAAGCTCTTCCAGATCCTCCGAGACCAGCAGCACCGCCGCGCCCTGCTGGGCTTTTTCCAGCAGCGCCTGGTGCACCAGCTCGGTGGCCCCCACGTCCAGGCCGTAGGTGGGGTGCACGGCCAGGATCAGCCGGGGCGATCCGGCCAGCTCGCGGGCCAGGATGACCTTCTGGATATTGCCCCCCGAGAGCAGGCGGGTGGGGGTAGCCGGGCTGGGGGTGGCGATGCCCAGGGCCTGGATGCGCTCCTGGGCCAAGGCCCGGTAGGCTGCCGGCTGGGTCAGCCATCCCCGGGCCAGGGGGGGGCGGTGGAAGGTGCGCAGGGCCAGGTTCTCGGCCACGCTCAGGCTGGGTACGGTGCCCATCTGGATGCGGTCTTCGGGGATGTGGGCCAGCCCTTGCTCGAAGAGCCGGGCCGGGTCTGGCTCGAGCGGCTGTCCCGCCAGCACCACCTGCCCCCCCTCGAGCCGCCGAAGACCGGCCAGCACCTCTACCAGCTCGCTCTGGCCGTTGCCGGCCACCCCGGCCAGGCCCAGCACCTCCCCGGCGCGCAGCTCGAAGCTCACCTCTCGCAAGGCCACCGCGCCGCGGCTGGAGCGGGCCTTCAGGCCCTCTACCTGCAGCACCACCTGGCCCAGCTCCGCGGGCTTTCGTTTGCGCTCGAAGCTCACGTTGCGCCCCACCATCAGCAAGGCCAGCTTCTCCCGGCTGGCCTCCGAGGCCGCCAGGCTGCCCACCACCCGCCCCCGGCGCAGCACCACACAACGGTCGGCAACCGCCAGAACCTCCTCGAGCTTGTGCGAGATGAAGATGAGCGACTTGCCGGCCTGGCGCAGCTCTTGCATCACCCGGAACAAAGCCTGGGCCTCCTGGGGGGTGAGCACGCTGGTCGGCTCGTCGAGGACGAGCATCCTGGCCCCGCGCAGAAGGGCCCGCACGATCTCCACCCGTTGCTTTTCCCCCGGGGAAAGGTCGGCTATGCGGGCCATCGGGTTGATCTCCAGGCCGTAGCCCTGGGCGATGCGCTCGATCAGGGGAAGAATGCGGCGGGCCGGCCAGAGCGGGCTGCCGATGCCTAAAGCCAGGTTCTCGGCCACGGTGTGCCGGCCCACCAGCATGGGGTGCTGCGGCACCAGGCCGATGCCCAGCCGCAAGGCCTCGAGGGGAGAGCCGATCTGCACGGGCCGGCCCTCCAGGAGTATCTGGCCCGCATCGGGACGGTAGAGGCCGTAGAGGATGGAGACCAGGGTGCTCTTGCCGGCCCCGTTCTCCCCCAGAAGGGCCAGCACCTCCCCGGGGTAGACCTCGAGGCTTACGCCGTCGTTGGCCACCACCCCAGGGAAGCGCTTGGTGATATTTTGCAACCGCAGAAGAGGCTCCGCCATCGCCGCAAATCATAACGCAAAGACGGCTTCGAGCTGGTCAAGGCCGGCAATGCTCCGCCAAGCAAAGAGCAGTGTGCGCTCTGGGAGTCTGACCCAGTTTTTGAGCCAGCAATCCCCCTCGAGCTAGACTTGGTTTAGGCAAACGGCGGCCTCGGTTTCTCCATCCAGCCGAAAGACCCTCCGTTATGTTGCAGCTGAAGATACTGGGTTCCCCACACCTGCTTTGCGAAGGCCGGGAGGTGCGCCTGCCGCGCAAAGCTGTGGCGCTGCTGGCCTGTCTGGCCCTCGAGGGCCGCCAACCGCGCGACCGCCTGGTCGAGCTGCTGTGGGGAAGCCAGGGCGAGGCCAGGGGTCGGCACAGCCTACGACAGCTGCTGTACCAGATCAAGGCTACTCCAGCTGGAGCCTATCTCTCCAACAGGCGCGATCTGCTCGAGCTCAGCAACTTCTGGCTCGATGCTCGGGCTTTTCTAGAGCTAGCGGAAAGCGAATGCTGGCCCGAGGCCCTGGCTTTGTACCGGGGCGAGCTGCTCCTGGGCTGGGAACTCGAGGAAGAAGGCTACACCGGCTGGCTCCGGCACTGGCGCGAGCAGCTCGGACAGCTCCAGGTCAGGGCCCTTGAAGGCCAGGCCGGGCGGCTGGAAGCCGCCGGACAGCTCCGGCCTGCCCTGGAACTCTACCTCGAGCTGATCCGGCAAGACGAGCTGCAAGAACATTTTTACCGCCAGGCCATGCGGCTATGCGCCGCACTAGGAGAGCTCACTCGAGCCCAGCACTTGTACCAGCAGCTATGCGCCGTGCTGCAGCGAGAGCTGGCCCTGGTACCCCTCCCCGAAACCCGGGCCCTGGCCGAGCAAATCCATCGGCGCAAGCCGTCCTCAGCTCCTACGCTGCAACACCCCCGAAGCCCCCAGTTCAACCCGCCCTTGGTTGGGCGCAGTGCCGCCCTGCTCCAGCTCGAAACAGCCTGGCAAAGCCAGAAAACCATCTTCATCGCTGGGCCAGCAGGCGTGGGCAAAAGCCGCTTAGCAAAGGAATTCCTGGCCGGAAAGGGCCCCTACATCGCCCTCTTAGGGCAGCCTGGCGACAACCCCACCCCCTATGCCTCCATGTTCCGCTGGATGCGCCAGGCCCTGCAAGCCAGCCCTGGCCTGCGGCTACCGTCCTGGGTGCGCCTCGAGGTCTCCCGGCTCTTGCCAGAGCTCTCCGAGGCCCCCCCACCCCCGCTAGACGATGGGGCCCATGTGCGCTTCTTTACTGCCCTGGCCGAGATACTGGCCCAGGCCCCCGGCAGCCCCAACTTCCTCTGCGAGGATGCTCATTTTTGTGACCCCTGGAGCCTGCGGGCCCTTGGGACGGGACTGGCCCAGCTGGAGGGGGTGCGGCTGGTCTACACCTTTCGAGGCGAGGAACTGAACCCAGAGGTGGCGGAACGCTACCGCAGCGACGAAGCCCTGGGGCAAGCTTTCTGGCTCGAGCTGAACCCCCTGAGCGAAGCTGAGGTGGCCGAGCTGGTCGCCCAGCTCTCGGGCCGTCCGGCCCGACTCTTTCCCCGACGGCTCTACCAGGCCACCGCAGGCAACCCGCTGTTTGTGCTCGAGACCCTGCGCAGCCTGTTCGAGTCGGGCGAGCTGCGCGTAGGCGACGCTGGGGTCTGGGAAACCCCCTACGACGAGCACACCCAGGACTACGCCGAGCTGCCCATTGCCCAAAGCGTGCGCCAGGTCATTCTGGCCCGGCTGGAGCGGCAAGGGGCGGCGGTGGTGCGCTGCTTGGAGGTGGCGGCTTTGCTGGATCAGGGCCCTTTCGACTCCAGAACCCTGGCCGAGGCCGCCGCGCTTTCAGACTGGGAGGTCTGCGAGGCCCTGGAACGGGCCGGCCAGGCCCGGCTGCTCGAGGCCAGCCCCCAGGGGTACCGCTTCAGCCACGAGCTCATAGCCCGCACCATCGCCGAGGCCCTCCTGCCCGACCGACGGCGGCTCATCTCGGGACGGCTGGCCCAGCACTACGCCCGACAGCCGGTGCACCCGGCCAGGGTCGCGGGCTACCTCGAGGCCGCGGGCGAGAGCGAAGAAGCCGCCCTATGGTGGCTCAAGGCCGCCCAGCAGACCCACGCCCTCGGAGCCTACCAGGAGGCCGATGCCTACTACCAGCGGGCCGCTATGGCCCTGCCCAGCGAACACCCCCAGCGCTTCGAGGCCTTGTCGCAGCGCTTTTATTTGAGCCGCCAGGTTGGCCGGGCCGACCCAGGGGAGCAGGCCAAGCAGCTAGAGCAGCTACGGCAAAGCGCCAAAACCGCCCTGCAGCACGCACAGTACTGGTTTTTCCAGAGCATGCTGCTCGATGATGCCCAAGACCTCGAGGGCGCCCTCGCAGCCAGCCGCCGGGCCTACACCTACGGGCTTCAGGTCTCGGCCGCCGAAGCCTTCTATCCGCTCATTTTCGTGACCCACTACCAGCGCGACCTGGGGCTTTTGCAGGCGGCCAGCGAGGACGGCCAGCAGGCCCTGGCCTTGGCCCGCCAGCTCTCGCCCTTTCACACCGCCGAGGCCCTGCTCTGCCACGCCCTGACCTGCATGCTGTGCGGCCAGCCGGAAGAGGCCCTGGGCTTGTGCGGCCAGGCCGAGGCCCTGGTGCGCCAGCACGGCCCGGCCCCCTCGGCCTTCTGGCTGCTTCAGGAGCGGGTGGGGGCGGTGCGGGCGCGGGTGCTGAACCGCACCTCTCGCTTCGCCGAGGCCGCAGCAGCCCTGGAGTCCTTGCTGGTTCGCGCACGGCAGGCTGGGGTGCAGCGGCAGGAGCTGGTGGCTCTGCTGGTGCGGGCTGAGTCCTGGCTAGGGCTGGGCCAGACCGGCCCGGCCACCCTGGACCTCGAGCGGGCCCTCGAGCTGGCCCGGCAACTCAACTGGGGGCACTCGGAAACCTACCAGCTCTACGCCGAACTCGAGCTGGCCCTGCACAACCCCAAAGCGGCCCTGCGCCAGGCCGAACGCGCCCTCCAGGCCGCGGGGCGCAACCGGGTTCTAAAGCTCAACGCCCTCTACAGCCGCGGTGGGGCCTGGCTAAGCCTGGGGCGGCTGGCCCAAGCCCAGACCGACCTGCAAGCCGCCCTCGACCTACACGGCAACTCCCCCCGGTTTCGCAGCGTGGCCTACGAAGCCATCCAGGGCCGTTTGGCAATGACGAAGCAATGACG
>DAIUDO010000058.1:10172-12872 GCA_036845585.1 Meiothermus sp. | reverse complement strand
GAACCGCCGTTCAAGCCGCCCTATTTCGTAAAGCCGGCCAACACCGGCTCCTCGGTGGGCATCTCCAAGGTCAAGGCCGACCAGGACGCCCGCAAAGCCCTAGCCGAGGCCTTCGCCTGGGATGACAAGGTGATGGTGGAACAGGGCGTGGAGGGTGTGCGTGAGCTGGAGGTAGCCCTTCTGGGCAATGTCCATGCCGAGGCTAGCGTGGTGGGTGAGATCACCTACCAGGCCGAGTTTTACGACTACGAGACCAAATACACCGAGGGTAAAGCGCAACTGCACCTACCGGCGCAGATCGCCCCCGAACTCTCCGACCGAATTCGCTCGACCGCGATTGCGGCCTACCGAATTCTGGGCGTGCGGGGAATGGCCAGGGTGGATTTTTTTCTGTCCAGCAAAGGCGAGCTCTACCTCAACGAGTTCAACACCATACCGGGTTTCACCCCGACCAGCATGTATCCCAAGCTCTGGCAGGCCTCCGGCCTCGCCTACCCCGACCTGCTCGACCGGCTGGTGCGGCTGGCCCTCGAGTAAAATAGGGCATGAGCAAACAAACCCCAGGAAACAGCCCGCAACAGGCTCTGGTCGAAGATCTAGGCGGCATCTGCGTCTTGCGAGGGGAGGGCCCGCAACGGAGCTGGAACGGTATCCTTTACAAGCAGGGCCTATCGGCTAAAAATGTGGGCTCTAGCGGACTCTCCATCAATGTAGCCACCGTACCTCCAGGTGCCATCGCCTATGCCCACATCCACGACGGTTTCGAGGTGATGCTGTTCGTGCTGCAGGGCACGGTCAAGCACACCTTCGGGGAGAACCTGGAAAAAGAGGTCATCAACCAGGCCGGTGACTTTATCTACATCAAACCCGGTGTACCCCACGAGGTTTTCAACATCGGTGAAGAAGACCTGGTGGTTTTTGTAGCCCGCTCAGCAGCCGACGAGTGGGACAAAATCATCGACTATCCCTCCCGTTACCGCCCCCCCAAGGAGGGGTAATACCAGATTCGGTGAGTTCAACAGCAAAAGATGTCGAACTAACCCGAGCGAAGTTATCCGCGTAGCTATCGGTTCTTGCTCTATCCCAGCAGTTGCTGGTAAAGGTTCAGATACTCCTTAGCAGGCTTATTCCAGGAGAAATCAGCCTGCATGGCATTTCTGGCTACAGCGCGGCGGTCGGGGTGTTTGAGGAACTCACGCACCCCATGCAAAACCCCTCCAGCATCCATGGAGTCGAACATAAAGCCGGTTTCCCAGTGCCTGACCGTATCCAAAAGCCCTCCTACCGCCCGCACGATGGGGGGCGTGCCGTAGCGCATGGCAATAAGCTGGGCCAGCCCACAGGGCTCAAATCGCGAAGGCATCAAAAAGCCATCGCTGCCGGCGTAGATACGGTGAGCCTGGGCCTCGTTGTAACCCTGCACATAGGCCAGGCGGCCCGGCAGGTGCTGGGCCATCCAGGCAAAGGTGCGCTCGAGCTGGGGTTCCCCACTACCCAGCACCACCAGGTTGACCCCCAGGGCCATCAGGCCGTCCATGGCATCGGCAATCAGGTCAATGCCCTTCTGATGGGCAAAGCGCGAGACCACCCCTAGGGTGGGGCGGTCTTCCAGGGCAAACTCGGTGAGCAGCTCGGTGCGGTTGCTGGCCTTGCCCTCGAGGTTGTCGGCGTCGTAGTGGTGGCGCAGGTAGCGGTCGGTGGCGGGGTTCCAGTAATCGGTGTCGAGGCCGTTCAGAATGCCTCTAAGCTTCCATTGCTGACTACGCAAAACGCCATCTAGACCCTCGCCTCCTTCGGGGGTGGTGATCTCCCAGGCGTAGCGAGGCGAAACGGTGGTCACGGCATCGGCATTGACGATGCCGGCCTTCATCAGGTTGACCGCACCGTGGTGCTCGAGGCCAGCCCCATAGTAGGTCTCGCCCGGTAAGCCCGTCCAGGCATAGAAGTCGTGCGAGCCCCAGACCCCCTGGTAAGCCAGGTTGTGGATGGTGTAGACCGTTCGGGCTCCAAACCAGCCCAGGTTGCGCAGCAGGGGTAATAGAGCCGCCTGCCAGTCGTGGGCGTGCACGATATCGAAGCCGCCCAGCAGCTCTGCGGTAGCCTGGGCAAAGCGTACAAAGCGGCGGAAGTCGTCGGGGTAGCCGTAGGGCTTATCGCGGGCAAAGTCGCCCAGTCCTACCAGCACGTAGCGAACCCCTTCGTGCTCGATGTGGCCGATACCCACCTGCTCCCGCTGACCTTCAAAGTTGAACCAGGCTTCGCCTACATAGTAACCCTGGATGCCCCAGTACCAGGGCAAAAAGACGGTGGGCTCTACCCCGTGGGTTTTCAGGGCCCGGGGTAGGCTGCCTACCACGTCGGCAAGCCCTCCCACCTTGGCAAAGGGAAAAGCCTCGGAAGCAACAAAGGCAACCCTCATACAATCCCCCCCTGGCCAGCCTCGGATCGCACCAGCTCACACCAGATACCTTCTGGCAACCACCGCCCCTGGGCCCTCTGAATGCTTTCCAGACCGGAATAGACATAGAGCCAGACCCTGCAGGGCCCACCCTCTTGCACATGGGCCACTGCCGGCACCCGCAAATACTCGTACCCTTCGTCCTCGAGCTCATCAAGTACCCTTAGAGCTTGGGTCAGGTCGGCAAACCACTGGACCTCGCCCCAGACCCGGCCCTCTCCTGGGACCACCGCCGGATACCC
>DAIUDO010000058.1:0-10072 GCA_036845585.1 Meiothermus sp. | reverse complement strand
CTCCTTCGGGGAGGTGAAAGAGCCGGTACCCTTCGATGTAGGCCGGTGCCGAGCGCTGCCAACCCGCCTGCTGCGAAACCACAAAGTTACGCTCACCCTGCTTAAGGGTGCCGTAGACAAAAACTGCCGCCGGAGCCTCCATGCCAGACCAGCATACCGCCTGGCCTGCCGGTAGGTGTTCTCAAGACAGGGTGCCGGTAGTCAGCCGCGGACTAGCGGCCCAGTAAAAGCACCACCACCGGGTACTCGCTCTCGGGCAGGGCCAGCAACTTGCGCACCTCTTCATCAAAGAAGGTCTCAGCAGGGTAGGCCTGCAGGCCGAGGGCGGTCGCGGCCACCATCACCTCGCCCACCGCGTAGCCCACCTCCAGGAGGGCATAGCGAAAGCCACGGAGTCCGAACACCGCCTCGGAGCGCTCCGGAACTGCGGTAAATACCAACAGCGCAGCCGAGGCTTCAACCGCCTCGAGGTCCATCAGGGCCCGCATCCAGCTCTTGGGGTCGAAGCGGGCCGAGAGCTGCTCGAGCTGGTGCTGCTTGGCCGCGTAGTGGTATATACCCTGAAAGGTGTCTTGCAGGCGCTGCACGGCCAGGTAAACCTCGAGGGGATAGGCTCCCCCAGCTGAAGGGTAGCCGCGCCCGCCCCGGCGCACCGCCAGGGGGGCCAAGGCTTGGGAAAGCTCGGCCAGGGTGATGGAGGAACCCACCTTAGGGGCGGTGGGTGCCACCCGCGAAAGCACCCGCCAGACCGCCGGCCCTCCCTCCCGCACCGGCTCGGCCAGCTCCACCGACTCCAGCGGGTTGGCATAAACCTTGGCAGCCGGGGCCCGACCACCGGGCAGCGGATCGCCGGGAAACAGGCGGGTCAGGCGGTAAAAAACCTTGCCGGGGTGCTTGTCCATAAATATCTACAGCCTATAGCCCAATAGCTTGCAACCAGAATCGTCAGAGGCTACCGGCTACAGGCTACCAGCAAAGAACTAGAATCTGTAGCTTTTGGGAACCACCACCACGCCCTCCACCGTAACTGTAAAGCCCCGAGCCCGATCGGCCTCGAGGTCGTAGCCAATCTCGGTGTGCGGCGGAATGTGCACATTCTTATCTACAATAGTGTTGCGCAGCCTGGCGTAGCGGCCCACCTCCACCTCATCGAAGAGCACACTGCGCTCGACCAGGGCGTAGGAATTGATCCGGCACCGCCGGAAGACGACCGACTCACGGATGGTACCGCCGGAAATGATGCAACCCCCTGCAATCAGGCTGTTAAAGGCCTGACCTGTGCGGGCCCCGGCCTCGTGCACAAACTTGGCCGGCGGGGAGTTGAAGTTGGCCGCCCGCAGGGGCCACTCGGGGTTGAACAGGTCGAACTCCGGGGTCACCTGGATCAGATCCATGCTGGCATCGAAGTAGGCATCGATGGTGCCCACGTCGCGCCAGTAGGTGTTGGGGCCGCTCTGGCCGGGGATGGGGTTGCGCTTGAAGTCGTAGACCTGGATTCGGTAGCCCTCCTGCAAAGCCCTTGGAATGATGTCCTTGCCAAAGTCGTGTGAGGAGTTAGGGTCTTTGGCGTCGTGCTCGAGCTTCTCCACCAGGGCCTCGGTGCGAAAGATATAGTTGCCCATCGAAACCAGGGCCATATCCGGCTTACCTGGAATGGGCGTGGGGTTCTTGGGTTTCTCCTGGAAGCCCACCATTCGCCACTGCTCGTCTACCTGCAACACCCCAAAGCGGCTGGCCTGTTCGATAGGCACCGGGTACGCAGCGATGGTCAGGTCGGCCCGGTGGTCGTTGTGGTAGTCCAGCATGTGGGCAATGTTCATCTTGAAGATGTGGTCACCGCCAAAAATCGCCACGCTCTCGGGCTTGTGGTTGTGGATCAGGTGGAGGTTCTGGTAGATGGCATCGGCGGTACCCCGGTACCAGACCGGGCCCAGCTCCTCGTAGCGGTACATCTGGGCCGGTACCAGCAGAATAAAGGCATCCTCCAGAAAACCCCCAAAGCGCCAGTGACGCTGCACGTGCTCGGTGAGCGACTGGGCCTTGAACTGGGTTAGCACGTAAATGCCGTAAATGCCAGAGTTCAGGAAGTTGTTGAGCACAAAATCAATGATGCGGTAGCGTGCCCCAAACGGCACCGAAGGCTTGGCCCGCTTGGCCGTGAGAGGGAACAGCCTTGAACCTTGCCCCCCCGCGAGAATCATTCCAAGAACTCGCATAGACATGACGAAATTGCCTCCTTTGCCAACAGCATAACAGGGTCGGTCGAATTTGTGTCCTTGGCCTGTGGGCCGACGTGAATCCAGGAGGCCTCGTCTCGAGCCAGCCCGTGCTCTGGGGTGCGCCTATCTGCTCGTTTGCGTGGGGTGGGTATACTTTACCGGCATGAGGCTTTCCTATCAGGCGCTGGAGTGGCGCACCCTCGGCGAAGGTTCCGAGGAGGTGGTGGAGTTTCCGCTGGCCCCGCCGTTCTTTGGCCAGGAGCGGGCCTTGGCGGCTTTGGAACTGGCCATCCAGGGAGGGTTCCACGCCTACGTGGTCGGGCCTCCCAGCCTGGGTAAGCACGAGGCCTTGCTGACCTATTTGAGCAAGTTGAGCGTCGAAACGCCACCGGACCTCCTGTATGTCCCGCTCTCCGAGCGCAAGGCTGCAGTCCTCACGCTACCCAGCGGACAGGAGACCGAACTCGCCGAGGCGGTGGAGAACCTGCTGCTGGAGGTCAACCGGCTCGACGAGCTGTTCCGGCACGGCTCATTTCTGCGAGAGAAAAGCCAGCTCGAGGCCCGCTTCAAGGCCCAAGGAGAGGCAGGGCTGGCCTTGCTGCAACAGGAGGCCCTGGCCGCGGGGTTTGCCCTTTCCCAGAACGGGGGGCGGCTTGAGCTGTCGGGCCCAGGTCCAATTCCCGCCGAGCTAAGCGCCCGGCTCGAAGAGGTGACCCTGGGCGGCCTGGCCGCAGCCGCCGAGCTCGAGGTCGCTCTGCGCCGGCTGCGTCGCGACTGGGCCTTGCACTACCTGAACAGCCGGGTGGAGCCCCTATTTCAGCGCTTCCCACAAGCCAGACCCTATCTCGAGGCCCTGCGTAACCGACTGGCCCGCTATGCTGAAGCCGGCGAGCCCGTCGACCCTACCCAGTGGCGGCCCAACCTGTTGACCTCCTCCAACAGCGGTAGCCCGCCGCCGATTGTCTACGAACCCTATGCCACTGCCCCGCGCCTCTTTGGCCGGCTGGACTACACCGTGGAGCGTGGAATGTGGAGCACCAACGTCAGCCTGATCCGCCCCGGCGCAGTACACAAGGCCCAGGGCGGCTACCTGATTCTGGATGCCATGAGCCTTAAGCGCGAGGGGACCTGGGAGGCATTCAAGCGTGCGCTGCGCAATGGGCAGGTGGAGCCGGTCACCGAACCCCAGGCACCGGCCAGCCTCGAGGTCGAGCCCTTTCCCATCCAGATGCAGGTTATTCTGGTAGGAACCCACGAGGCCTTTGAGTGGCTCGAAGAGGACCCCGCCTTCAGCGAACTGTTCCGCATCCGGGTGGAGTTTGCCCCCACCCTTCCAGCCAGTCCGGAAAACCAACGGGCCCTGGGGGGCTGGCTGCAAGCTCAGGGCTTCACCCTAACCCAGGGCGGCCTGACCCGGCTCTTTGACGAGGCCCGCCGCAGCGCCGAGCAACGCGACCGTATGGACGCCCGCCTGGTCGAAATTCGGGCTCTGGCCGAGGAGGCTGTGGTGCTGGGCCAGGGGCTTCTGAGCACCCAGGCCGTGGAGGCCGCCCTCGAGGCCCGTGAGACCCGCAGCTTTTTATCCGAGGAAGAGTTTTTGCGGGGGGTTCGGGAGGGGGTCTGGAGCCTGCGCACCAGTGGGCAGGCTGTGGGCGAGGTCAACAGTCTGGTGGTGGTTGAAGCTGCACCTTACTGGGGCCGTCCAGCCCGCCTAACTGCACGGGCTGCACCAGGTCGCGACCATCTGGTCTCCATCGACCGCGAAGCTGGCCTGGGCGGACAAATCTTCCACAAGGCGGTCTTGACGCTGGCCGGGTACCTGCGCAGCCGTTACATCGAAGCCGGCCCGCTTCCAGCAACCATTAGCCTGGCCTTTGAACAAAGCTATGTCTCTGTCGAGGGCGACTCGGCTGGTCTGGCCGAGCTGGTCGCGGTGCTCTCAGCCATCGGCGATTTTCCCCTTAGGCAAGACCTGGCCGTTACCGGAGCGGTAGACCAGACCGGCAAGGTGCTGGCCGTCGGGGCCATCAACGCCAAAGTAGAGGGATTTTTCCGAGTCTGCCGGGTGCTGGGCTTGACCGGCACCCAGGGGGTGATCCTGCCTAAGGCCAACATTCCCAACCTGACCCTAAAACCGGAGGTACTGGAGGCTGTCCGGGCTGGTCAGTTTCACATCTACGCCGTTGAACACGCCGAACAAGCTCTGGAGCGCCTGGCTGGAGCCCGAATGGAGGGTTACCGGGGCTTGCAGGAGCGGATAAAGTCCAGACTGGCCGAGTTCGCCCGGCTCGAGGAAGGCCACGAAAAAACCGATTAGCGCTCCGGCAAGGGAGAAAACGATACGCACCCAAGACCTCGAGACAAGCGGCTCCACTGCAAACCCCATCCTTCCACAGGCCGGATCTATGAGAAGCCTGTGTAGCTGGCCCAGAAACTCATACCAGGCTTGGTTTCGGTACCCAGCGGCAGCTTATCTCGACCGCGCCGTGCAGAGATGGCCGACCAAAAAAGAGGGGGTGTGCGCTGGGATTCTGGTTGCCCGACGCGCGGTGGAACCAAGCCTCTATTTTGGGTTTGAACGATTGTTTTACCGAATCCGGTATGCGCTGGACGCCTCGCGTATTATGCAGGTATGCGCGGGTGGACGCTGGGGCTGGTACTCAGTCTGGGCCTGGCTTTGGCCCAGGGCCAGGAGGGTTTCGCCTTGCGGCTCGAGCAGGCCTGGCAGCTAATCAAGGAGCGCTACTACGACCCCCGCTTCAACGGCGTCGACTGGGAAGCGGTAGGCAACACCTACCGGCGCCGGCTGGGCCAGATTCAGGACTGGCAAGATCTGTACCGCTTGCTGGACGAGATGTACGCCGAGCTCAAGGACAACCACTCGAGGGTGCTCAGCCCTGAGCAGGCCCGACGTCTGTTGGGCGGTAGCCAGTGTCTGGCCCTGCCATTCAAGGACTCCGACCTGCGTCCTGCACTGCCAGCCCCATCGGCGACCGAAGCAGCACCCGCGCCTGCGACACCGAACAAGCCTGCCGGCACGCCAGGCCAGTCCCCCCGTGCCCGCCCTCCGGCCCCCCTGGTGCGCTTCACCGAAGGGGTAGTCATCGTGCGAATTGCCGACCTAGTAGATGTCTCGGGTTTGCGGGCTTTGCAGGAGGCCGTTCGTCGCTACGATGCCAAGGCTTCAGGGTACGTGCTGGACCTGCGCGGCAATCCGGGGGGACTGGTCCTGCGCATGGCTGAGGTGGCCGGGGTCTTCATGCGGGGCGTTCCCTGGCGCATCGTCAGCCGAGGCCTGGGGGCCATTCCGATGCCTACCACACCCTTCCTGGGCCGGCCGCAAACGCAAAAACCGCTGGTTGTACTGATCGACGGCGAGGTTCACTCGGCTGCCGAGGGGCTGGCTGGTGCCCTGAAAAACGCGGGCCGGGCCTACCTGATCGGCACGCGCAGCGCCGGCAACACCGAGGCCCTAACCCCCTACTGCTTTCCCGATGGGGGGGTGGCCCTGGTCGCCAGCGGTGTGCTGGCCCCGTTCACAGGCCCTACCTGGGAAGGGCGCGGGGTGGAACCCGACCTGGTAGAAACCAACCCCAAAGAACAACTCGAGGCTGCCCTGCGCTACATCCTGCACAGGCGATAGGTGGCTCCGGGTCGTTTTACCACCGACGTCGCAGCCACATCCATCCTATTTCCGTTCCGAGCTAGGTCTTGTCCCGTGTTCCTGCAAATCGCGTTGAAGCAGAATTGCACCTTCCTGCCGTAGACGCACTCAAACCAGTGAGCTCAAGCGGGCCATCTCCTCATCGGACAACCGAATCCGTAAGGCCCCAGCGTTGCCCTCGGACTGCCGGGCGTTTTTGGCACCAGGAATCGGCAGGGTGCCCTTTTGAATGCACCAGCGCAAGGCCACCTGGGCCGGGGTGGCATTCAGGTTTTGGGCGATCTCGCCCAGGGTTTGTAAAAGCCGGGGAATTTGCGCCCGGTGTGCTGCATAGCGCTGGGCACGGTAGCGCCCGGGTGGGGGATTTTCCAGGCTGTACTTTCCGGTTAGCCAGCCCATCGCCAGCGGGCTGTAAGCCATGAGCACGATGCCCTCGGCCTGCATAGCTTGGAGGAGGCCGGTTTTCTCGGGTTTGCGCTCGAGCAGATGGTACTCGACCTGGTTGGCAGCTAGGGGTACCCGGTGTTTGGCCAGCACCTTTGCTGCACGCTCGAGCTGAGCTAAATCGTGGTTGGAAACCCCCACCGCTCTGGTGAGTCCTTGCTCGTAGGCTTCGGCCAGCGACTCAGCCCATTGCTCGATGGGCACGGGCTTCCAGGGCCAGTGGAGCAAGTACAGGTCAAGCTGGTTCATCTGCAGGCGCTCCAGGCTCTTTTTGAGCGCACCGATCAGCACCTTGCGAGAGAAGCGCCAGGGGTATGGAAACATCTTACTGACTACCAGTGGTTTAGGCTGGTGGGTCCGATAATACTGGCCGACCAGCCTTTCCGAAACCCCAAAACCATACACCTCGGCGGTGTCAAACAGGCGTACCCCACTTTGTAGAGCAGCTTGATAGGCCGCCAGGGTATCGCCCTGCCGGTAGCCGTTGCCATAGCCCCACACCAGTTTGTCGCCCCACTGCCAGGTGCCGATGCCAAGTGGAGGGACGGGAGAAAGCCCCTTTATCTGAATCCAATCGCTCACCAGCCGAGCCTACCCTAAATCCCCTAGCCCTGTGTGTAACTTGCAAGCAGCTTGACGGGTTATCCTTCGACTACATCGAAATAGGCTTCCTGCAAGCGATCCACAATCACCTCGAGGCCCTTGTCGATGGCCTGGTCGAGGTTTTCGGCAGCAATCAGGGGAATGCCCGCACCTCTGGCCAGTTCAATCAGGTGTTGCTGAATTAGACGAATCTGATCGAAGTGTTGGGCGTAAACTTTGCTCGAGCGCGACCCCCGGGTTTCGCGTTCGCGTAGGGCAAAGCGGTCGCGGTGCAGCTCTTCGTCTTCTAAAACCAACATGATGGGAATTTGAATGACCTCGCCCTGGTACTGATGGGTCATGTAACCCGGTACCACATGCACCCCCTCTACCACCAGAGAGGTTTTTTCCAGGGCGCTGCGCTCCTGAATAGCCCGCAAGCCCACCGCCACCCTCGAGACCTGGTCGCGGAAGCCTTGCATAACCAGTGCTGCACTTGGCTCCGCAGCGTGCGGAGTGGTGAGCACTCGCCAGGAGTCAAAACTGCTGGTGTGCAAGGTGGGCAGCAGGTCTTTGGGAATGGTGGCCCGCAAAATCTCTCTTACCGCATCGGTCGAGATCATTCGTGTAATGCCCAGGCGGTACGCCAGGGCCGAGGCCAAAACGCTCTTGCCAACCCCGGCCACCCCACCAATCAGGAGGTGCACCGGCTTGACTGCGCGACGAATACTCCGCAACAGGTGGTAGCGACGGGCCACCTCCTCCCCTGCTTCTTCCAGGAGCTCTTCCGAAACCGCTCGGCGCAGGTAGTCACGGGTAACCACGGTGGAACCTGCCTCACGCAGACGGCGCTCCACATCGCGGGCCAGCCGGTAGGCTGAGTCCGGCGAAAGCCCCACTGCCATCACTGACTGGGCCAGCACCCCCTTGGAGAAAGGTACCCGAGGCTCCCCAACACCTTCCTCCACAAAAATCTCCCCTGCCAGGGCTTGCCGCCCTGCGTAGCGAATCCGGGCCGCTGGACCAAAGAGCTCTTCGATCTCGGCGGTAATGCGTTTTTCTAGCTCGTAGGCATCAATAGAGCGCACACCGCTGCGGCGCAGACGGGTTTCCACCGAGCGGGCCAGGGCTTGGGCCTCGCGCATGGCAAACCCCGCATCCTCGAGGCTACGCGCCAGCACCCCTTTGGAAAATGGACGGCGCCGATACCCCTCCCTCACGACGATGTCTTCGAAGGCCTGGGTCTGGCCCTTGAGACGCTCGGCCAGTTCAGGGCCAAAGTTCTTCTCGACCTCCTGAACCAGCAGTTTTTTTAAGGCCAGGGCAGTAATCTCCGGCTTTTTCCGGGTTTTGAGATGCTCCTCGATGGTATGGGCCACCGACATCGCTGGTTCCATTTTCAGCCCGGCCATCATCATGGATTCAACTAGCAAACCCTTGGAGAAAGGCCAGCGAAAGCCCCCTGGCGTTTTGATAAATACTTCGCGCACGCTTTAATCGTACTGTATAAGCGTTTGACACACTCATCGGCAGATGCTAACCTAGCGTTTGCTGAGCCACTTGAGGTCTGGCTTGGCGCTGTAGCCAAGTGGTAAGGCAGAGGTCTGCAAAACCTCCATTCACCGGTTCGAATCCGGTCAGCGCCTCCAAAACCCGCAAGGGCGCGTAGCTCAGATGGCTAGAGCACTACCTTGACACGGTAGGGGTCGTTGGTTCGAGTCCAATCGCGCCCACCAGTGCTCCCCACCTAAAGGTGGGGGTGTTTTATTTTGGCGCCCTAAGGCGAATAAACCACACCCCAAGTGCAGCCCAACCGCTGCCAGATGCCCTCTGGTCGGTTTCCTATTGTTGGGCACCAGGCTCAGTTTGTTGAGGTCTCTCCGCAAAGAAAGCGGAAGGGATACTCGTCGCTCAATTCGGCCCGCCCCTCCATCACCAGCTCCTGCATGAGCTTCATTAGCCGCCGACGGGACATGGGGAAGCGCGCCTCGAGCTCCTCGTAGGTCATGGGGCTCTGGGCCAGAGCAGCGGCTACTGCGGCCTTCAGCTCCACCCACCTGCCCGCCCTCGAGCCCCGTTCTTCCCCCAACAAGCGCGATACCAACTGATCTCGCAGTGCGGTCGCCTCGGTGATGCTCAGCCCCAGGGTCGGGGCCAGGTCGCCCAGCGAATCGCCGTTGGCATACGCCAGCACGATGGCCCGTTGCGGTTTGGGCATACCTTTGACCACCGACTCCAGCGATTTCCTCCACTTTTGCTCAACGGCCTGACGAAAACGCAGTCCCTCAATATGTGCTGGTGAATTCCCGCTCTGTAGTTTTTTCAGCGCCCGGTGCTCTATCTGGCGCACACCTTCGGGGGTCAGGTTGAGCCGCCCCCCGATATGCCGCAGGGTTTCGCCTGCAGCCCGTGCCAGCAAGACCTCGCGCTCGAGGGGTAACAGCCGCTCGAGATGCTCGGTCAGCTTGTGTGGCAAAACGCCCTTACTCAAGAAATACTGTCCTGGTGTTTTTTTGGGCATATAAACTAGGATCGCTCCACTTTTTAGATTATAATGATGCATCGGGTGGCATGAGGGCTCACTGTACACCTCCAAACTGATCAGATTACGACCCAAATGACTTCTCCAGAGCGTGGGCACATCGCAGGTAAGGCATTACAAAATAAGCAGATATGAAAGAACAAGCCATTCTCATCATGACTTCGGAAGGGGCCAATAGCCCAGGCCTGCGCACTTCAGCAACCAGTGCTGGCTGGACCAGACTCTACCAGGCTGCTGACTACTACCTAGACCTCAGCTACAAGCACGACGGCCAGCAGGGTCTCTTGCTCGGACAAATACTGTGCGAGGGCGGAGCCTCGTTCGGTACGGCCCAAGTCGTGCTGGTGGGCCCTGGAGGCGTCCGCCAGCAAACCGAGGGAATTGCCCCCAACACCGGTTTCCGGATGGTCGTGGGTGATCTGTCAGCCCACCACCTCGAGCTCACACTCGACCAAACCACCATCCAGGTCAACCTTTAACCCGCTTACCCAAGGGCCGCCACCATGCGGCCTCTACCTTTGTTCCTGTAGCTTACCCTAGCCCAACTGCCGCATCAGCCACGTAACGCTTAGGGCCGTTTTTTGGTGAAAATATCACCGCTAACCCCTCGAGGAACCCCTA
>DAIUDO010000057.1:0-12937 GCA_036845585.1 Meiothermus sp. | reverse complement strand
GCCATTCATACGCTTCTTGCGCGGTCATAACCCACCCATCTTATACCACCTCTGCACGTGAGTGACGCTAAACGCGTCACTCAGTTACCGTGCCCAAAGGCACGTCCGAGGAACTCATAACCTCACTGTTGAGCGATAAGCAGAATCGCTATTACGCCCCGAAAACATCGCCACACAGCCAGGCGCTGCGCGGTATGGGCCGACGCAGAACAGCCTTAGCCTTTCACCGCCCCCGCGGTCAGACCGGCCACAATGCGCTGCTGGAAGATGAGCACCAGAATCACCAGCGGCACCGTCACCACCACCGAGGCTGCCATGATGGAGCCCCAGGGAATCTCGAAGGGCGTGGCCCCGCCAAACGAAGCAATCGCCACCGGAACGGTGCGCACGTTGTTGCCGATGGTGAAGGTCAGGGCAAAGAGGTACTCGTTCCAGGCGGCAATGAAGGCCAGCAGGCCGGTCGTGACCAGACCGGGGCCGGTCAGGGGCAGCATCACCTGAATCAGGGTCTGCATGGGGGAAGCCCCGTCCACATAGGCGGCCTCCTCGAGCTCCCGAGGCAGCCCACGAAAGTAGCCCGTCAAGACCCAGACCGTGAAGGGCAGGGTGAAAAGCAGGTACGAAAGAATCAGCCCGGCGTGGGTATTGAACAGACCCGTCTCGCGCAACAGCACAAACATCCCGGAAAGCACCGAGACCTGGGGAAACATGGTCATGGCCAGCACGATGTACAGAACTGCGTTTTTGGGTGGAAAGCGCAAGCGGCCCAGCGCGTAAGCGGCCAGCACCCCCAGCACCAGGCAGATCAGCGTGGCCCCACCGGCCACCAACAGGGAGTTGATCAGGTTCCGCCCAAACTCGGCCCCACTGAACACATTCTGGTAGTGCGTCAGGGTAAAAGGGGTAGGCAGGAAGCTGGGGTTTGAGCTAAACAGCGCATCGCTGGTCTTGAAGCTGCTGATGACAGCCCAGTAAAACGGAAACACGCTGTAAATCACAATAAAAACCACCAGCGCGTAGAACAGCACACGACCCATGTAGTAACCCAGACCTTTAGTCCTCACCGCGCACCCCCCGACCTGCTACGCGCATATACAGGAACACAAAGATGAAGATGATGACCAGGATGGCCACCGATACTGTGGATCCATAGCCCAGGTCCTGGAAGTCAATCAGGGTTTGGCGGTTGTAGATCGCCAGGCTTCGGGTGGCCGTGTTGACCCCCACCATCACAAAAATCACGTCGAACACCCGTAGGGCATCTAGCGTGCGAAAAATGAGCGCCACCACCAGCGCCGGAGTCAACAGAGGCAGGGTCAGGGTCCAGAACTGCTGCCACTTGCTGGCCCCGTCGATGTCGGCCGCTTCGTAGATGTCGGCAGGAATGAGTTGCAGACCCGCCAGCAGCAACAAAGCCATGAAGGGCGTGGTTTTCCACACGTCCACCGCGACCATGGCCCACAACACGGTGTTGGGGTTGGCCAGGAAGGCGATTTTGTTGGCTACCAGGCCGGTATTGACCAGGATCACGTTGATCACGCCGTAGATGTCGTTCAGCATCCACTGCCACATCTTGGCTGAGACCACCGTCGGGATGGCCCAGGGGATCAGGATGGCGGCCCGCACGATGCCCCGCCCCTTGAAGTTGGAGTGAATCACCAGGGCGATGGCCAGCCCCAAAACAGTCTCGAGGAAAACCGAAACAACAGTAAAGCGCAAGGTGTTCCAGAGGGCGCCCCTGAAGTCGGGGTCTTGCAGCAGAAAAATGTAGTTCTTGAAACCCACAAACTCGGTGGGCTCTACAAAAGAGATATCGGCCCGGTGAAATGAGTAATAGAACACCTGAGCCAGCGGGTAACCCGCCACGAAGGCTACTACCAGTAGCGTGGGCAGAACCAGCAGCCAGGCTAAACGGGTTTGCCGAACAGTGAGCATCTATATCCACCTCCACCCAGCCGACCTACACGTGCAGCTTGGCGATGTTTTCAAAAAGTACCGATACTATATCGGTTCCCATGGCCGTATTCCAAATTTGCGAAGGGAAGGACTCTGTGCTGCTGGGGCTACTTTATGAAAGAATGGGGCCGGATCTCCGACCCCATTCACCCACCAGACTATGCCGAGCGGTCTAGCGCAGAATGCGCCGGAAGGCGGCTTCCATATCCCGCACTGCCTGAGCAGCCGGCTTGCGTCCGGTAATGGCTTCGTGTACGCCAGTCCAGAAAGCTTCCGAAACCTGGTTGTAGCGGGCCCCGGCCACACCCGAAGGACGGCCTACCGCGTTCTGGAAGACCGGCAGAAGGTCTTTGAAGAAGGCGTTCTTAGCCAGCACCTGCGCGTCGTTGTAAAGGGCCGGACGGGTGGGCAGACGCGACAGGCTAATGGCGTTGTCTTTCTGGACTTCCACGCTGGTCAGGTATTTGACCAGGTCGGCTGCAACACGCTGGTTGCGCGAGTAGGTCGAGACCATGAGCTGCCAGCCACCCAGGGTAGCAGCGTTGCGGCCACCCGAGCCTGCTGGCAGTACGGTCACACCAATTTTGCCGCGCACTGCACTGCCTTCGCTCTGGCCCAGGCTGTAGGCGTAGGGCCAGTTGCGCATGAAGGCGGCGTTCCCGGACTGGAAGGCGTTGCGGGCTTCCTCTTCGGCGTAGCTGGTGACACCTGGAGGCGAGATACGGCCCACCCAACTGCGCACCATATTGAGCGCGGCAATGGCTTGGGGATTGTTAATGCTGATGCGACCGTCGGGTTCGACGATACGACCGCCTCCCATGGAGAAAATCCACTCCAGGGCATCGCAAGTAAGGCCCTCGTAGGCCTTGCCCTGCCAGACAAAACCCCAGAAGTCGCGGTTGCCAGCCTGGCGCTCACCAGCCTGAATGCGGGTGGCCTGCTGGTCGAGTTCTGTCCAGGTCTGGGGCGGACGCTGGAAGCCGTACTTTTGCAGCAGGTCGGTGCGGTAATACAGCAGACCGGCATCGGTGAAGAAGGGAATCGAGGTCAGCTTGCCGCGGATGGTGTTATTTTCCACGATGCGGGGGAAGAACTGGCTCAGCTCGGCCTCGGTGAAAAACTGTTTGAGGTCAGCGGCATGGGGGGCCACAATGCCTGGCCAGATCACGTCGATCATGTACACGTCGACGTCGGCGCTGCGAGCTGCCCAGTACTGCTGGTAGAGGGCCAGGCGGTCGTTGGTGTCGGCAGGTGAGTCGATATACTCAATTTTGTTGCCGGTTTTTTGAGCCCACTCCTCGGCCTTGGCTTTCATCCAGCGGCCGCCTTCACCTACGGCAGTCGAATCGCCCGCGACGCGAATGGTCACGCCCTGGGCAAAAGCCAGTCCGCCCACCGCCAGGGTCAGGGCCAATGCACCTGTTAGCCACTTCTTCATGTCTCCTCCTGTTTCGGTGGAAGTGCTTCCATCAATCGCCACAGAACAACGACTGACTGGTCCTTTTCTTTGGAAGAACTTCCAAGCGGAAGTCTACCCTAGACCCCTGGGCCTGTCAACCAAGCCGGAAGTTGGTGAATTCTCTGTACTGCAGGCAAAACAGCCCGAACCCATTCATCGGGCAGGGGCTTAATACCTTTGGTAAAGTTACAGTTTTTTGAGCGACTGTACCAACTGGCCCAGCACACCCTGGGCATCGCCGTAGAGCATGCGGGTGTTGTCGGCGTAGAACAGCTCGTTTTCCACCCCAGCAAAACCCTTGCCCTGTCCGCGTTTGATCACGATGGCGTTCCTGGCTTTGTCTACATCGAGGATGGGCATTCCGTACAGCGGGGAGCCTTTGCGGTGGGCGGCGGGGTTAACCACGTCGTTGGCCCCAATCACCACCGCTACGTCGGCCTGGGGGAACTCGGGGTTGATGTCCTCGAGGTCAAATAGCTTCTCGTAGGCCACACCGGCCTCGGCCAGCAGGACGTTCATATGGCCTGGCATGCGGCCTGCCACCGGGTGGATGGCAAACTTCACCTCGATACCCTTGGACTCGAGCACATCGGCCACCTCGCGCAGCTTGTGCTGGGCCTGGGCCACCGCCATGCCATAGCCCGGTACAAAGATGACCTTGGAAGCATAGGCCAGCATCACCGCAGCGTCCTCGAGGTCGATCGGCTTGAGGCTGCCCTTGACCTCGGCGGTCTCCTGCTCCACGCCGAAGCCCCCCACCAGCACGCTCCACAGGCTGCGATTCATGGCCTTGGCCATCAGTAAAGTCAGCAGGGTGCCCGCCGCCCCCACCACCGTACCGGCCACGATTAGGGCGGCATTCCCAATGGCAAACCCCTCAAAGCCCACCGCTAGCCCGGTAAAGGCGTTGTACAGCGAGATGACCACCGGCATGTCGCCCCCCCCGATGGGGAGGGTCATCAGCACCCCAAAGGCCAGGGCCAGCAAGAAGAAGAATAGAATGAGCCCACCAGCATCGTTACCGAGCAGGAACAGTCCCAGAATCACCGACCCAACCAGCACCGCCAGGTTAACCAGGCGCTGGCTAGGGAACTGTATGGGGCGGCTGGTCATCAGGCCCTGCAACTTAGCAAAGGCCACCAGGCTGCCGGTAAAAGAGACCGAGCCAATCAGGGCCCCCAGCACCGCCAGAGCCTTGAGGCCGGTACTGTCGAACTCGCCGCGCAAAAGCTCCACCGCGGCAATGGCGCCTGCGGCCCCCCCACCCATGCCGTTGTAGATGGCCACCATCTGGGGCATGTCGGTCATCTGCACCCGCTTGGCTGCAATCCAGGCCACCACCGTACCGATCACGATGGCCACAATCATCAGGCCAAGGTTATGCATGCCGGGCGTGAGAAAGGTCACCAGTGTAGCCGCCACCATGGCCACCCCAGCCCAGACCACCCCGCTGCGGGCGGTAGCGGGTGAGGACATACGCTTGAGGCCCAGGATGAACAGCAGGGCCGTCAGAAAGTAGACCAACTGAACGAAGTTTTCCACCGGCCTACTGACCCCCCTTCGGTTTGCGCTCGAACATCTCCAGCATCCGCTCGGTCACGGCATAACCCCCGGCGGCATTGGCCGCCCCCAGGATGACCCCGAAGAAACCGATGGCCTGCTCCAGAGGGGTCTCGGCATGGCCCAGCACCACCATGGCCCCCACCAGTACGATGCCGTGAATGAAGTTGGAGCCCGACATCAGGGGCGTGTGCAAGATGACCGGCACCCGGCTGATCACTTCATAACCGGTAAAAGCAGCCAGCAAAAAGATATAGATGGCAGCCCAAGTCGAATCCATGGTTATCCTCCCATAAGCGCCTTGGTGGGCGCATGTGCAATCTCGCCTTGATGGGTGAGCAAGGCTCCAGCCAGGATTTCATCGCTCCAGTCGGGTGCAAGCTGACCATCTTTGATCAGCAGCTTGGAAAGGTTGTACAGATTTTTAGCGTACATCTCGCTGGCGTGCAGCGAGATGGCGCTGGGTAGGTTCAACGGCCCCACAACTTTGACCCCGCCCACCTCGAGGGTCTCGCCAGGCCGGGTCAGCTCGCAGTTGCCCCCGGACTCCGCAGCCAGGTCCACCACCACTGCCCCGGGACTCATCCGCGCCACCATATCCTGGGTAATCAGAATAGGAGCCTTGCGTCCGGGAATTTGGGCCGTGGTGATGACGGCGTCCATACTGCCCACCTCCTTGGCCAGGGCTTCTTGCTGGAGTTTTTTCTCCTCCTCGGTGAGCTCACGGGCATAGCCCCCCTCTCCCTCGGCACTGATGGGCAGCTCGATGACCTTGGCTCCCAGCGACAGAGCCTGCTCGGCCGCGGCCTTACGCACGTCGTAGGCCCAGACGTTGGCCCCCAGGCGGCGGGCGGTAGCTATGGCCTGCAAACCCGCCACCCCCACCCCCATCACCAGTACCTTGGCCGGGCGGATGGTACCCGCGGCGGTGGTGAGCATGGGAAAGAAACGGCTGCTCTCGCGGGCAGCGATGAGTGTGGCCACATAGCCAGCCACCGTGGCCTGGGAGGAGAGCACGTCCATGCTCTGGGCCCGGGTGATGCGGGGGATAAGTTCCATGGCCAGCGCGGTCAGCCCGCATCTGGCCATGGCCCGAACCCGCTCGAGGTTGCGATGCGGTGCCATCAGGCCCACCACAACGGCACCGGCCCCCAGCTGCTGCAAATCGGGCTCCTCCAGAGGCTGTACGGTGAATACCACCTGAGCCCCTTTGAATAGCTGATCCCGGGGGACCATCTCGGCGCCAGCATTTCGGTAGGCCTCGTCGGAAAAGTAAGCCTCGGCTCCTGCACCGGCCTCGAGCCTCACGCTCCAGCCATCCTTGAGCAAACGGCCCACCACTTCCGGGGTGAGTGCCACCCGGCGCTCACCCGAGGCAGTTTCTTTGGGCACTGCGATCTGAACCATCCAACCTCCTCGAAAATGGGCCAGTTATTCTGATAAAACCCAGTCCGCTGGAAGTATACCAGTGCAGTCATGGGAGGCAACAACCCTTCGATCCTCGATATTGACCCTCTCTCTGCTGGGCCAATACAATCGCTGCGTTCGAACACGGAGCCAGTATGGACTTCAAAGACAAAGTCGTCGTTGTGACCGGGGGTGCCTCTGGCATGGGCAGGGCCACCGCTTCGGAGTTTGTCAAAGCAGGGGCCAGCGTGGTGGTGGTGGACCGCAACGAACCCCTGGCCCGGCAAACGGCTGCCGAGATCGGAGCCCAGGCCAGGGTGGGCGATGTGAGCAGCTCAGCTTTCTGCGACGCGGTGGTGGCCGAGACTGTGCGCACCTGGGGTCGTCTGGATGTGCTGGTGAACGCTGCGGGCATCATCGTACGGGCCAGCGGCGAAAACACCAGCGACGAGCAGTGGAACCGCATCATGGCCGTAAACGTGAGCGGCACCTTTTTTATGTGCCGGGCCGCCATAAGGGCCATGAAGCCCCAGGGCTTTGGCTCCATCGTCAACTTTGGCTCGATCTGGGGCGACCTGGGGGCCTCGGGCGTGGCCGCCTACTGTGCCAGCAAGGGCGCTGTACACAACCTCACCCGCGCCCTGGCCCTCGAGCATGCCAAAGACGGCCTGCGCATCAACGCAGTCTGTCCCGGTGAGGTGCATACCCCCATGCTCCTCTCCGAACGCGCGGAGCCGATCACCCCCGAGCTCCTGCAACGCCTGGCCGACACCGTGCCGATGGGCCGCCTGGCCGACCCGGTCGAAATTGCCCACTTGGTGCTCTTTTTGGCCTCCGATAAGGCCCGCTACATGACCGGTTCGCTGGTGTTGGTCGACGGAGGCTTTGCCGCCAGATGACGGGGTGGTCGGAACCTCGAGCTAACATTCAGATACCATGGAGTACCGCAACCTGGGACGAACCGGCGTGAAGATTGCACCGCTGGCGCTGGGCACCGATAACATCCTGAACCCCACCCCCGAGGACGAGTCCAAACGCATGATTCTGAGGGCACTGGATGCAGGCATCAACCTGATCGACACCTCCAACAGCTACCGCCAGGGCCAGGCCGAGCGGGTGATTGGCGAGGTACTACGCGAAAGCGGAAGACGCGACCAGGTGCTGATCGCCACCAAGGCCCACTACCCCACCGGCCCCGGCCCCAACGACCGGGGCAACTCGCGCTTGCACCTGATACGGGCCTGCGAAGACTCGCTGCGGCGGCTCAAAACCGACCACATCGACCTGTACCAGCTGCACCGCCCGGTCTTCGATATGCCCATCGACGAGACCCTCTCGGCCCTGACCGATCTCGTACGGCAGGGCAAGGTACGCTACATTGGCAGCTCAACGGCTCCGGCCTGGAAGGTGCTCGAGGGCATTCTGGTGAGCGAACTGAAGGGTTATGTGCGCTTCGTTTCCGAGCAACCTCCCTACAACCTGCTGGACAGGCGCATCGAGAATGAGCTGGTTCCCATGGCCCAGGCCTACAATCTGGCCCTTTTGACCTGGTCGCCCCTGGCCATGGGCATGCTGGCTGGACGTTATGCCGACGAGAACATCCGCCCGGAGGGTTCGCGGGCCAGCCTGCGGGGGGGGATCTATGCCGAGCGGGTCACGCCCAAAGCTGTGCAGATGGGCAACCGCTTCGTGAAGCTGGCCCAGGAAGCCGGGCACGACCCTGCCCGGCTAGCCATCCTGTGGACCAAGGACCAGCCTGGCATCACCGCGCCCATCATCGGTCCCAAAAGCGTGGCGCAACTGGAGCACCTCTTGCCCGTGCTGGACATGAAGCTGCCAGAAGACCTCCGGGCCGCCTGCGACGCACTGGTTCCCCCCGGCAGCGCCGTCGCCAACTTTCACAACTCTGCTGCGTGGATGAAGATGCAACTGGATGTTGGCTGAAAGGGATGGCGACGGTTCAGCAGATCGTGCTTCGTAAATTGCCGATGACCCGACAGCCCTCATGCACGACGCATAGCCCATAACGCCTGCATGATGCCGTTGGGTCTATCATGCGGAGAGGAGGAGCAATATATGCGCAAATGGACTTGGATTGTTGCGGTACTGACGCTAAGCGGCACAGCCTGGGCCAGATGCGACCACCCCTATTTCCCGGTGCGCGAGGGCTGGACCTGGAAGTATCAATCCAGCCTAGATAACTCGAGCTATACCGTCCGCATCGAGAGCGTCAGCGCCAGTGGCTTCATCCAGCGTCAGACCTTCGAAAACCTAAGCTTCGAATCCCGCTGGCGCTGCGATAGCAAAGGTCTTACCCAGCTCGAGTACGTCCAGCCACAGGGCCTTCAGGGGGTGCAGATGAACCTCAAAACCCGCAAGGCCAGCGGGGTGGCGATTCCCCAGGTCATGCGGGTGGGCACTACCTGGACCTACAGTTACGAGGTGAGTGGTGAGGCTAAGCAGCAGAACCTGACCCTGCAGGTCGAGCAAAGCGTCACGGCCAGCAACAAGGTGCTCGGGCAGGAAAGCGTAACCGTACCGGCTGGGCGCTTCACCGCCTTCAAGGTCGAGAGCATCCTGACCACCAAAGGCAGCATGACCATTGCCGGGCGCAAAATGCCGGTCAATAACACCGTCAAAACCTTTTCCTGGTATGCCCAGGGGGTGGGGCTGGTCAAGAGCCAGTTCGAGGGAGGCCGCAGCGAACTTGTGAGCCTAAAACGCTAGCCAGAACCACACACCCAGGGCAAACAAGG
This sequence comes from Meiothermus sp., assembly GCA_036845585.1. GTDB lineage: Bacteria > Deinococcota > Deinococci > Deinococcales > Thermaceae > Meiothermus. The sequence goes on along the minus strand of DAIUDO010000057.1, from coordinate 3,799 downwards.
CCGCCAACCCCAACACCACCCGGAAGAGCAACACCAGATAAGCGGCCCCAAAGAAGAGTACCGCGCCCATACCGGCCAGCCAGGCCCCGGCAACCGACAGGTGACGGGCGATTCCATCCAGAAATCCCGGGAAATCTACCCGAATACGCATCAAGTTTTTGTCCAGGCTGGGGTCAATGGTCTGGTTGGCAAGGGTAAAGGCCAGCCAGGCCAGCAGCGCCCCCAGCACCACTAGGATGCCGCCCAGGAGCTCGAGCCACAGCGCCGAGGAAGGGTTCGCTTTCATACCCGTTAGGATAAGCAAACCATGTCTGCTGCTGCTCGAGTCTTCGCCGTGCTGCTTCTGGCCTACTTTCTGTCCTACTTTTTTCGTGCGGCCAACGCCGTTATCTCGCCTGACCTAAGGCAGGATCTGGGGCTCTCCTCGGCCCAGCTGGGTCTGATGACCAGCCTGTTTTACCTGACCTTTGCGCTGGCCCAACTGCCCTTGGGTTCGCTGCTGGACCGCTACGGCCCTCGCTTCGTACACCCCGCCCTGATGCTGCTGGGGGCCGGAGGTGCCCTTATCTTCGCCGGCGCCCAGGACTTCATCTCCCTTTCGGTGGGGCGCGCGCTGCTGGGCATTGGCTTCGCAGCAGCGCTGATGGGAGCGCTCAAAGCATTCTCCTTGTGGTTCCCGGCCAGCCGCTATGCCAGTGTGAGCAGCCTGTATGTGGCGATTGGGGCCTCCGGGGCTATTGCCGCCTCCTCGCCGCTAGCCTGGCTCAAAGAGCAGATCGGCTGGCGGGGGGTGTTTGAGTGGGGGGCGCTGGTGATCGTGGTGGTTGCCATCGTTGTGGCCCTATGGGTTCGCAACACACCGCAGGGAACCGCGCTCCCCCACAGTGCCCAGACGGGCCATGCCGCCCAGATCTGGCGCAGCAGCCAGTTTTGGCGTGTGGGTTGGTTGAATTTCATGGTGGGGGGCGGGTTTCTGGCCTGGCAGACGCTGTGGGGTGGAGACTTTTTGTTCAAGGCACGCGGGCTGGGGAGCCTCGAGGTGGGCGGCGTGCTGTTTGCCTTCTCGCTCTCGGCCGTGCTGGGCTTTTTGCTATGTGGCCCCCTGGCCGACCGCTTTGGCCTTCCCAGGGTGCTGCTCTCTGCCAGTATCTGCTTTACCCTAGGGCCTGCCCTGCTGGCCTTGTGGCCCCAGATGCCCATCGCGGGGGTGTACGTGTGCTACGTGCTGATGGGCTTTTGCGGCGCTTTTAATATTCTGGCCTTATCCCAGGCCCGGCTGAGCTTTCCCACCGAACTCACTGGGCGGGCCGTTACGGCCATCAACTTCATGGGTTTTATGGGGGTGTTTTTGCTGCAGTGGGGTATGGGCATCGTACTGGGGGTTTCGGGCTATTCGGTGGCCCTGTTGCTCTGGGTGGGGTTGTTGGTGCTGGCGGTGGCGGGCTATGCCCCAATGGCGCTGAATAAAGAGGCCGCTGGGGCAAATAGAAATCTTTAGCCATAGCTCATAGCCAGGCAGGGGGCAGAGGGTATGCTACAGCCATGTCCAGATTTGTTTCGGTATTGGTACTGGCAACTGCTCTGCTTTCCGCCTGCAACAACCCGCCCCCACCTCCTCCCGCCATCTCGGTGCAGATCAATCCGCCCGGCCCATTCAACCTGACCGTCGGGCAAAGCCTTAGCCTCAGCGCCCAGGTTCGCAACACCTCCAACACCGCCGTCACCTGGAGCAGCAGCAATTCCAACGTTGTGACGGTTAGCAACGGGCTGGTCAATGCGGTGGGCGTAGGCAACGCGCTCGTGCGTGCCACCAGCCAGGCCGATTCCAGCAAGAGCGCCTCGGTGAGCATTACCGTGAGCGCTCCGCCCCAGCCCAGCCCCGGCAGCATCAGCGGGACGGTTCGTATCGCGGCAACGGCTGAAACCCAGACGGCTCGCTTCGTGCCGGGGGAAATCATCGTGCGCTTCAAACCGAGTGTGATCCTGCAATCGGTCGAGACCCTTTCGGTCGGGGGTGTTAGCCTCCAGCGGCTGCGCTCCTTGAGTCTGGAAAATACCCATCTGTACCGAGCTACCCTTGATAGCACCGGCACGCTGGCGGCAGTGGCAGCGCTGAAAGCCAGGAGCAATGTGGTATATGCCGAGCCCAACTTTATTCTCGAGCCCCTCCTCACTCCCAACGACCCCCGCTACCCTGAGCAGTGGCACTACGGGGCCATCCGGCTACCGGAAGCCTGGGATATAGAGACCGGCAGCAACTCGGTTCGCGTGGCGGTCATAGACAGCGGGATTTTCTCGGCCCACACCGACCTGGCCAGCAAGCTGCTATCCGGCTACGACTTCGTAAGCGATGCTTCTATCGCCGGCGATGGCGATGGCCGCGACCCCAACCCCGAGGACACCGGCAGCGGTAGCGACTTCCACGGAACCCACGTGACCGGCACCGTCGGGGCTGCTTCCAACAACGCCACCGGCGTGGCTGGGGTGAGCTGGGGCGCACGGCTGGTGCCAGTGCGCGCCCTGAGCAGCGAGGGGGGCACCCTGGCCGATGTGGCCGATGCCCTGCGCTGGGCCGCGGGCCTCGGCGTGGCCGGGGTTCCAGCCAACACCAATGCTGCCGAGATCATCAACCTGTCGCTGGGTGGACAGGTTACCTGTGCCCCTGCTTCGACCATGCAGCAGGCCATCAACGACGTGCTGGCTGCCGGCAAGATAATCGTTGTGGCCGCCGGAAATTCCAACGCAGAGGCTAGTACCTTCACACCAGCTGGTTGCAGCGGGGTGATTACCGTGGGGGCCACCGACCGCAGTGGAAACCGTGCCTTCTACTCCAACTACGGCCCCCGCATCGATGTGATGGCCCCTGGGGGTGATACCCGCAACAACCCTTCCAACGGCGTATTGAGCACCATCAACAACAACAATTATGGCTTCAAGCAAGGCACCTCGATGGCCGCGCCCCACGTGGCCGGGGTGCTGGCCCTGATGAAAAGCCGCAAGCCTGACCTGACCCCCGGCGAGGCCCTGACCATCCTCAAGGAGACCGCCCGGCCCCTGAGCGCCAGCCAGTGCAACCGGCCCAGCGGCAGCGATTGCGGCGCAGGATTGATTGATGCTAAGGCCGCGCTGGATCGCCTGGCCGCCCCACCAGCCCCTGCCCTCAGCCTGACCGCTGCGCCCGCCAGCCTGAGCCTGAATCCTGGGGGCAACGCCACCATCAATATTGGGGTGAACCGCAGCAACTTTAGCGGCCCAGTGACCCAAACCCTCGTCGGACAACCTAGCGGAATTGCAGGTTCTTTCAATCCCAATCCCACAAGCGCAAATGGCGCCCTCAGCCTGAGTGTTAGCAGTGGTGTAAGCCCTGGAAGCTACACGCTGGTGATTAGCGGCAATGGAGGGGGCGCTTCAGCCGAAACCCGCATCCTCCTGAACGTGACGCAGCCCCAGACCCCACCCCCACCTACTGCTTCGCTCAACGGAACACTCCTGACCTTATTTGGCGTATCCGGTGGCACCATACTGTGTGCTGAGGAAATTACAATCACACAAAACATTCTTTCCTCGCCGTTCAACTTCCCCAACCTACCCGCCAACCGCCAGTACCGGCTCCAGGGCTGGAAGGATGTGAACGGTAACAATCAGACCGATGCCGGCGACCTGTTCGCCTGGTACACCGAAGGGGGTCAGGTGGCCTTGCTGAGCGTGTGGCGCAGCAACCTACAGCTGGTGCTCGAGCCTTACGTGGCACCCCAGCCGGCCCCCCTTCCCGCCCAGCTCTTTCCCCGGTGCAGCCCCT
>DAIUDO010000056.1:0-13083 GCA_036845585.1 Meiothermus sp. | reverse complement strand
TCCCTCCCATGGCCACAGCGCCCCGTCTGGGGCGCTTTTTATGTCAAATCATGCGCTTTTACCAGACTTTGTACCCACATTTGCTCAGTTTGTCACCACGCGTGGACAAACTGACCCGACCGATGTTATTCGCGAAACGGAGGGCTATACCGTTAGATGCATCAATGGAACGCGATACCGTTGAAGATATTGGGTTTGGATGACTGTTTGAATCCGGTATCATCACCCCCGATAAAGCCAACCATATGCATACAAATGACACCTGCAGCTGGACTTGCATGCAAGACCGTCCTGGCGCATGCCGATCTTTCCCGGTCATTCCTGTACACCCGTCCGTCCCCCACAAGCCTTCCCGTGGGCCATCCAGAGGGCTGGCCAATTGCATAAATATTCATTTATGAAGTAAGGGTTTACGTTGTTTAGGACTCTTTTTTAATGTATTCATCACAAAATTTGCGGTTCTGGGGGCCAATTGTGGGTAATCCTCCATCTCAAACGCCCATTCATTGGCTAGAATGGTGAAACCCCGAATGGGGAAATCAGCTTCAAAAGGAGGAAGGCGACAAACCCATTGGCAGCCTTGCCATCTCAAGGCACATATCAGCGCCGCAAGCAACACGACGAACTGCCACCATGCCGTATGCCACGGCAGCAAGCAGCCCCCCTTTGTGGGCACTGGTGGAGCGACTAAGTCGGCAGGGTGATGCCCGAGCATCCAAAACAATTCTCGGGAGAAAGGTACCTAGAAGTGTAAAGAGGTAGTTTTCCATGAAAACGCTTGTGATAGGAGCCGGTATTGCTGGTTTAGCAGCTGCCCAAGACCTAAGAAAAGCGAACCATCAAGTGATTGTGCTCGAAGCCCAAGGCCGCGTCGGAGGACGCATCCACACCGATAGAAGTTTTGCTGCGGTTCCCATCGAACTTGGTGCTGAATTCATACATAGCAGCCAGGTTCCTACTTATCCCTTAGCCCAACAATTGGGTCTCCGTACCATTCACTTCAACCAGCAAGAGGACACGCTGGTAAGGCTCCCTTGCGGCAGTTTACATAGCGTAGCCCAGGTGGGGTGTGTGCAGCGGGGGTTTTCCGATATTCGGGCGGTGGACTGGCCCGAAGTGAAGGGTGAGGAATCGCTGGCGGAATACCTGGAGCGCAACCAGCTCACCGGGCAAAAAGTGCCCTATAAACTACAAGAATACATCTCCGACTTTGACAACGCTGGACACTTGAGCGCCCAGGCTGCGCTCGAGTTCCTGTACGACAAATCGGCTGAAGAGGGTGACTACCGCATCCTCGATGGCTACGATTAACTAGCGATAAAGCTGGCTTCCCAACTGGATATCCGGCTGGGCGCGGTGGTGGACACCCTCGAGTGGGGTGTATCTGGCGTGAGGGCCACCACCACCGACGGGCGGGTTTACCGGGCCGATCAGGCGGTGGTCACGCTGCCGCTGGGCGTCTTGAAAGCTGGCCGGGTGAGGTTCAGCCCGGAACTTCCCGAAGAAAAGCTGCTAGCCATTGCACAGCTGGGCATAACCGATGCGGTCAAGCTGTTCTTCCAGTTCGATCAGCCTATCCTTCCGGAAGGCATTGTGGAGCTGTATGTACCTGGGGCCAACCCCGACGAATGGTGGAGCAGCACCAGGGGGCATGGGGTAGAGTTGGAAATTCTAACCTCGCTGGCCACCGGCGACAAGGCCCGTGAACTGCTGGCTTTGCCCAGAGAAAAAGCACTCCGAAGCGCATTGGAAACCTTACGCCAGGCGTTGGGCCGCCCCGAACTAACCCCAATCAAAGCACGCCTGGCCCACTGGCGCGATGACCCCTACATTCTGGGAGCCTACTCCAAGGCCAGTGTGGGTGCCTCCAAGGCCCGCAGCGTGCTGGCTAAGCCGGTGCTGGGCCGCTTGTTCTTTGCAGGCGAGCACACCGCCAGCAATGCCTGGGCTGCCACCGTACACGGAGCCTATGCCAGTGGCCGCAGGGCAGCTTCGGAGGTTTTGCGATGGCGCAGCGAAGTTCACGTTCAACGTCCATACAGCACTGACTACGATTCGGTACAGGCCTTCATGCGTAGTTGAGGACCTCGAGAGTTGTTCCAGAGAACCCCGCACTGGGCCCCAAAATGCATAGGGGTTTCGCCCTTGTCCCCCAGACAAGCACGCAACTGTGCGGCTTATGCCGTCTATCCGCGGGATTGGTGACGACGGATGAAGTCACCAATTTTCTGGGCGCTATTGAGCAGCACCTCTTCAGGCTGCACCAGTGCAAACCGCACGTAGCCTGCTCCCCCGGGCCCAAAAGCCCGGCCCGGCGAAAGTGCCACGCCCGTCTGGGCTACGAGTTCTTTGGCAAACTGCAGGTCATCCATCGTTAGCCCTTCGGGTAACCGGGCCCAGAGGTACATACCGGCGGCTGGCAAGGGCATATCCCAGCCCTGTGCCGCCAGCGCCTCGACCATCACCTGGCGACGGTGGGCCCAGATCTGGGCATCGGCCTGGAGCCGTTGCCGGGGTATGGCCAGCGCAGCTATTCCCATGCGCTGGATCCCCACGTACTGGTTGAAATCAATGGGGGCTTTCAGGGCTTCCAGACTCCCAATGGCTTCTGCGTTGCCCAGGGCAAAGCCCAGGCGAAAACCGGCCAGGTGGTAGCTTTTGGAAAAGCTGAAAAGCTCCACCACCCGTTCGCGCCCACCCGGAAGGGCCAGGGGGGAAGGGGTGGGCTCGAGGGCCTGATCGAGGTAGGGGTTATCATGAATAAGGAGCAGGTTGTAGCGCTCGCAAAAGCGCAGCACGCTGGCAAAGAAATCCTCTGAGGCCAGGGCCGCGGTGGGATTGTTGGGATAGTTGAGCAACACCGCCCTAGCCCGCCTGGCCACCGCCTCCGGCACCTCCCACACCTCGGGCAACAGGTGCTCGCCCAGTGGCATCAGGTGAGCCTCGAGGCCTGCCAACATGGCTGCACCGAAGTACGAGGGATAGGCCACGTTGCACATCAGCAGTACGTCACCGGGGTCGGCGATCGCCATCAGCAGGTGGGCCAGCCCCTCTTGAGAACCAATCAGACAGAGGGCCTCCTGCCCGGGGTCTAGGGCCACCCGGTAGCGCTGGAAATACCAGTGGGTGGCGGCCTCGAGAAATGCCCTGGTTCCCGACTTTAGGCAGTAACCGTAGGTTGTTGGGTCTTCGATGGCCTCTCTGAGGGCTTGCAGGGACTCTGGGGGCGGGGGTAGGTCGGAGGCACCGATCGAGAGATCGAGTACGGCCCGCCCCTGGGCACGGGCCTGGGCCTTGGCCGCGTCCATCTCTAAAAAAACTCCTCCTCCGGTAGGGGTGCGGCGGGAGCGAAACATACCGGTTCTACCATACCCCACACCGCAAGGAATGAAACCTGCTAGCCTTCCATTACCCCCGGACCCTTCTCGTCTCTGCAAACCTCCCAGGGCAAAACCCTTCCGGAACGAAAAAACCTACCCGGCACACGAGCGCAGTCCGTCCTGGAGGATGTTATGCCGGATTCAAAAGGATTCACTTAGCTTGCGCCCCAAGGAACTCGCGACCTTAATCTAAACCTAACCTAGCGCCGCCGCCAGCAGCCGGTGGAAGTGGTGCACGCCCTGCTCACGCGTTACGCTGAAACGGCCCCGCTGGTACAGGCGCGACTTCAGGCCCTTCTGCACGGCCTCCACGACTACTTCGTCCTCGCGCTCGACCCGGTCGAGGGCCGCCCCGGCTCCTTGGTCCAGTTTGCTGGCGTCCCACACATAGGGCAGGAACGAGACCTTGGTTAGCTCGGGCCCCAGCGGACGCACCACATTGACCGAAAGGCCCCAGGGGTAAAAGTTCAGCATCAGGTTAGGAAAAACCCAGAAATAGTAGGCTGCGATACGCCGACCGTAGTCGGGCGAGTCTTGGGGCAGGTCGAAGCAAGGTTCCCCGGGGGCAGCTATGCCGAGCTGAAGGTTGCACCACTCGTACAGCTCGGTGGTGTAGCTGCCATAGTCGATGGCCTGGTTGAGTGCGGCATGGATGAAGGGGATGTGAAAGCCCTCGAGGTAGTTGTCGCAGTACAACGCCCAGTGGGCCCGCACCAGGTAGTCGCGTGCACGGGCCGGCTCGAAGTAGAACTGCTCGAAGGGCATCCAGCCCACCCGCTTCTCTACCGGGCGCAGTACTTCTTCCAGCGGTGCAACCGGCTTCAGGCTGGCAAAGAGGAACTTGCCCTTGCCCCAGGTAGCCATGGGCACTTTGGGCAGGTCGTCCTGGGGGCTGGGAAAACCCTCTACCCCTTCGAACTCCGGCATGGCCTGGAAACAGCCATCCAGCCCAAAGCGCCGCCCGTGGTAGCGGCAGCGTAAATAGCGAGCGTTGTCACCGCTCTCGGCGACCAGCATGCCCCGGTGGGTGCAGACGTTGGACAGCAGGTGCAGTCGGTCGTCGTGGTCGCGCGTTAGCACCAGCGGCTCGTCCAGAAAGCCCTCGAGCAACACGAACGGCTTTACGGTGCCGGGGGCTTTGAGGTCGTCGCTAGGGCCTATCCACTGCCAGCTACGGGCAAAAACCTTGTCCTTGCTGGCCTCGTAAATCTGGGGGTCCTGATAGAAGCCCGCGGGCAGGGTGGAGGCCAGGGCAATTTCAGGGTGAACCTCGAGGTTGTGCATGGATGCTCCTGTGGGGTGCACTGAGGGCTAGCTGCCGGAGGATCAACAGAAAAAGCCGTACAGCCAAACCGCTGTACAGCAGCCAGGCATAATCTACTTCCCTGCTGCCACAATGGCCCGGGCAAAGCGCAACAGCTTGGTGTACACATCAGGCCAGGAACGCATCAACTCCATTATAAAAGCAAAGACCCTCTGTCTCCAGACGAGGGGCATAAGCAGGGTGCGTTCTACCGGCCCCACTCCAGCTTTACTACCAACTCACCCCCTCTGGGACTTACGCTCACCTCGAGCTTATCCCCTCCCCGGCGGTACTCGGCCTCGTAGGCCAGGCTCTTGCTCTTCTTGTCCCCCATGGACTTGAATTTCACCTTCACCCAGCCCTTGGCCAATAGGTCGCGGTGATAGTAGCCAAAGATCTGCTCCAGATCGCCCCCCCGATAGGCCACGCGGTACTCGGTGTCCTCGCGGTCTTCCCACAGCACCGCGTAGCCGGGCATGGGGGTGATGAAGAATATGGGTGGCCTGGGCAGGGTCACCCGCGGCGAGGGGGTACCGGTTAGGCGGGGCTGTACAGTGTAACGGACCACATCACTCACCCAGTCCTGCTCAGGCAGCGGAGTTACTACAATCGAGAGGGCCCTGGCCAGGTTGCTGGCCCCTTGCAGGCGCATCTGTCCACTGCGGATATCGGCAATATTCGCAAGCGAGAGCGGCTGGCGGCTGGCCACCGCCAGCACCTGGTCGATCCCTGCCGGCCCCCCTATGGTGAACTCATAGCGAGCCCCCGGCTCAGGGAAGGTGCGGGTCTCGCCTGCACGCAGGTAGTTGTTCGGGCTATAGGCATTGGGCAGAATCAGGTCAATCTGCCCGTGGGCATTGATGTTGAACAGGTAGACGTAGGCATTTTGGTTTACACGGGTATAGATTCTGATTCTCTCGCCAAAAAAGTAAGTAGGGTTGCCAACTCCCGTGGGGTCGCGGTCAACCCAGGTCTGCACCTCGAGGTCGGTGAGAACCGGGTTCACGATGATGCCCTGGGGGCTCAGCACCGGCCCGGCATAGGCCATCCAGCTCAAAAGTGCAGCAATGCTGGCAATAACGGCTCGTTTCATATGGCTCCTCCCAACCCCAGGGTAGACAAATGTAAGGCCGTAGCCATGAAGCCATCGTCAGCGAACCTTAACCACAACCTTGAGCCATCCTTTAGGTATGGACTGGATAGAATTGAACCAGAGCTAAATTGTTACAAATTTACCAGGCGGTTTTTGCTACCCTACTCGGCATGGAGTTTACGCTAAACGTTTTGCTGATTGTTGGTGGGATTGTACTGCTGTACTTTGGCGGTGAGACCCTAGTGAAAAATGCAGTGATACTGGCCCGCAGCTGGGGTATCAGCACGATGGTTGTGGGCTTAACGGTGGTGGCCTTTGGCACCAGCAGCCCAGAGTTAGCGGCCAGCCTTGCAGCCGCCCTCTCGGGCAGTCCCGCCATCGCAATTGGCAACGTGGTAGGCTCGAACATCCTGAATGTGTTCCTGATCCTGGGCCTAACCGCCCTGGTCACGCCCATTCGTGCCCAGGCCCAGTTCATCAAGCGCGAGGTGCCCATTATGATTGGCGCAGCCTTGCTGCTGTTTGCTCTGCTGTATTTCGATCAACAGGTGAGCCGCTGGGAGGGGCTTGTCTCGGTAGTCTTGCTGGGGCTGTATATCTGGTTTCTGTATCGCAGCAGCAGCAGCGAGAGTGCCCTGGTACAACAGGAATACGACCAGGAGTACGGCGGTCCAGCCAAGGCCAACTGGCAAGCCTACGCGGGGGTGGCTTTGGGGCTGGTGCTGCTGGGGGTCGGAGCCCGCACCCTGACGATTGGGGCAGTGTCACTGGCCAAAGCATTTGGTGTTCCCGAGTTAGTCATCGGCTTGACCATAGTGGCCCTGGGCACCAGTCTACCGGAATTAGCCGCCTCGGTCACCGCCGCCCTGCGTCGCGAGCCGGATATTGCGCTGGGCAACATCGTGGGTTCCAACATTTTCAACATCCTGGGCATTCTGGGGATTACGGCCCTAGTTCAGCCGGTGGGCCTGCCTTGGGAGAGCGTTCAGCGCGACATGTGGGTCATGCTCCTGGCCAGTCTGCTGCTGTGGCCTTTCTTAGCTACAGGTGCCCGGCTGGGCCGAAGGGAAGGCAGCGTTTTTTTGGGTTTATACCTGGCTTATGTGGTCTTCCTGATCGCTTCGGCAAGCTAGAACCAGATTCGGTCTATTCGCCACCATTCTGTGTAGAACGAATCCCAACGGAGTGCGCGCTCTGGGGTTCGAGAGGCGGTCTCTAATAGCGGATTCAAAAAAATAATCATCCGAGCCAAAAACTTCATAGACTCGGTTGCGCCGCGTGCAGCACAACTGGAATCCTAGAGCTCACCCACCCCTCCTTGCGGTGGTGGGGGTACCTTCGCCTGGCTCAGCTTCAACAGCAGGCTCAACCCGGACTATGCGTTTATGCTCGAAACCACTAAAACCTTCATCCTCGTCGCAATGATCCGTCTTATAGCTAGAAGATCGGCTTCCTGGAGACTTCTCAGAAAGTCTCTGACACCTCAAAACCAGTCTTTCCAACCCAATACCCTTTGAGGCAATCTATGTCCCCAAGCACTCCCTCTGGTCGGTGGCCTCGCACGCATCGAGCCAAAACATGGCTCAACCGAGGCGAGCCGCCTTTCAGTGTTGTACGAGCCGAATTTGGTATAAGGTCCTCGTCCAGTAACACCCGGTGCAATCCATCGGCAGACTTGGAGGGAGCCGCAATTCGCCTTGACCCCTCGACAGGCTATAATCCCGGTTGGACTTATGCAACGGCTCATATCCCCCACTCGATCTCTGAAGGGTTCCCTGCGCGTTCCCGGCGACAAATCGGTCACCCACCGGGGCCTGCTTTTGGGGGCACTGGCCCAGGGCGAAAGCACCCTCTACTTCCCGCTCAAAGCCGGCGACACCTTATCCACGGCTCAGGTCATGCGTCAGTTGGGGGCCGAAATTTCCGAGCAGGGCCCACACTTTCACATCAAGGGTGTGGGCCTCAGGTTGAACGAGCCTGGCGATATTCTGGACTGTGGCAATGCCGGAACCCTGATCCGGCTGGCTGCAGGCCTCCTTTCGGGACAGGAAATTTTCACGGTGCTGACCGGCGATGCCTCACTGCGACGGCGCCCCATGGGACGTGTCACCATCCCCCTCCGTCAGATGGGCGCCCGCATTGAGGCCCGCAACAACGGACGGCTGGCCCCACTTGCCATTCGCGGAGGCGGCCTGCGCGGCATCCACTACGAGCTGCCGGTGGCCAGTGCCCAGGTCAAAAGCGCGGTTCTGTTGGCGGGGCTGTTTGCTGAGGAAGACACCGAAGTGGTGGAGCCTGCCCCCACCCGCGACCACACTGAGCGGGTCTTCCGGCACTATGGCCTGCCCATCGAAGTGGAGGGCCACCTGATTCGTACCCGTCAGGCCGAACCCTTTGCGGCTCGAGACCTGACCGTACCCGGCGACATCAGCAGCGCCGCTTTTTTCATCGTGGCCGCGTTGATTACCCCCGAGTCGGACCTTACCCTGGAAGGCGTAGGCCTGAACCCCACCCGCACCGGGCTGCTCACAGTGCTCAAGGAGATGGGGGCCGATATAAGCTGGGAAGTCACCGAGGGACAGGAAGGGGAACCGGTGGGCTGGATTCGAGCCCGCTCCTCGCAGCTACGCGGAATCTCGGTAGACCCTAAACTAATCCCGCTGATGGTGGACGAGGTACCGGTGCTGGCTGCAGCTGCGGCCTGGGCAGAGGGCGAAACCTACATTCCAAACCTGGAAGAACTCCGCGTCAAGGAGTCAGATCGTATAGCGGCTATCGCCAAAAACCTCCAGAGCCTAGGTGTACCGGTTGAGGCCGGGCATGACTGGCTCAAGATTCGCGGTGGTTACGTGCAGGGGGGCGGGGTGGTGGAGCCATTCCACGATCACCGCATCGCCATGGCCTTCGCGGTTTGCGGTCTGCCAAAAGGCGTTACGGTGAGCGACGCCCAGTGGGCCAGCATCAGCTTCCCGAGCTTTTGGGAGGACTTAGAACGGCTCGCCGGAAAGGGCTAGTGTGAAGTAGCTCTTGCCGAAGTCCCAGAAATAGTGCACTCCACCGCAAATCCCGCTATTCATCAGGCCGAATCCATGTTGAAAACACTTACCGGGACTCCTCACCTGCCCGTTGGCCAAAGATGACCCCTGCCATGAACGCGATCATCACTATAGACGGCCCCTCGGCCTCGGGCAAAACCAGCGTGGCCAAGCTGGTAGCCCAGCGGCTGGGCATACCCTACATCTCCAGCGGCCTGCTGTACCGGGCGGTAGCGCTGATATGTTTGCTCGAGAATGCCTCCGCCGAGGAAGTTGAGGAGCGTCTGGAGAAACACCGCCTCGAGCTGAGGCCCACCCCCGACCACAACCACATCCTGCTCGATGGTCACGACGTGACCGAGGCCCTGCACAGCCTCGAGGTTGACCAGATTGTTTCTGCCGTAGCGGTGCGCCCGGTTATCCGCCGATACGTAAACGAGGTGCTGCGTAACATTCCGCCCCCTTTTGTGGTGGATGGCCGCGATATGGGCAGCACGGTGTTTCCCAAGGCCGGCTACAAGTTTTACCTGACCGCCAGCCCCAAAGTGCGTGCCCTGCGCCGGGTACCTGAACGTGACGCCACCTTCGAGACGGTGTTGTCAGAAATTCTTCGACGCGACGAAGCTGACCAACAACAAAGCGCGCCGGCTAAGGATGCCATCATCCTGGACACCAGCCACCTCGACCTGGATGGGGTAGTACGAGAGGTGCTCAAACGCCTCAACCAACCCATCGGAGATTGATCGCCCCGGCAAGCAGCCACCTCCTGGCCGTACGGTCTTGCCAGGCTCGAGGGCTTCTATTCAAGAATCGCCGTAGGTTAGCCGGGCAACGCTGGGCCAGTGCTGCAAGCCCCCGTCGGTGTGGCTGGGGCTAGTCGGTCGCCGAATCGGCCGGTCTGCTCCCCAAGCGCTGCACCACCAGCTCGGCGATGTCGAGCACCTGGGGGGCCTGGCCTTCGGGCTCCTGGGCCGTCTCGAGGTTCATCATCTGCATACAAAAGGGGCAGCCGACGGCAATTGTGCGGGCCCCGGTTTCCTTTAGTTCGCGGTAGCGATGGGTGGAGACCCGCTCGTTGCCGGGTTCTTCTTCTTTCCAGAACTGGGCCCCACCGGCCCCGCAGCAGAAGCTATTCTTGCCGTGGCGTGGCGGCTCGTGCAGTTGGAGGCCGGTAGCCCGGATGACCTCGCGGGGCTCGGTCAACACCCCGTTGTGCCGCCCCAGGTAGCAGGGGTCGTGGTAGGTCACCAGAGCTTGCTCCGCTGTGGCCATCGGCAGGAGCTCGAGCTTCTTCGCGTCTATCAGTTCTGAAATATAGTCGGTGTGGTGCCTGACCTGATAAACGCCACCAAAGTCCCTGTACTCGTTGGCCAGGGTGTGGAAGCAGTGCGGACAGGTGGTGACGATGGTCTTGGGCTTGGCTTCCATCGCCGCATTGAGGGTCTCGACGTTTTCCGTGGCCAGCTGCATGAACAAGAACTCGTTGCCGGCCCGCCGGGCGGCGTCGCCGGTGCATTTCTCCTGCTTGCCCAGCACGGCCCAGTTGGTCCCGGAGCGGTGCAAAATTTCGGCGAAGGCCCGGGCGGTGCGCTGCGCCCTGGGGTCGTAGGCGGGTGCGCACCCCACCCAGTAGAGCACGTCCGCCTCGGGGTTCTGGGCCACAGTCTGCACCTCGAAATCCAGCCCTTCGGTCCAGGCCATTCGCTTGTCCTGGCCAAGGTTCCAGGGGTTGCCGTTGCGCTCCATGCCCTTAAAGGCTTGCCCGAGCTGGGCCGGAAACTCGCCTTGCATCATCACCCGCTCGCGCCGCACATCCAGGATGTGCAGCATCTGCTCGTTGCCCACCGGACAGACCTCGATGCAGGCGTTGCAGGTGGTGCAGGCCCAGATGGACTCTTCGTTCATAGCGAAGTCCATCAGGGGACGGGGGCTCTCCTTACCAGCCGAGAAGACCGGCAGAATCTCGTTCAGTTCGTAGCGCTCGTTGATCAGGATGGCCGCCGGGGAAAGGGCCTTGCCGGTGGTGTAGGCCGGGCAGACCTCCTGGCAGCGGTTGCACATGATACAGCTATAGGCATCCAGCAGGCGGGGCCAGGCGAAATCTTCCAGTTTAGCCACCCCGAACTTCTCCATCTTCTCGAGCTCCTCGAAGTCCTTGGCGATGGGCAGCAAGGCTCCCGGCTTCTCCTTCTTGAAAGCCAGGTTGAGCGGAGCCAAAAACAGGTGGATGTGCTTGGAACGGGCAAAGTAGGGGATGAACACCAGAATGGAGCCGAGGGCAAACCACCAGAAAAGGTGCTCCAAGACCACCAGCCGATCCACGTCGACCCCCATGAACAAGCCCGAGGCCCACGAGGCCACCGGCTGGAAGGGGTCCGGGCCGTAGTCGAGGTTAGCAGCCTGGGCCGATTTGTGCAGCAGGCGGCTGCCCACGTGGAAAAAGATGAAGCCGCCCACGATGGCCGAGTCGCGAGGGATACCGCTGCGAATTTTCTCGTGCAAAGGGGTCTTCTCGTTCCAGCTGAAGGTCTTGCGCCCTAGACCCGAAAAGCGCCGGATCAACAGACCTACGATGCCAATGAGAATTAGTGCGGTCAGCAGGTCGGCTATTAGGTTGTAGCCATTCCAGAAGCCCCCGCGCGCCTTGAAGGGGAAAAAGCCCTCGAGGACATCCACTAGGTTCACGCTCAAGTAGAACACAAAGCCGTAAAACACAAAGGCGTGTAACAGGCTCACCCAGGGCCGCTTCTTGAAGACCGTCTGCATGGTGAGGGTCTGCCACAAAGCGCGGCCCAGGCGGGCCGGCAGGTTGTCGAAGCGGTCTTCGGGCTGGCCCCGGCGGATGGCCCTGTAGACGCGATAAAGCGCCCCGCCACCAAAGTAGAGCGTAGCCAGAACCAGCAGTAAGAAAGCGATTTTTTCTGGGGTAGTCAGCATTCGTGGATCTCCCGTGCAAATCAAATTGTACTTGGTACAAGTTTATCTGCTCTTGCGATTCGCTTCAAGTTTATTATGGCGGGTCTGTGCACCGAGCTCGAGAGCGTAGAATGCTGTGCGATGAATACGTTCGTGATTGCCTGGACCATGCTTTTGCTGTTCGCACTTTTCAACAACTACGTGATATACCGACTGCTTAAGCAGCGGGGTCGCACCGACCTGATGTGGGTAAGCGTTGTAGCCACCGTCGTTCCCATTGCACTCTTTGCCTTGTGGCCTAGCGCCTTCACCCTGATGGCCTTTCCGTTGGTTCAGAGCGTGGGGATGCTGGCTATCCTACGCATGGTTCAGCGCTAGGGGTCTGGCAACCAAGAAGCGACATGCTGCAAATCCCAAAATAAGCCGCTTCACGGCAAATATCGCTTCAGCCAGTCGAATCTACATCGACGGAGCGCTAGTCGGACTACCTGGGCTGGGCCAGCACCACCGCCCAGGCGTTGCCGACCCGCGACAACCCCGCGCCCAACTCGGTGTAGTGGGGGTTCATGATGGCCCGGCAATGCACCGGCGAACGAAGCCACCAGCGCACTGCACGTGCAGGATCGCTGTTTCGGCCCTTGAAGATGATCTCCGACATGCGCAAATAGCTATACCCCGCTCGAGCCACCCGCACCCGTGGCCCCAACCCCCGAAAGTAGTGCGACATGAAACCGTGCCGCCCCATATCGAGGGCGTGGCCCTTGGCGGCCTGGGCCAGGGTGGCGTTGTAGCGCAGGGCCGGCAGGCGGTAGCCGCCCCCACCGCCCCGGCAGACCACCCCCCTGGCCCGCGCGTCGTTGAGCAGCCAAATCACCCGTGATTCCAGCTGGACAGTACCCTGGGCCATCGCCAACGAGAAACCCAATGCGAGCGTTAACAGCAGAAGTGGTTTCATGGGGCTCGAGCCCCACATTACCACAGTTCTGCCCCAGCAATCCCTGACATCCAGGCAATACGGCCCGAATCACCATCTCGGTTCGGGTCGCATACATGAAATCTCCACAATGAGCGGTTGCCTCAAGCGGCCTTTGACACTGACCAAGTAAACCGCGCAAGCCCTTGCCTTCAGGCATAGGGTAAGCGGTTTGCCATCGGGAAGAGCGCTGTGTGGGCATATAGTGCTCCGTGTCGCATAATCGAAAGCAGGCAGGGCCTGCCCTTGGGCGAGAGCGGTGAGGTTGCTCATGCTCGACGACCCCAGAAGCCCCCGGCTTTAGCTGTGGGGTAGGTCACGGAAACGACTCTACACGAGGGTAAAGCTCAGTATTGCAAACACAATTCCCAGGGTAGCCCCTA
>DAIUDO010000055.1:2376-13292 GCA_036845585.1 Meiothermus sp. | reverse complement strand
ATCTTCCAAGCCCCGCCGCAGCAAACCCCAGCCGGTGGCCCGGGCCTAATCAGCGCTTAAGCAGGTCGCGTATTTCACGTAGCAGCACGATGTCTTCGGGTGGGGCCGCAGGTGCAGCCTCGGGTTCGCTCTTCTTGCTCATCTCCTGCAGCTTGTTCATGGGTGTTACCACAAAGAAGTACAGCGCGAACGCCACCATCAGAAAGCTCACCACGGCGTTCAAGAATTTACCGATGTTCAGAGCTCCCAGCTTGATGGCCGAGAAGTCGGGCGCACCAAAAATCATGCCAATCAAGGGGTTAATAACATCGGCTACCAGCGAGCTTACAATGGACCCAAAGGCACCGCCAATAATCACACCTACCGCTAGGTCAAGCACGTTCCCACGCATGATGAATTTTTTGAATCCTTCCAACATACAGGCCTCCTGGTTCGTAGAGATATTCTGGCAATGGGTCGTCCCTTCTTTTTCAGAGCCATTATGCGACGACCTCTTGTCAATCTAAGTCCGAGGGGATTTTAGCGTCAAGGCGTGATCTCTTCAGCTTCACTACATGGTCAATCCGTCGCGAGGGTTTTACCCTTCATGGCTAAGCGATAAACCTGCTCGTACTGGTCGGTAATGGATTCGGGATTGAAGTGAGTTTGAGCATAGTGGCGGGCAGCCTCGCGCATGTGGACCAGGTTTGGTGAAGTCAATAACTCCACCACCGCATGGGAGAAGGCTTCCAGATCGCCGAACTCCACCAGTCGGCCCACCTCCGGGGTGAGCCACTCGGGCACCCCCCCCACCCGTGTTGCCACCACCGGAACCCCACAGGCCAGGGCCTCGAGGCCAGACTGCCCGAAGCCCTCGTACTCCGAGGCCAGTAGAAAGACATCGGCAGCTCCGATGACCTTCTCGGGGTTCCTGACTGTAGCCAGCGAGGTTACGCTATCGTCGACCCCCAGGCTATGAGCTATGGAGAGCGCCTCGGCCCGCTCGGGGCCGGTGCCGACCAGCACCAGGCGGGCCTTGATCTTCTGTCGGATCCGGGCAAACACGTGTACGATATCGCCGACCCGCTTAACCGCGCGGAAGTTGGAGGCGTGCACCAGCAAATGCTCGTCCTCGCTGGCATAAAAGCGCCGGGCCTCGGGGCAGGGGCGGAAATGCTCGGTGTCTACTGCATTGTAGATGACCCTGGGGCTCACCCCAAAGCTCCGCTGGGCCTGCTGAGCCAGATTGTGCGAGACCGCGGTTACGGCCAGTGCCTTTTTGAGGGCCTTACTGGTGAGGGCCTGGTAGGCTGGGTCGATGCCCAACAGGGTGACATCGGTGCCGTGCAGCGTATGCACCAGAGGGATGCGTCCCTCGGCGGCCAGTTCGGCTGAGACCGCATGGGGGATGGCGTAGTGGGTGTGGATGAGCTCGAGGTCCAGCTCGCGGATGGCCCGCTCGAGGGTTCCCGCCAGGGCCAGGGTGTATAAAGGCGCCGGAAAAACAGGGTAGCTGGGCACCTCAACCGGCATGAAGCGCACCGGGCTGGCCTCGGGCAGGCGCATGGGCAGCTCAGTTGCAAACAGAAAAACCTGGTGCCCCCGGCGGCCCAGTCGGTCGGCCAGCTCTGAGGCCACAATACCGCTGCCGCCCAGGCCGGGATAGCACACCATTCCAATTCGCATGGGCTTAGCCTAAACACACCTACGCTAGGCCATTGGTGTGGGGTTCACGGTTGGGCCGGGCTTGACGTCAGCCTCCAGAGTCTCGACAATCGGGGGGTGAAGGCCTTCAAACCCCACCTCCAGGGGCTGTCCAGCTACCCCTACCAGAAGGTAGAAGCGCCCGTCAAGCTTGACCAGAACGAAAGCCCCTACGACCTGCCGCCCGAGCTCAAGGCGCAGATACTAAAGCGCCTGGATCGGCTTGCCTTCAACCGCTACCCCTACCTGCACGCTGAGGATGTGCGGGAAAAACTGGCCGCCTGGTTGGACTGGCCCGTTGAGGGATTGGTTCTCTCACCTGGATCCAACCTGCTGATCCAGGCTTTGGTGCAGGCGGCTCGCCGGGTGCTGGATACGCTGCCCTCTTTTCCCCACTACGCCTTCTCGGCCCGCATGAACGCGGTGCCCTACCAGGCGGTAGCTCTGGGTCAGGGCTTTACCCTGCCAACCGAAACTTTGCAGCAGGCCATGCACGGGGAACCAGGTGTGCTGTTTGTGCCCAACCCACATGCCCCTACCGGTCAGCTTTTCCCCCCCGACGAGATCGTCTTGTTGGCCGAGCAGGCCGCCCGGCAGGGCTGGTTGCTGGTGGTTGACGAGGCCTACCACCAGTTCGCCCAGACCGACTACGCCTGGCTCGCCCGCACCAACCCCCACGTAGCTCTTCTGCGTACTTTTTCCAAGGCCTGGGGACTGGGGGGGGTACGGACGGGGTACCTGCTGGCTGCGCCAGAAGTTTGTAACGTAGTGCAGAACTTAATTCCCCCTTTTGCTCTTCCAGCCCACACGGCTCAGGTGCTGCTGGCGGTACTGGAAGCCCCTAGCTACGTAGAAAAGGTAGTGCAGGCCATCCAGGCCGAGCGGGATCGACTTTTTACGGCATTGGAGCAGCACCCCACTTGGCGGCCCTACCCCAGCCAGACCAACTTCCTGCTGGTGCACACCCCCGAGGCGGCGGCAGCCTACCAGCAGCTTTTGCGCCAGGGTGTACTGGTGCGGCGACAGGACCACTATGCGGGCCTCGAGGGCTGCATCCGGGTCACGGTAGGTACCCCTCAGGAGAACCAGCGCTTCCTGGAAGCGGCTTTTGCCTTAGCTGAGGTGAGCGGTGCGTAGTGCCAACGTCGAACGTCAGACTGCTGAGACTCACATCCGGCTCGGCCTGCACCTGGATGGCCCTCCCGGTGGGGTGGTTGCTACGGGCCTGGGTTTCCTCGACCACATGCTGCTGGCCCTGCAACGGCACGGACGCTTTGGCTTGAGCGTGGAGGCTAAAGGCGACCTCGAGGTTGACGTACACCACCTGGTTGAAGACCTGGGAATCGTCCTGGGTATGGCCTTTAGACAGGCCCTGGGAAAGGGCGAGGGCATCGAACGCTACGGCGAGGCCAGCGTGCCGATGGACGAAACCCTCGTACAGGTGGTGCTCGACCTATCGGGCCGCAGTCATTTGGCTTTTGTGCCCGAGGCACTGGGTATTGAGGGCAGCGCCGGCGGGGTCAATGCCTACCATCTGCGCGAGTTCCTGCGCGGGCTGTGCAACCACGCTGGCCTCACCCTACACGTGCGCCTGCTGGCCGGGCGGGAAGCGCACCACGTGATCGAGGCTACCTTCAAGGCCCTGGCTAGGGCCCTCCACCAGGCTACCCGCCACACACGGGACGACCTGCCCAGCACCAAGGGGGTCTTGCAGTGAAGACCCTGCTCATCGACTACGGTTCCGGCAACTTGCACAGCGCGGCCAAGGCCTTGCAGGTTACCGGCTACCAGGTCACGGTCTCCGCCGACCCACGCGAGGTGTCCCGCCACGACCTGCTGGTGCTGCCCGGCCAGGGTCACTTCGGCCAGGTGATGCGATCCTTTCAGGCCTCCGGTTTTGAGGAAGGGGTTCGCCAGCATATTGCAGCCGGAAAGCCTTTTTTGGGCATTTGTGTGGGGATGCAGATACTTTTTGAAGGCTCGGACGAGGCCCCTGGGGAAGCCGGGCTCGGTTTGGTATCCGGCAAGCTAACCCGTTTCAAAGCTCGCCGCGTGCCGCAGATGGGGTGGAACACCGTCGATTTCAAGGGTCGCTTCCAGCATTTGTCAAACCGCTACTTCTATTTTGTTCACTCCTACTATGCGCCCATCGTAGAGGGTAGCGTGGGAGTTACTGAGTATGAGGGAACCCGTTTCACGGCTGTGTACGCCAGAGCAAACCTGGTGGCGCCCCAGTTCCACCCTGAAAAAAGTGGCACCTCAGGACTGGCCTTGCTCGAGGCGATCCGCGCGTACTATGCCGTGTAAAACACCCTATGGTTGCCAGCCTGCTACGGGATCCGATACAACGACCCTCGGACATCCGGTCAGGACGGAAACTCTCTGAATCCAGTTGCTATACCAGATTCGGTCAGTTCGGTAGCCATTGCGGTGAGCTGGCCCGACCGAAGTTATCCGTGTAGCGAAGGGCGATGCCGAATTATTTGGAACGCGATACCGCCTCTCGGAAGGGAGACGCTTGTTTCGCCAGCCGCGAGGGAGATGCCGGTTTCGCCTATACGCTCTCTTCGCCGAAATGCCTGTTTCGACCACCATAGGAAAGGGTGGGATATGCTCTGGGATTCCAGGTGCGCCGCGCGCGTTGCAACCAGGCCCTCTGAACGCATTTAGATAATCATTTTGAGTCCGGTATTAGACGGTTACTGGTAAGCTACCGGTTTGAGCAACAACTCGGCTATCTGAACTGCGTTGAGTGCTGCCCCTTTCAGCAGTTGATCGCCGGCTACAAAAAAGTCCAAACCGTTTTCAAACACCAGGTTTTTACGAATTCGACCGACTTCTATGTTAAATTTTCCCGTGGCCGTTAGGGGCAATGGATAGCGCTTACTGGCCGGATCATCCACCAGATCCACCCCAGGGGCACCGGCCAGCACCTCCCGAGCCACCTCCGGGGTGACCGGGCGCTCAAACTCCACCGTTACGGCCTCAGCGTGAACGCGAAGGGTCGGAACCCGCACAGCCGTGCAGGATAGCTTGATATCTGGGTCGCCGATGATCTTCTGGGTTTCCCACAGCACCTTCATTTCTTCCTTGGTGTAACCGTTCTCTTGAAAGGCATCTATATGAGGTATGACATTGAACGGCAGTGGATGAGCAAAGGTTTTATGCTCGACCGGAAGCCCGGCCAGGAACTGTTTGGTTCCGTGCAGCAGCTCGTCCATACCGCTGGCACCCGCCCCCGATGAACTCTGGTAGGTGCTGACAATCACCCTTTTGGCTCTAAAAGCTTTATGCAATGGGTATAAGGCCATGAGCAGGATGGCTGTCGTACAGTTGGGGTTGGCAATGATGTTCTGGTGACCTTGAATGGCCTGTGGGTTAATTTCCGGGATAATCAGAGGTACATGGGGCTCGTAGCGGAAAGCCGAGGAGTTGTCCACCACCACCGACTGTTGGGCCCAGATCGGTGCATACTGTTTGGAAATACTGCCTCCAGCGCTGGCCAACACCACATCGACAGGCAGCGGTGTCTCGGGCAAGGCTTCGATGGAGACTTCCTTACCTCGAAATTTCTGGCTCTTGCCCGCTGAACGGATCGAAGCATAGAGCCTTAGCTCGGAAACCGGAAAATTGCGCTTCTCAAGGACGCTGATGAGTTCTTGTCCAACCGCTCCTGTCGCTCCCACGATTGCAACTTTCATAACCCTCTCCTTTTGGAAAACAAAAAACCCGCCAGGGCTGGCAGGCAGAAACGGCAACTCCAGGGAGCTGCCGTCTAGGTAGTGGTGGTATACCAAACCATCCACAAAAACAATAAACCCACCCCCTGGCAGATGTCAAATGTAAACAAACTGCCCTGTTTTGAGTTGTGTACCCCACAGCTCATATGCGGGATGGTGACCCAGAAGACCGCTGGGGGACTGTGTACGGAACACCTGGGCCGATTCCGATGGTTTTGATTAAATTCCACGAATCGTCATCAGGGCAGCATAGGTGGTGCAGACTACCTTACGGCGTGGTAAGAAAGCTGCACAGGCAGATGCGACAGCAGATGGGACCTAGGGTAACCTGACCCGGCACGGCTGGTCTCTGAAATTGTTGCACTCCACCGGATTGAAAGACATTTATCCAAACCCGATACCTTCAGAGGCTGCAAGCCAATATTCGGAGTCGAACTAACCGAGTCTGGTATGAGAATCGCGTGACCACCATTTTCTCAGTTGGCCACCCATCCCAGCAGCAAAAGACCGCTCTTGCAAGGCTGTGTGACTTTCCAGGTGTGCGCAATTCGGTCCAAAAAACTCTTCTAGTTGCAGCGGTAGGAGCTCACTCGGTGGTTTTCCACCTGCAGCCACACCACCCGTTCGGTGGGGGTATCGGGGGCAGCCAAGCAGCCGGTCGTCCGGTCAATAGCAACGGTCAGATAAGTGCTGACACCCGCAACAGCCGGGCCCGGACGCGTGATGTACGTGGGTTGGGGCGGCACAGCGCGCACAACGGCCCTGGCTTGGGTACGCTGCACCTGCCGCTCCGGGAAAAGAGCCGCTACGCCGCTCGAGCTCTCGTTGCCGGATAGCAAGTCGAAGTTGGCCAGAACCAGCCCAGAGGGCTGTGGGAAGTCTCCGGCGGGGCGGCCTCGCAAAGCCTGCTCTACGAAATCCCGCCAGATAGGTGGGTTCACCAGCGAGCTACTCGGTTCAATACCCCCGATGCGCTGGGGTTTGTGGTCGTCGCGTCCAACCCACAGCGTAGCAACCAGGCCACGGGTAGCCCCGGCGAACCAGAGGTCTATGGCATCATCGCTGGTTCCGGTTTTGCCCCCCACGATGCGCCCAGGTATACGAGCACCCGCTGCCAGACTGCTGCGGAAGCCGGGCGGCACATCGTAGACGTAGCCTTTTAGCATGTCCCAGATCTGATAGGCTACCTGGGGTGTCCAAAGCAGGGCTTTTTTGGCCTCAGGCTGGTAGATCACACGCCCCTTGTCGTCCTCGACCCGCAGCACCAGACGGGGTTCTACCCAGTAGCCGCCGTTGACGAAGCTCGAGTACGCCGCTGCCAATCCGATGGGGGTGATTTCAGCCCCACCTCCAATCGAGTTGGCCAGCACGGCCATGTTGCCAGTCAATCGAAATCCGGCTGCTCTCAGTTTGTCGCCAAGGCGCTGAACGCCGATGGCCTCTGCGGTACGAATGGCCGGAAGGTTCAGGGAGCGATCCAGGGCATAGCGGAGGCTGACCGGTCGATCCAGATATCGGCCATCGAAATTTTTAGGCCGCCATACACCGCGCGGCGTGGGGTACTCTATCGGGGAATCGTGCACGGTAGTGGCCTGGGTCCATCCCGCTTCCAGGGCAACCCCATAGGTGAACGGCTTGATGGCCGAGCCTGGGCTGCGCCATGCCTGTGTAGCCCGGTTAAACTCGCCCTCGGTGCCCGGCCGTGCCCCCACCATAGCCAGCACCTCGCCGGAGTTCGGCTCGAGGCCCACCAAAGCCAGTTGGGCCTGATCCGGCAAGCGGCGGCCCGCGACGGCTTTTTCGGCAGCAGTTTGCATTTTTAGATCGAGTGTAGTGATGATGCGAAGGCCTCCCTGGTTTCGCAGTTTGTCCGCGCCGATTTTTTCCTTCAAGTAGCGTTGGACTTCAAAAACAAAATAGGGCGCTAGACGCACGTTGCGCTCAGGCACGATGCGTACACTGGGGTCGATCAGCCGAGCACTCTTGAGGTTGCCGTTGTCATCGTAGGTCGCTTCCCAGCCCTTGGGCACCAGCCGGTACCGCCAGGCCGCCTCGGCATCGGCCTGGCTGACCCAGCCCTCGGCCACCATATTGTCCAGCAGCACCTTCATGCGGCGCCGGGTGGAAGGGTAATCCAGGTAGCGGGGGTTTGGTGCCGGCAACAGAATTGCCAGATAAGCCCCTTCGGCCAGATTGAGTTCAGAGGGCTCTTTGCCAAAGTAGGCCTGGGCGGCGGCCCAGATACCCTGGGCATTGCCGCCCCAAGGAACCACGTTCAGGTACATCTCGAGGATTTCTTCTTTTGAGTAGCGCCGCTCAATCTGGATGGCCAGGGGAAACTCCTTGAGCTTGCGCTCGAGGCCACTGATGCTGCGGCGTTCAAATGCCAGGTCGCGCAGCAGGGTATTTTTGACTACCTGAGTGGTGATGGTCGAACCACCCTGAAGGTCTCCCCGTAAGGAGTAATACAGGCCACCAAATAAGCGGATAAAGTCGATTCCGTAGTGCTTGAAGAACCGCTGGTCCTCCGAGACCACCACCGCCACTGCCGCCGCCGGCGAAACCTCGCCTAGCCGTACCAGTTGCCGGGCAATGGCCCGCCCGTCCTCTACTGAAGCCAGGTCGGCAATGGGAATACCATCGCGGGTGTAAAAGGTCGAAGTCGCAGTGAAACGCAGGTCATCGAGGGCCTCGAGGCTGGGTAGATCCCGCAGCAACAGCCAGGCCACATAACCTGCGGCAGCCGTCGCCCCCAAAAAACCGGCAAAAAATACCGCCCGCGCAATATGCAACAGCCTGTACACAAATCCAAGTCTACCAGCCAGACATTAGACCTTTTGTAATTCCGGTTCTGGCTAACAAAACCATGATATGGCTAGGGGCTGGGTTGCTGCTGGCTAAGATTTCTGAGGATCGAAGAGAAGGCCTTACGGTCCACCGGTTTGGACAGCACATGCTCGACACGAGCAAACTCGGCAGTCAGCTTGGTACGGTCGTCGCTGTCCCCTATGAACAGTATAACCGGAACTTCCCGCAGCCGGCGGCTCATCTTAAGGCGAGAGGCAATGGAAAAAGGGTCTATTTCAATGCCATCGTCCAGTACGATCGCCCGTGGGGTATGGGCTTTGAGGAAATCAAGACCGTCCTGAGCCTTCTCGAAAAACTGCGCCTCGATCTCGTGCTCTTCAATAACCAGCTCGAGCAGAGCGCGTAGGGTCAGGCTCGAGGTGACGACCAAAACCTTATCACTAAAAACGGCCTCCGACATACAGCCTAGATACTATCAGACCCGGGGCCGTAGGGGCGCTCATTTGTCACATTGCCTGCAAAAAGAGCCCCTCCGGCCAGACCCGGAGGGTTTGGTGGCTGGGGCACGTGGACTCGAACCACGACCGACGGTTCCAAAGACCGTTGTCCTGCCATTAGACGATGCCCCAGTGCAGAGCGGTCGGGCTGGCTTGCCACCTAATCCCAGTGCGAAGCCCGCAGGACAGCAACCGGTATTTTAGGGGTCTGGTGGCGATGTGTCAAACGCATCAGAGGGTGTTGGAAATTTTTTGCAATCCAGGGCCAAGTTTCTGGCCAAGTGCAGCAAGGCCCAAAAAAGCAGGTCTCTTTCATAGCGCGCTAACCGCAGGGGTTGGAGACTAACACGAACAGCATCACAGGTCGTACCAGGGTGGTGTGCCGCGGAACAGTTCGAGCGGCTCACCTAGCACCTCATCGCGGCTGGCTTCGACAAGCCTGATCACCTGGGGAGGGCAGCTCTCCACGCAGGCCCCACAACCTGTGCAAGCCGATACGTCCAGTCTTAAAACGTACTCTTCGGCAGAACGCTCCGTAGCCACGCGTTCGCGGTCCACCGCTTTGGTAGGGCACACATTCGTACAGACCGGGCAGAGCGTACACCCCTCCGCAACCTGGATGCGGGGCCATTGCACCCCCTGTGCACGGTAGGCCGCCACCTTACGCAGGCGCAGTTCTGCCGGGCGATCGGCACGCTTGTCTTCGTAAGGTTCGGCTTGTGCCAGGGGCCAGTTAGGTACCAGTTCGGCAGCTGAACGCCTGGCTCCGCCAAACATGGCCCCAAAGAACTCCCGCCGACCGACCTCGGCACCCCGCAGTGTGTCCTGTTGCAGATGTACCTTCAGTTCGGGAAAGTATTTTTTGCCCTCCTCAGCAGCCCATTGCACCCTCTCGGGAACGGCAGGGCCGCCGACTTTGCAGCTCGCACAATCTCCGTGGGCCAAGGTGAGTGGGCCATAGCGCGAGGCTGCCTCGGCCAGCACACCCGGCGTTAGCTGGCCCAAGCAGTGAATTTCGTCGCCGGCACCAGGTGCTTTGGAGCAGCGAATCTGGCCCTGTCCGCGGTGCAGTTTTTCCTGGATGGGGCCCAGCGGAAATTCCAGCGCAATCCCTGGGCATGCTGCCGTGCAGAGGCCACAGCTGGTGCACTTGACTTCATCTACTTCAACGGTAAAACCCTGGAGATTGATGGCCTGGTGCGGGCAGACCTGCTGACACTTGTCGCAGCCGCCCACGCTGTTGCGCTCGAGCAAACAGCGCGGCCCGGTGTACTCCGGCGCAGGGTTAGTCAGCTTGAGGAATGCCCCCACTAAGTTATCAAAAAGTCCCACGGCTACCAGGGTACACGTTGCCGGGGGATGAGGTTGGGTGAAAACCCCACATTCGCTTGGCAGGTTATGAGGCGGGCTGCCAGCGGCCTGACCAGAGGTGTCGTCATACCGGATTCAAAAAGATAAGGCCAGTCCTAAATAAGGGCAGTCTGGGCACAGCTTTGTGACGAGCAGAAGTACCAAACTCGGCGACTGGAAAGTTCAGCGACTTGTGGAGCTGTTGATGGCCAAGGTCCCAGCCCGCAGGGCGGCTTTGCGAGGATGAGGTGTAGATCGACGAGCCTACCTCGGCGGAGGCCGCAAGGGGAGGCGGGGAAGGTGGCGGCGTTCGGTTCTCTGGAACGTGAGGGGCCAGGTGTACACGGTAGTTCTCGAGGGCCTCGAGGCCAGGAGCCTACTGCCGGTCATCCAGGATAAAGTTGTGCCTGACTCCATTGTGTACACCGACGGCATTAAGAGCTGCGAGGTGCTCGAGGGAGGCAGGGCAAGCACGAACATATCGATCACGGCTAGTTCAAGCATGAGCGCATCGGTCACGGCGAGGATCCAGTGGACGATGCAGGATCAATGGCATCGAGAACCTCTGGAACCAAGCCAAACGTGTCCTGCAAACGTATAATGGCATACCCAGGCACAACTGCCACCTCTTTATCAACGAGTGTGAGTTTTAGTGTAACCACGGCAACCCCAGTCAACAGCTCAAACCACTCAAGCGCGAGGGAGTACACCAGCGTTATTTGGTACAGCCCCTTCGCTTGTTTGCTGCACCCAGCTCCAGTCTGGGTTGTGCTATTTTAGGTGTATTGCCATGCCCAGACGCCACCTCAAGCAGGTTTACCTGTTTAGCAGCCTGGCC
>DAIUDO010000055.1:0-2276 GCA_036845585.1 Meiothermus sp. | reverse complement strand
TATTGCCATGCCCAGACGCCACCTCAAGCAGGTTTACCTGTTTAGCAGCCTGGCCCTAGGGGCCTACCTCTTGGTGCACCTGTTGGGGTCCTTCCTACCTGTCCAGGTAACCCCCACCAGCCTCTACGCCCTGCCCTGGCTGATGATGGCCATGGCCACCCTGGCCTCGAGCCTGGGCGGGGTGAAGATCCTACCGCTGGCCTTGCTGATCCTGGCGTTTGAGGCGTCGCGGAGCGGACTGGGGTCTGCAGGCTGGCTGGTTCCGGTGCTGGCGGCCACGCTGTACCTGGCCGATCGGGTGGGAAAGAGCCTGCGCATGGCTCACCAGCGCCTCGCCTGGCTGCTGGAAGCCTCGGAAGAGATCTCCCGCGCGACCCAGTTCGAGGTCTTGGTCGAAGCCCTGCCCCGCCTGCTGGCCCCCCTGGCCCCCACGGTGGAGGTCTGGAGGCGCGACCCCAGGGCCGACCTGCAGGAGGATCTGCCCTTACGCAGGGCTACCCTCTCGTACCACCCTTCGCCTGGGGTGCGCCTGGTAGCGGCTTTGGGCAGCCCTTTCGCACTCGGACAGATGGCCTTGCTGGAAGCGCTGGACAGGACAGGGGGGATAACCCAGTTTGTGCTGGTCGACGAGGAGCCGCTTTACCTGCTCCGCCTGGACGGCCCGCGACCCCTTAGCCCCACCCAGGTGCGCAGCTTAGAGCGCCTGGCCGAGCTGGCGGGCCAGCGCCTAACCCGCTTGCAGGGGAGGGCGCATACGGCCTTTTTGCAGCGCTTGAGCGAGCTATTCGACCAAGCCGATGACGGGCTGGGGGATGGCCTCGAGGCTCTTTGCGGGTTTTTGCAGCTGGAGAGGGGCTACATTTATAAACAAAAGGGCAGCCGGTTGTTTCTACTGGCCTCCTGCGGCCCGAAGGCTGGCCTGGATGGCCGCGAGGGCCTTCTTCTAGAGGGTCTGGCCCAGAGGGTGCTGGAGCAAAAGGAAGCGTACTTTTCCACCCAGGGCCGATTTGAGGAAAAACCTACCCAGGCTGCTGCCCTGCTACCACTGTCCACCGGCCCTAACCGCCCCCGTCACCTGTTGGTGCTATTCCAGGGGGAGGCCCGCTGGTGGACTGAAGGGGAGCGCCGGCTTCTGCTTTCGGTAACCCGCATCCTGGGGCGGGCCTTGCACCGGCAGGAGATGCTGGCACAGCGGGAGACCATCCTGCGCCTGTCGCAAAAAGCACACCAGGGGGAGGAGGGCCTGTACCAGGAGATTCTGCAAGAGGCTGTGGGTTTGGTACCAGGGGCAGAGGCCGGCAGCCTCTTGTTGCGTGAGGGGACGGTTTACCGCTACAAGGCGGCCCTTGGCTACGACCTGGCTGCCCTGGGGGGCCTCGAGCTGAGCGAGGATGACCTGCTCGAGTGGTACACCCTTGGCCAGGAGGGCTGGGGTCAGGGCCGCCCCCGGCTTCTTTGGGGGGAGGCTTTGCGGCGGGTTCTCCAGGCTAGCGCCCAAAGCAAGCCTGAGCTCAGAGAGGCCGGTCGGCTCGGGCAGATCCAGGCCAACCTGACCCTGCCGGTGGTCTTCCAAGGGCAGGTGGTGGCCCTGCTCAACCTGGAGAACCTACACGATCCCACGGCCCTGGCCGAGGATTCCTTAGAAGCGGCCCGCTTTTTCGCTGAGCCCATTGGGGCTTTGATACACGGTCTGCGTCAGCGGGCCTTGCTCGAGGCCGCCGCCCGCACCGATGCCCTGACCGGTCTTCTGAACCGCCGGGCCTTCGACCAGGACCTAGCCCAGGAGCTGGAGCGGGCCCGACGCTATGGCTACCCGCTTTCGCTCCTAGTGTTCGATCTGCAAAACTTCAAACAGATCAACGACACCCTGGGCCACGCCGCAGGCGATCAGGCCTTGCAGGTTGTAGCCGAGATACTAAAACAGCACACCCGCGAAAGCGACCGCCCATACCGCTGGGGCGGGGATGAGTTCGCCTTGGTGCTGCCCCATACCGGTGCCTCCGGTGCGGCAGCCCTGGTCGCACACCTTTCGGAGCGGATTTCCGCCGTTGTGCTGAACGGCCACCATTTGGGTGCCAACATTGGCCTGGCTATCTTTCCCCAGGAGGCCAACTCCTTTGACGCGCTGCTCTCCCTGGCCGATACACGCATGTACCAGGCCAAGGCCCTGGGCGTGGCCTGGTGCCTGAACTCTTCAGAGGGTTTTTGAGAAATCTCCCAATCTCCTCAGCGAAGCAAGAGCAGAACGGGCTCTGTGAGCCAGAACCAAGCAAACC
>DAIUDO010000054.1:8762-13341 GCA_036845585.1 Meiothermus sp. | reverse complement strand
ATGGTCCCTACGTTTACGTGTGGTTTGGTGCGCTCAAATACGCCTTTAGCCATGTTGGTTTCTCCTCTTGGTTTCAGGTTGTTAGCCGCAGGTCCAGGGTCTTATGGGTAGCTAGGGCAAGACCTGCGGCGAGTCTCTACTGGCCTTTGATTAGCTTCTGCGCGATGTTCTGCGGCACTTGCTCGTAGTGGTCGAAGAACATCGAGAACTGGGCACGTCCTTGGCTCATCGAGCGCATGTCGTTGGCGTAACCAAACATCTCGGCCAGGGGCACATGCGCCCGAACCAAGCGGGCGTTGCCCCGTTCCTCCATGCCCTGTATCTGCCCCCGGCGGCTGTTGAGGTCGCCTATAATGGAGCCCAAAAACTCCTCGGGGGTGATCACCTCGACGCGCATGATGGGCTCGAGGATGGCTGCCCCGCCCTTCTCGATGGCCTCCTTGATAGCCATCGAACCGGCAATCTTAAAGGCCATTTCCGAGCTGTCTACCTCGTGGTAGCTACCGTCGTAGAGGGTCACTTTGAGGTCCACAATGGGGAAGCCGGTCAGGGGGCCCGACTGCATAGCCTCTTCGATGCCCTTCTGAACAGCGGGGATGTACTCGCGCGGAACCACCCCACCCACGATGGCATTGATGAACTCGAATCCTGAGCCACGCCCGAGAGGTTCGGCCTTGATCTTGACGTGACCGTACTGGCCGCGCCCGCCCGACTGGCGCACAAACTTGCCCTCCACATCCACCGGGCGGGTGATAGTCTCGCGGTAGGCCACCTGGGGCTTGCCCACATTGGCGTCTACCTTGAACTCCCGCTTGAGGCGGTCCACGATGATCTCGAGGTGCAGCTCGCCCATGCCGGAGATGATAGTCTGGCCGGTCTCAGGGTCGGTAGAGACCCGGAAGGTGGGGTCTTCCTCACCCAGGCGCGAGAGGGCCACGCCCAGCTTGTCCTGGTCAGCCTTGGTCTTGGGCTCGATGGCCAGGTCAATCACCGGCTCGGGAATTTCGATGGACTCGAGGACAACCGCCTCGTCGCCATCGCCGACCAACGAGTCGCCGGTAATGGTTTCCTTGAGGCCCACCACCGCACCCAGCTCGCCAGCCCGCAACTCTTCCACCTCTTCGCGGTGGTTGGCGTGCATCTGCAGCAGACGGGCTACGCGCTCCTTCTTGCCCTTGGTGGTGTTCTGTACATAGGAGCCCGACTTGAGGGTGCCGGAGTAGACCCGGATGAAGGTCAGACGGCCCACGTAGGGGTCGGCCATGATCTTGAAAGCCAGCGCAGCCAGCGGAGCGTTGGGATCAGCCGGGCGCTCCACTTCCTCACCGTTTTCGGTCTTGCCCTTGATGGGGGGAATGTCCAGGGGCGAGGGCAGGAAGTCCACCACGCCGTCCAGCAAGAGCTGTACCCCCTTGTTTTTGAGGGCCGAGCCCAGGAAAACCGGGAAGATTTCAATCGCAATAGTGCCCTTGCGGATGGCCCGAATGAGCTCCTCTTCGGTAGGCTTCTCGCCCTCGAGGAACTTCATCATGATGTTTTCGTCGTAGTCGGCAGCCGCTTCCACCAGCTTCTCGAAGTACTCGGCAGCCTGGGCCTTCATGTCCTCAGGAATTTCGACTTCCTTGATGTCGGTGCCAAGGTCGTTACCGTAGAGGTAGGCCTTCTGGCGGAGCACATCCACAATGCCCTTGAAGGTATCTTCACGGCCAATGGGCAGCTGCATAAGCACCGGCTTGGCCCCCAGGCGCTCCTTCATGGTGTTGATCACCAGCCAGATGTCGGCCCCGGTTTTGTCCATCTTGTTGGCAAAGGCCACCCGGGGTACGCGGTATTTATCGGCCTGCCGCCAGACCGTCTCGGACTGGGGCTCCACACCCTGCGAGGCATCAAACACCGCCACGGCCCCATCCAGCACCCGCATGGAGCGCTCCACCTCGATGGTGAAATCCACGTGGCCGGGGGTGTCGATGATGTTGATGCGGTGTTCTACCCCGGTCTTGCTGTGCTTCCAGTTGGCAGTAGTCACAGCCGCGGTAATGGTAATGCCACGCTCGCGCTCCTGCTCCATCCAGTCCATGGTGGCTGCACCCTCGTGCACCTCACCGATCTTGTGGATGCGCCCGGTGTAGTAGAGGATGCGCTCGGTGGTGGTGGTTTTGCCAGCGTCGATGTGAGCTGCAATCCCGATGTTGCGGAAGAGTTTTAGGTCAAAGCCAGTCTTGACGGACATACTCACCACCGGTAGTGGGCGTAGGCTCGGTTGGCTTCGGCCATACGCTCAACATCTTCTTTCTTCTTGACTGCCCCACCCTTGCCTTCGGCAGCTTCGAGGAGCTCGGCAGCCAGACGCTGATGGGCTTCGCGCTCGCCCCGGCTGTTGAAAGCGTTCACGATCCAGCGCAAGGCCAGGGTCTGCTGGCGGCGGGGCGATACTTCGACCGGAACCTGGTAGTTGGCCCCGCCCACCCGGCGGCTGCGCACCTCGACGCGCGGGCGCACATTATCGAGGGCCGCTTTGAAAACCTTGAGCGGCTCCTGACCGCTTTTTTCCTGGATGATCTCACAGGCTTGCCTGAAAATTTTGGCAGCCAGGTTCTTCTTGCCGTCCCGCATCATGCGATTGATGAGGGCCGTAACAACCACATCGCCATAGAGGTGGTCGGGCTCGAGCTTGCGAATTTCAGCTTGTCTTCTACGCGACATACCTCACCTACTTCTTGCCCTTGGCAGCCGCACCTTTGGCATCGGCTTTGGGCCGCTTTGCACCGTACTTGCTGCGGCTCTTCTTACGATCCTTCACGCCCTGGGTATCGTAGATGCCACGCACGATGTGGTAGCGCACGCCCGGCAGGTCCTTCACACGCCCGCCGCGGATGAGCACCACCGAGTGCTCCTGGAGGTTGTGGCCCTCGCCTGGGATGTAGGCCGTGACCTCGTACTGGCTAGAGAGGCGCACCTTGGCCACTTTGCGCAGCGCAGAGTTGGGCTTCTTGGGCGTAACGGTCCGCACCACGGTGCAGACCCCCTTGCGGAAGGGGCTACCTTTGAGGGCAGGCACTTTGCTCTTCTTGACGACCGGAGCGCGGCCTTTGCGGAGGAGTTGGTTGATGGTTGGCAGTGTAATCACATCCTTTCGTTTGACTGAACTTCTCTCAAAACGGAAACCCCACACGGAGGTCTGCGTACTTGCGCTGCGCTCGGTGCGGGGTTCCCGTCGAGAAGCGAACCAGGCCGCCGGCCCGAAATTCGCCCCTAGATTCTCAAGAATCGCTGTGCGCGACGGCTTTCCCGTGAGCGCAACCGATGTGACCTCAGGGCCGGGGCCGGCCTGAGGCAACGCAACCCTAGAAGTATATACGGGCGCTGGGAGTTAATCAAGGGGCCAGAATCGTAGTCTGGAACCTAGCTTTGGATAGATATTCACTTCGTTCACATTAGCACCGCTGCCCTTCTGTTCATAGTGGCACCTTTGTCCTCGAGGCCAAGCGAACCCTTTCCGGCCCTCGCAGCATTCACACACTTCGCGGCCCTGCGTTGGCTTAGCAGAGGTGCAGCAATCAGCTTTGTGGGGTTGCAGTCTACCAGCACAATCAGGGGGCGGCGCCTGGGGTCACGTTTGGCGCTGGGCACAACTGTATACGTATGGCACTGAGTGCAGCGCCTTGTACGTTTGGCTTCCAGCCCAGCAAGCGTGCCCACCGTGTCAGCCTCGCAAGAGCCAGCGGACATCTTCCAGCACCCGCTCGGTTTCGGCAGCTTTGCCATTGCCGTAGATGAGGCGCAACTGGCCTTTGGGGTCGATGGCAAACACCGAGGCGGTGTGGTCTACGTTGTATTCGGTGGGCGATTTGATGGCCGATTTTTGATAGTAGACCCCGTATTTTTTGGCCACCTCGGCAATCTGTTCGGATGTGCCGGTCAGGCCTAGAAAGGTGGGGCCGAAGAAGGTAACGTATTTTTGTAGTAGTTCGGGGGTATCGCGCTCCGGGTCTACCGAGATCAGCAAGACCTGTACCCGTTCTTGCTCGCGGGGGGTGAGGGCCTTGTAGACCCTGCCCAGTTCGAGCAGGGTGGTGGGGCACACATCCGGGCAGTTCACAAAGCCAAAGAAAATTAGAACCACCTTGCCCTGAAAGTCGGACAGGCTTTTAATCGAACCGTCGTGGGCAGTCAGGGTGAACTGGTTGGCTTCCAGCGGTCGAACGTTCAGGAGGCGGGTTCCATAGGGCTGGTAGGTATCGCGCATCAAGAAAAAAGCCGCAACAGCCAGCAACAGGGGCAGACCCGCGATTAGGGTAATCCATAGAGCTCGACGTGGCATCGGCTAAACTCCCATTCCTTCAACCCAGCGCCTCTCCCTGGGCACGAAAAGTTCCTTATTCTCCTTGACGATTTTGCGCATGCTTCCACCTTGGTTTTACCAGACACTCCGTAAAGCGCACACCCCTGGCTACTGGGCCCGCACCACCGCATCCACGCTAAGGGTCTGCCCGCCCTCGAGCCGCAGGGTCAGCCGCACCCGCTGCCCCTCCCGCAGGGGCTGGCGCAAATCCACCAGCATCAGGTGGAGGCCGCCTGG
>DAIUDO010000054.1:0-8662 GCA_036845585.1 Meiothermus sp. | reverse complement strand
CCGCAATGGGGCTGCTAACCGCCAACACCCGAACCGGGCGCGCCCCAGGGTTGACCAGTACCATGTATGCCGCGGTGGTCTTGCCCGGCACCAACCGTACCCAGGCATTTTCCACCCGAAGCCCCTGGCCCAGGGCCAAAGCCCCAACCAGAAGAAACAGCATCACCCCACAACGCATCAACATCGCATCCAGGGTAGGCAAACCCGCTATGGTCAAATGTCCCGAAAAAGGACTGCCGACGCATCGTGGATACACGCACGAAACCCCCGATACCATTACACATTACCTGCTGGGCTTTGCGGCATGATAAGGGCAGCATGAACGGTGTCTCATCGGCTTTTTCCAGTCCCCAGGTACGCTGGGCTGCCGCCTTGCTGATTGCCCCCTTCTTTTTGCAGCTGCTGGGTCTTGGCAAGACTTTTCTGGGCGGCGGGCTGTGCGGTGAGCTATTTGGCAACGAGACCCCTTTGGGACTTCAAGGAGCGGGGTTCTGGTATGCCCTGTCATTCATGATGCTGCTGGGCTTTCAACTGATGTATGGGGGATTCTTGCTGCTGACCCGCCTGCTCGAGATGCCCGCCAGCATGGAACGCGGAACCTACCTGGGGGGGGTCTGGCTGGTAGGGGTGATCACCCTCTTGTTTATCCTGACGCGCACGACCGGCCTCCCCTATCCCAGCCCCCAGGGTCTGGCCTTTGGCGACACAGTCCCGGTGGACCCGCTGAGCCTGATCCTGGTCGGATGCTCGCTGGTAGGAGCCTTCTTGCTGGGGCGTTTGCTCAAAAAAGCATAATCTGCTCTGCAAAACCCGCTAGGCTATACAGCATGGAACGCCTACTGGAGGTTATGCGTCGCCTCCGTGCGCCCGATGGCTGCCCCTGGGACAAGGAGCAAACCCATCAGAGCTTGCGGCCGTATTTGCTGGAAGAAGCCGCCGAAGCGGTAGATGCCATTGGCCGGGGCGACCCTGCAGAGATGGCCGAGGAGCTGGGCGACGTGTTGTTACAGGTGGCCTTTCACTCGGTTATTGCCGAGCAGGAGGGCACATTCAGCTACCTCGAGGTCGAAGGGCACATTGTGGACAAACTCATCCGGCGTCATCCCCACGTATTTGGCGATGTAGAAGCCGCCACCCCCGAGGCCGTCACCGCCAACTGGCAGGCCATCAAAGCCAAAGAAGGCAGAGCAAATAAGTCCATCTGCGACCAGGTGCCGCGCAGCCTCGGGGCATTGGCACGGGCCAGCGAGCTTCAAAAGAAGCTGGACACCCCCCTCCCCGGCGAAGCCGAGCTCATCAAGGCCATTGAGCAGGGCAACCTGGCCGAGGCCCTATGGCTTTTGGTGGGACTGTGCCGGCGGGAAAAGGTGAACCCGGAGATAGTGCTGCGTGAGCGGTGCGAGCAGAATTGCCTGTGATACCAGATTCGGTTGGTTCGTCACCGGGTGGTGACGAACCAACCCGACCGAAGGGAGATGCTGGTTTCACCGACCGGAGGGAGGGGTGTGCTCTGGGATTGTAGTAGCGCCGCGCGGCGCAAACAAGCCTCTAAAGGTTTGACATGGATAATTACCTTTTTGAATCCGGTGTGAGGGGGGGTCGCACCGGGATGCAGGAGGGTTGGTCGGAAACATGAAGACCGAGTTTTTGAAAGCCGCGGTGGCTCGAGCTCCTATAGAGCTCTCGAAGCCTCAGGGGTTCGTGGATGCAGCGGTCTTGCTGCCGGTCTGGGAGGGGCAGCTTTTGTTCACCGTGCGCAGTGCCAACCTGCCCCACCACGCTGCGCAAATCAGCTTTCCTGGCGGGCGCTTCGACGACGGCGAAAGCGCCGAGGAGGCTGCGCTGCGCGAAGCCTGGGAGGAAGTGGGTCTTCTGCCCGATCTGGTGGAGATCCTGGGCCATCTCAACCCCACCCTCTCTCCCTTCGGATACCGGGTTTTTCCCCTGCTGGGACGGATTACCGAAGAGCCCAGCCTGACGCCCAGTCCTCTAGAGGTCGAGGAGTTGCTGTGGGTACCCATCGAGGAATTGCTGAAGGCCCCGGCTTACCCCGAGGAACGCACCCCACCCCCCGGCAACCTATTGCCCACCGGTTTGGAGGGTGAGTTCTCCATCCTCGAGGGCCAGCTGAGGCGCAAAGTCTGGCACTACCCCTGGCGCGGCTACGACATCTGGGGCGTAACCGGTAACATCGTGCACGATTTCCTGGAGCGCATCCGACAAGTGCGGCTCTGATTTAGAACATTGTCTATGGGCACAGCCTTATTTGTGCTAGATTCTGTGCATGCGTTTTCTGACTGCTGGAGAATCCCACGGACCCCAGCTCACCGGTATTGTAGACGGCCTGCCCAGCCAACTCCCACTGACCGTAGAAGACATCAATCCCTGGCTCAAAAAAAGGCAGGGGGGCTACGGACGTGGACGGCGGATGGTCATCGAAACCGATACGGTGGAGTTTGCCAGCGGGGTGCGGGCGGGCCGCACGACCGGGGCACCTATCACCCTGGTAATAAGGAACAGCGACTACCGGAACTGGGTTGAGATCATGGATCCGGCGCCGGGCAACGAGCCGCGCAAAAAGGCCCTCACGGCAGCCCGGCCTGGACACGCCGACCTTGCTGGGGGCGTCAAGTACGGACACAAGGACCTGCGCGATGTGCTCGAGCGGGCCAGCGCCCGCGAGACCGCCATGCGGGTAGCGGTGGGGGCCATTGCACACAAGCTACTGTCGTATTTTGGGGTGCAGAGCGTCTCCTTTGTGGATGGGATGGCCGGGGTCTGGAGCCAGGTTCCTTTCGATTGGAGCTTGAGGGAGCGGATCGAACAAAGCCCGGTGCGTATGACCGACCCAGAGGCCGAAGCTGAGGTGATGCGCCGGGTAGACGAGGCTAAGGCCAGCGGCGATACGCTCGGTGGCATCATCGAGGCCCGCTTCAAGGGGCTGGTGATGGGGCTGGGCTCGCATGTGCACTGGGAGCGCAAGCTGGACGGGCGCATTGCTCAGATGGCCATGAGCATCCCGGCTATCAAAGGGGTCGAGATTGGCACCGGATTCGGCAACGCTATGAAGCCTGGCTCTCAGGTCCACGATCCCATCTTCTGGCAGCAGGGGCAGGGCTTCTACCGCCAGTCCAATCGCTCGGGCGGCACCGAGGCCGGCATGACCACCGGCGAGGAGCTGGTCGTGCGGGCCGCCCTCAAGCCCATCGCCACCCTGATGAAGCCGCTGCCTACCGTAGACGTGGTCACTCATCAACCCGCCGATGCGGCCCGTGAGCGTTCCGATACCACAGCGGTCCCGGCTGCCAGCGTGATTCTGGAGGCCCTGGTGGGCATCGTGCTGGCGCAGGCCTATCTGGAAAAGTTTGGCGGTGACACCCTAGAGGAGCTGGTGGAGCGGGTCGAACATTATAAACAACGGGTGCTCGCCTATTAGGGAGGCCGGATTTTTGTGAACGGCAAGCGCCTTGCCAAGCAGCCCAACACCGGCCCGCTCCGGCAGGGGCGGCCTGCCCCCACGCACTTTTTTTGCTTCCCCTGGCCAGCCTCCAACCTATGCTTTTTCCTATGATCGAGATCGAGCGCCCCGTGACCTGGGTAGCCCTAACCGGCTTCATGGGAGTGGGTAAGAGCCGCATCGGACGGGAACTAGCCCGCGAGCTGATGCTGCACTTCATAGATCTGGATCGCTACATCGAGCGCGAAATGGGGCTTTCAATCGCCGATATTTTCCGCCATCTGGGCGAGCCCACCTTCCGCCAGCTCGAGGCCGAGGCTGTAAACGAGCTTACCCAGAAAGATTTTCTGGTACTCTCATTGGGGGGCGGCACCTTTGTGAACCCAGAGAACCGCAAACGTCTGTTGCAGCGGGGGCCGGTGGTGGCTCTGTGGGCCAGCCCCGAGACCATCTTCGAGCGGGTCAGCCGCCGCCCCGGACAGCGGCCCATGCTCGATAACCGCGACCCCTTCGAACGCATCCGAAAACTCCTAACCGAACGCGAGGCCATCTACCGCCAGGCTACCCTTCATGTCTCCACCGATAATAGGCGAATTCCCGACGTGGTAGACGAGATTGTTGAGCGACTGTGGGACTATGCGGAAGCTGAGGATTAGACACCCCATTCCCTACCCGATTCATATCGGTTTTGACCTCGAGGTGCCCCGGGCCGAAGGCCCCAGGGCCATGATCTTCGACCTGGCGGTTCAAGACTATGCCCAAAAAATGGCAACGCGCCTGGATATTTCGGCAGGCCTGGGACTTCCGGGTGGCGAGAGCGTGAAGAGCCTGGCCACCTATGGTAAGGCCCTCTCCTGGCTAGCCGCACAGGCTTTCCCTCGCAATACCACACTCTATATCGTGGGTGGCGGCTGCCTGACCGACCTGGGTGGGTTCATCGCCGCCACTTACCTGCGTGGGGTCAGTTACATCAGTCTGCCCACCACCACCCTGGCCATGGTCGATGCCTCGGTCGGCAACAAAACCGGCATCAACCTCCCCGAGGGCAAAAACCTGGTGGGTGCTTTTCACGCTCCGGAAGGCGTGTATGCTGACCTCGAGACCCTCAAAACCCTTCCGCCCAGCACCTTCAAGCAAGGCCTGGTGGAGGCCTTCAAACATGGTCTTATAGCTGGAGACGAACTGCTGGTTAATGTAGAACCGCTTTCGCTGGACTGGGAAGGTCTGGAAAACTACCTGGCCCGCGCCATCGCAGTCAAGTTGCAGATTGTGGAGGCCGACCCCACCGAACAAAACGAGCGCCGCAAACTCAACCTAGGCCACACCCTGGCCCATGCCCTGGAAGCCGCCACCTATGGGGTAATGCCCCACGGGGTGGCGGTGGCCTATGGGCTGCTCTTCGCGGCCTTGCTGGGCCGTGCCCACGGCGGATCCGACCTGGTACCTTTGGTGCTAAAGTTTTTGCAGTGGCTCAATCCACCCCCGCCTCCCCGCTTTAGCTGGGACGACCTGGCCCCTTTCCTCAGCCGCGACAAGAAAAAGATTGGCAAGGCTCTCAACTGGGTGGTTCCCAAAGATATGGGCTGGCTCGAGATTCACCCGGTGTTGCAGGAGGTGCTGCTGGGCTGTTACGAGGAGTTCCTCAGCCTGGTGACCTCGCTGGGTGGCCACCCGGCCAAACCCATCCAGACCGAGCGTGCGCAAATCGGCTGACGCCGGACAATCTTTCCAATCAAAAACTTCAGAGGCTTGGTTGCGCCGTGCACGGCGCAACCAGACTCCCAGGCGCACACCCCACCCCTCCCTACGGTCGGCGAAACCGGCCTTTCCTCCCTCTTCGGTCGGATGAGTTCGTCACCGGATGGCCGCGAACCGACCGAATCTGGTACTAGCCTCAGGGGACTGCGAAGTACCAGGGTACGGGGTTGGTCGGGATACCCCGGATGCGGATCTCGAAGTGTAGGTGGGGGCCGTTGGAGAGGCCGGTGTTGCCCGAGTAGCCAATCAGGTCGCCGGATTGTACGACCTGGCCCGG
Organism: Meiothermus sp.; assembly: GCA_036845585.1. Taxonomy (GTDB): domain Bacteria; phylum Deinococcota; class Deinococci; order Deinococcales; family Thermaceae; genus Meiothermus. Next base: position 3,170 of record DAIUDO010000054.1, on the reverse strand, counting down.
CTTGACCGCTATGCGCGAAAGATGCCAGTAGCCGCTACACACACCCAGGCCGTGGTCAATCGTAACCGCACCCCCGCGGACAAACAGCTTCTCGGCGAGGCCGACCACCCCCGGTGCCGGGGCATAGACCGGCGTGCCCTCCGGTACGCCGTAATCCAGACCCTCGTGGAAGGAGTACGAAGCTCCCCCGTTGTAGCTGCGGCGGGTGCCGAAGGGGTCGGTGATGCGGTTGGACTGGACGGGTTTGCGGAAAGGACCGCGCCACTGCTGGGGACGGTCGGGGTCGCAGGAGCCTATCACGCGCAGCCGCTCTGCACGCAGCCGCTCGGGCACCAGCAGGGCCGCACGGTCGGGGGGAATTTGCAGGATGAAGCGCCCGAAGCTTCCGGCGACCACCTGTATATCGAGCCGGAGTATCTGGCTGCCCACACGCAACACAGCCGGGTAAGTGCCGGGAGGCTGTAGGGCAGGAATGGGCAGCAGGACGCGGTTTTGTTGGATGGGATGGATGCTGTTCAGGAAGCGTACCTCCCCCGATACCGGCTCGGGGGCGGTAATTCGCAGCACGGCCAGATGACCCTGTGCGGTCTGTCGGGGCCACTCGAGGGTCTGAATAGGAGCAGGAGCCAGGGTTAGCCGATTGAGCACGACCGCTGGCTGTCCGCTCACTCTCAAGACCTGCCCTACGCGGAGCTGGCTTGGGTCGGCGATGTTGTTGAGCAGCTGTAAAGCCTCCACACTGGTGTTGTAGCGCTTGGCAATGCGGTATAGGGTTTCGCCGGGCTGGACGGTATGGGTGCTTTGGGCCAATGTGAGAGAACACAAAGTGAGGAAAGCAAAAAGCCAGCGATACATGAGGCTAGTCTATCGTCTTGAATGAGGATGCTTTGCTGAAGCGGGCTACTGGAAACAGTCGTAGTCGGGCCAGCGCTGGACCAGCCGGGTAGCGTTCTCGAGCCCCTTTCGCAGCTCGGCGACGAAGCTCCAGTCGTTCCAGGGGCGGCTATTGAAGAGGGCAGCCATCACCACCCCGTCCGGCAGGCGCAAGAGCAGGGTGCGGGTACCGGCAAAGGCCCCGTCGTGGCTCCACTCGAGCTGGTCGAAGGGCAGGGTCCGCACCAGGGGTTGCTTTTGCGACGGGTTACCGGCTTCGTTGCTCCCCTGGCCGGTGCGCCCTACCGGGCTGCCGGTGCTGGCGGGTTGGGTCTGGGGCACCCGCACCCCCCAGCCCAGGGCGTAGTAACGCGGGGTCTGGGCGTATTGAGGCAGGTTGGGGCGGCGGAACATTTCCTCCAGAGCCTCGCGGGAGAGAGGAGAAGCCAGGCTGCGCAAACCCTCCAACACCACCACAAAGCGCACCAGGTCGGGCGCGGAGCCCACCAGACCGCCGTTTGCATCGTGGGCCTCGAGGTAGAACTCGCCGTAGGGCCGGTGGACCAAAGCCCCATCCACTACCGATTGGGTCAGGGGCGCCTTCGGAAAATCGTAATAGCGCACCTCGCCCGGCAGACGGTCTTGCAGGCGGGTTTTACCTACCCGCACGCTGTAAATGCCCATCTGCTGCAGCATCTCACGCAGGTAGGCTTCGTAGCTCTGACCGCTGATGGTCTCGATGACCCGGCCCAGCAGCGCATAGCCCAGGTTGGAATAGGCCGAACGACTGCCAGGAGCAAACTGCAGGCGCTGGCTCATCATGTAGCCAATCAGCTCGCGGCTGCTCAGGCTCTCGGGCCGTTGCATGACCCGGGCCACATCGCTAAGCGTCGGGCGGAACATGGGGTCACCGGCCCAGTTGCGATTCCAGCCTGCGGAATGCTGTAGAAGGTCGCGCAGGGTGATGCTCTTTAGGCGTGGGTCGGCCACCTGGCCGCGGTAGGGCTGAATACTGACAAAGTTGAAGGCCTTTTCATTCAAAAAATTATTCAGATTGGGATAAACCCCCCTGAATACCAGGCTCTCGCCCAGGTGCAACACCGCCACGGCGGTGAGGGGCTTGGTCAGGCTGGCCAGCCGAAAAAGCGAGTTGGGCTGAACGGGCTCTTTGGCTTGCACATCAGCCCAGCCATAGCCTCTGGAAAGCACCAGCCGCCCATCCTTGGCCACCGCCAGTGCAGCGCCGGGAATCTGGTAACGGTCCATCAGCCGGTTCATAACCCGGTCGTAGGGCTCGAGGCCTGGGGCTGTATAGCCAGTGACCGGGCGGCCTAGCGAGCTACCTCCCGCAGGCGGTGTACAGATGCTTTGGCCCAGGGCCCACCCCATCAGGGCCGCATGGCAGAAAAAAACTTTCAGGTAACGCGGCATCGGCTGCTTCAACTCAGCAAAAACATCTCGGAACGGGGTCTTATCGGGCATGCACCGTTCATTGGCCGGGCTGCTCCAGGGCCTCCTCGAGCACTACCAGCCAGTACGGCAGGGTACGCTGGATCAGATCCCAAAGTATCTCATCCTGGATGCCAAAATGCAGGCGGCTCACGACCTCGGGTAGGTCCAGGATGCTGCGCCAGTCTAAACCCACTTGCTCGCGCACGTTTTTGTGCATGGCAGCGGCAATTACACCCAGCTGGTTCAGATTATAGCGGACAGCCTCTTGCGTGCGACCGTCTCTGGAAAAATCGGCAAAATCCATCCCGGCGGTGTAGTCCAGCACGCGCTGGGCAGCCTGTTTCATCTGCTCCAGATGGACTTTGGGCAGCAGGTGTGGGTTGGGGATACTGGGATCGCGCATATGCACCCTCATACCAACTGAATTGCCTCGGCCTCGATATGCGGGCGCAGGTCGGCGGGCACTTTTTGGCGCTCACCAGGTCTACCTTGCTGCCCAGCAGGTCTTCTAGCTCGTGCTTGAGGCCTATGTAGTGTTCGTAAGTAGGTTGCTCCAAACGCACCAGAAAATCCACATCGCTACCCGCATCGGCATCGTCGCGGGCGGTGGAGCCAAACAAGTAGAGGCTTCGGATCGGGTAGCGCTCGCATAGCCCTGCCAGGCGCTCTTCCAGGATTGCCAACACGCTGCCCCTGCGCATGAGGCCATAGTACATCCAGGCTCAGGGCCTGCTTGGAAGGCTAGAGCCACGTGCGGGCTGCCCTCTCGAATGGCTCCTGGGCTTCGGTGTGGAGCCAGCCCGGGCCGCTAGCCTCTGTTGACCCTGGCTCATTTGTGTGGCGGC
>DAIUDO010000053.1:0-13379 GCA_036845585.1 Meiothermus sp. | reverse complement strand
GACCTAAAAGGGTACCACGGGCCCCTGGTCCGACCCCTTCTGGTTTCTGAAGCCGTTGCCCTCGGTGGGTTTTCCGTAGCCCAGAAGCATCTCGCGGTCTGGAATCAGACGGGCCTCCAACCAGTACAGTTCCTCAAGATGGGTGACGGCATCCTCGGCAACCTTGACCTCTCGAGCCTCCACCATGGCCCAGCCGCCAGGCCCGCGCACCTTGAGCTGAACGGGCAATGCACCCGGCCTCTCGTCGAGGCGGCTGCGCAAATCCAGCAACTTTTCCTCGTCTACCAGGGCCAGCTCTAGCTCGAGCTCCAGCACCTTGGGCATGCCCTCGAGCTCATGGTAGGGAAACACTTCCTGAGCAACCAGACGCAAGCTCTCGCCCTCCCCATCGGGCTCAACCTCGACCACCACCAGCACCGCCGCGTCCTCGGCGATGCGGGGCGAAATTTTGTCATAGGCTTTGCCAAAGCCCACCACCTCCACCGCACCGGTCTCGTCGCCCAGCGTAAAGCGCACCAGCATGCCCCCCGATCTGGTGGGTTTGCGGACAATGCCCTCCACCATCCCGGCCAGCAAAAGCCGCGCCCGGTTGCGGCTCCTTTTGAGTTCGGCAAAAGCCCTTGGCAATTCCTCCACCGTGCAGCTGGCCGCCTCCCGCAAACCCGTGTAGCGCGAAAGCGGGTGGCCGGTAACGTAGATGCCCAGGGCCTCTTTCTCCAGGCGCAACTCGGTAATGGCATCCAGCAGTGGAGCCTTGGGGATTTCCGGCTCCTGTGACTCGCCAAACAAACCCATAATTCCGGACTGCGTTCGTTCCCGCTCCGCCTGGGCCCACCTGAGCAGATCATCCAGGGCTGCCAGCATGGGGCCTCTGGGGCCAAATGAATCGAACGCCCCAGCCTTGATGAGGGACTCGACCACCCGCTTGTTGGAGACTACTGTATCGACCCGGCGGAGGAAATCGGGCAGCGATTTGAAGGGCCCACCCCGCTCGCGCTCGGCCAGGATATGTTGGGTAGGCGTCTCACCCACGTTCTTAACCGCCGAAAGGCCAAACAGCACGCTCTTTTCCAGGGCGCGAAAACTAAAGCCCGAGCGATTGATGTCTGGGGGCAGGACCTCGACCCCCACCGAACGTGCCGCCCGGATGTACTCGGCCACCTTGTCCGAGTCACCGCGCTCGACTGTGAGCACGGCGGCAAAGAACTCGACCGGGAAATGGGCTTTCACATAGGCGGTCTGGTAGGTCAACATCGCGTAGGCTGCGGAATGAGATTTGTTGAAACCATAGTTGGCAAAGGCTTCCAGCAAATCGAACAGCCGGTCCGCCTCCTCCTCTGGAATGCCCTTCTGACTTGCGCCTTTCTTGAACTGGGCGCGGTGGCGCACCATCTCTTCCATTTTCTTTTTGCCCATAGCCCGCCGCAGCAGGTCGGCCTCCCCCAGGCTATAGCCGGCCACTGCCGAGGCAATTTGCATGATCTGCTCCTGGTAGACCGGGATGCCATAGGTCTCCTCGAGGATCGGTCGGATATACTTCTCACAGTTGGGGAACTGGGGGTACTCGACCGGCTCGCGCCCGTGGTGGCGGCGGATGTAGGTGGGAATGTTTTCCATGGGGCCCGGACGGTACAGGGCCCCCAAGGCAATGATATCCTGAATCCTGCGAGGCTTGAGGCCCCGCACCGTGCTGGTCATACCCGCCGAATCAAGCTGGAAGATACCTTTGGTTTCGCCCCGCCCGAGCAGTTCAAAGGTTAGGGGGTCGTCGATTGGGATGCGGTCATAGTCGATGTCCACACCCTTGGACTCCTTCACGATGCGTTTGCATTCGTCCAAAAACGACAGGGTGCGCAAGCCCAAAAAGTCCATCTTGAGAAAGCCCAGCGCCTCGACCGAGCCCATGTCGTACTGCGTAACCTTAGCACCGGTATCACCCGCCCGCATCAGCGGCAGATAGTCCTGTAGGGGCACATCGGAGATCACCACCCCCGCCGCATGCACCGACGACTGGCGGTTCAGGCCCTCGAGCTTCTGCGCGACCTCCAAAACCCGTTTGACCAGAGGGTCTTTCTCCATCTCGTTGCGCAGGTCGGGGATGGTCTCGATGGCTTTTTCCAGAGGGGTGGGCTTGCCGAAAACCACCGGAATCAGCTTGGCCAGCTCGTCGGCTTTTTTGATGGGCAGGCCAAAAACCCGCGCCGCATCCTTGATGGCCGCCTTAGAGGCCAGGGTTCCAAAGGTACCGATCTGGGCCACCATCTCGTCGCCGTAACGCTGACGTACATACTCGATGACCTCCCCCCGGCGCACATCGGAAAAATCGGTGTCGATATCGGGCATGGAGACCCGGGCCGGGTTCAAAAAACGCTCGAAGAGCAGGTTGTACTCCAGCGGGTCGATGTTGGTGATGCGGGTGGCGTAGGTAACCAACGAACCCGCCGCCGAACCCCGCCCGGGCCCCACCGAGATGCCGTTGTCCTTAGCCCAGTTGATGAAATCGCCCACAATGAGCAAGTAGCCAGGAAAACCCATCCGCTCGACCACGGTCAGCTCGTAAACCGCACGGGACAGAATAGCCCAGCCATCCCAGGCGATGCCTTCGGTGAGATCGGGTAGGTGGGCGCGGGTGGCCTCGAGGTCTGGAATCTGGGCTAGCTCGAGGGCCAGCACATCGCTGTCGCCGTGGGGCACCGGTCTGCCAATTTTGCGCAGGAAAGCCCGGTACAGCTCCGGGGTTACGCGGTCGGGGTAGCGTTTGAGCAGTCCAGCAAAGGTCAGCTCGCGGAAATAGGTCACCTCGGTCCGGCCCTCCGGCAGGGGGTACTTGGGGATGCGGTACTGCACCTTCTTGGGCACCAGGTCCACATTGCACATCCGCCCAATCATCACGGTGTTGTCGAACAGTTCGACCATCCGGCTGCCCCACAGGGCCCGCTCATCCTCGAAGGTCTTGACCATCTCCTCGGGGCTTTTGACGTAAAACTCGTCGCAGGGGAACTTCCAGCGGTTCGGGTCGTCCCAGGTCGCCTTGGACTGCACCGCCAGCACCACCGCGTGGGCCTCAGCGTCTTCTTTCTTTACGTAATGTCCATCGTTGGTGGCCACGATGCCCAGGCCATACTTGTCGGCGAATTCCTTCAGAACCTTGTTGACCTTGTGCTGCTCGGTTAGGCCGTGGTCCTGGATCTCGATGAAATAGCGTTCCGGGCCAAAAATTGAAAGGTACTCCTGCAGGCGCTTCTCGGCCTCCTCGTGGCGCTCTTGCAGGATGAACTGGGGTATTTCGGCCCCCAAGCAGCCCGATAGGGCAATGATACCGGCGTTGTGCTCCCGCAATATCTCGCGGTCGATGCGGGGCTTGGTATAGAAGCCCTCGAGGTAGGCCCGGCTGGCCAGACGCGAGAGGTTCTGGTAGCCCTCCATGTTCTGGGCCAGCAAGGTCAGGTGAAAGTAGCCCCCATCCAGCCCTTTGCCTTGCTTGCGGTCAAATCGCGACTCTGCTGCAACGTAGGCTTCATAGCCGATGATCGGCTTGACCCCCATCTCGGTTGCATATTTATAAAACTGCACCGCCCCAAACAGGTTGCCATGGTCGGTCATGGCCAGCATGGGTTCTACCGGGGAGATTTTCTTGACCCACCCCAGCAGGTCCTTGATACGGGCTGCCCCGTCCAACAGGCTGAACTGGGTGTGCTGATGAAGGTGGGCAAACTTGCAGGCTGGACACTCGTCGGTGCGATGCAGGCTGGATTGAGAAGGCGTGCTGGGTTCAGTCGACATTATGACAGTATCATAACGCATTCACAATCCGGCAGAAACCCTACACCCACAACCCAATCTGGGGTCGGCTGGATTTTCCCAACGTGTGACAAAAGAGCCGGTATAGTGATGGGTGTGGGGCTGGCTGGGATCATATTGGCGGGCCGTTACAAGGTCATCCGACCCATTGCACGGGGAGCCCTGGCAACGGTCTACCTGGCCTTCGACGTCCACGGCACGCCCTACGCGCTCAAGGTGTTTCCTAAGGGATTTGAGGGGCGGGCTGACCGTGAGTGGAAAGTCGGACAGCAGCTAAAACACCCCCACATCAACCAAGTGCTAGACCGTTTGGCCGTTCCCCACGATGGCATCGAAAACCCAGCCGTTCTGCTGGCCTTTGCGCCCGGGGCCCGATTTTCGGAGTGGCGCAAAGACCATCCCGGCCAGGTGCTGGCAGTGTTTCGACACCTACTCGAGGCCCTGGCCCACATGCATAGCCGAGGCCTGGTTCACCGCGATGTCAAACCCGACAACCTGGTGGTGGACAACACCGGCGTCGCCCGTCTGGTGGACTTTGATTTGTCAGGCCCCACCAGCGAACGCTTTGGCCAGAAGATTCGCCTGGGAACCATTGCCTATATCGCCCCCGAGCAGATTCGCGGGCAGTCGCCGACCCCTGCCTCGGACGTTTACTCCGCTGGGATCCTACTCTACTGGGCGCTCACAGGCGAGCTGCCCTTTGTGGGGGAGGCGGTCGATGTGATGCATGCTCATCTGAACCTCGAGCCCCCACCCCTGGTAGTTGCCCCCGAAACCGGTCTGAGTTCAACCGAACGCGTGAAATCTTTCCTGAGCCGCCTCATCGCTAAAGATGTAAACGAGCGATATGCCAACGCCACAGACGCACTGCAGGCGTTCAGGGAAATTGGCCTATCTCAAGCCCCCTAAGCCAGCTCTACCTGCGAACGTTGCCCACCCCTACCGTTTCCTCATCCCACCAGCTCTCTATGACCTACCAACTGCTTCTTGATCCAGGGAGCTAGGTCGGTTAGCGAGTTCATTTCTGGAACCGAGCCGGCCAACCGACCATACACAATCAGCGGCACGGGGTTCCGGGTGTGCTGGGTGTGCCAAGGTTCTTCGGCGTTGCCGTGGTCGGCGGTCAGCACCAGGGTAGCTTCTGAAGAGGCAGCCAAGAACCCTTCCACAAAGCTGTCCAGTTCAACCAGCCGGGCACCCAGCTTATCGGGCGCCCGATGGGCCGTATAGTCGAGGGCCCAGTTCTCCAGGATGGTCAGGTGGTACCCTTCGGCCAGTCTAGCAAAGCGTGAACCCTCGGACCGGGGGTTAGGCCAAAACGCTGGCAGCAGAGCCAGAGGGTCATCGGTAGGTAAAAGCTTTAGTCCAGTAACCTGGGCCGCGAAGCCAAAAGCCGACAATATATTCCGGCGGCTTGTGCCGACTTTTTCGAGGTACTCCTGCCGGTAGCCGTTGGCGTGCAAGACCCGCAGCCCTTGCCGGGCTGTCCAAACCTGGAGGCTCTCCTGTTGCAACAACCCCTGCAGTCGGCTCAGGGGGTGCGGTCCTTGGTGATACCCGAGTAGCTGGGCAGCGTTTCTCCCGGTGAGCAGCGTGGTCTGACCGGTTCCCGACTGAGGCAGTCCCTCAACATCAAGCCCCGCATCCAGCACACGGTAGGCCAGGTGGGGCCGGTCGAAGGCCTGCTGGCCAAAACCCCTGCTCAGGGCGCGCAGGCTGGGCAAATCCATGTACTGTAGCGGGCTTCTGGGGTCTTCGCTGAGCCCTAGACCATCGACAAACAAGAACGCCAGCACCCTGGCATTGTGCGCCTTGGGAATGAAAAAGGTCAAACCTGCGACCTGCGTCACACTGCACTACAGAGTCAATGCGAATGATGGTTTCAGAAAGGAGCCATACAATGCCAGTACGTACAGCCAACGCCGTTTGGAAAGGCACCCTGAAAGAGGGCCAGGGTCATCTCAAGCTGGAAAGCGGGGTATACGAGGGGCCGTATACCTGGGCCTCACGCTTCGCCGACAGCAGCGGCACCAACCCCGAAGAGCTGATTGGGGCGGCCCATGCCGGCTGTTACGCCATGTTCCTCTCTGCCCTGCTGACCAACAACAACACCCCTCCAGAGGAACTCAACGTGACTGCCCGGGTGCACCTTGGGGATGGCCCAACGGTTACCAAAATCGAGCTACATATGCAGGCTAAGGTACCGGGCCTCAGCACAGAACGCTTTGAGGAGTTGGCCCAGGAGGCCAAGGCCAAGTGCCCCATCTCCAAGGCCCTGGCAGCCGTTCCGGAAATCAGCCTGGAGGCCAGGTTGATGTGATACCACCTTCCGATGGAATGCCGGTCTTGCCTACTTGAGTAGACATCATGCCTGAACATCCATAGCGCCAAAGCCCGTCGCCGGGTTGAATTGCGGCGTTAAGCCATACGCTGATGCACCTCTCCCCGCAGGGGTGAGCGTGCCCTGGAAGAGCCCTACCGACGTCATATCCCCTTCCGTTACGCACTGCCCTGCGGATACTCCGCAGCCGCAAGGAGGCCGAGGAGGCGTTGCAGGACGGTTTTGTTCAGCTATACCGCGTTGTCGCCGGCTACCTGCCCGAACGTGGGCGCCTAACGGTTTTTTGTTATACCGGGAAGATAAACTTCCCAATCAAAACCCTCAGAGGCTGGGTTGCGCTCTGCGCGGCACACCTGGAATCCCAGAGCCCACCCCTCCCTACGGTCGGCGAAGAAAACGACTCCCTTCCAAGGGGCATATGACGCTCTGTTCGTGCAACAAATCGGTATCGCGTTCCAATGGTGCAACACAGCGGTATCGCGTCCCCGTAATGCAATACCGCGGTATCGTCCTGGGCTGCACGGAAAAGTTCGGTCGGGTTAGTTTGTCGCCGTCCGGTCACGAACCAAGCGAATCTGGCATAACTGACGGCCTCGAGCTAGGATTCGGCTCTGGCTTGCCTAGATAGGATTTGAATGTTAACCTAACTTTTGGTTTTGGGTGCTAAACACCCGCCCCGTTGCCAGAAAATAATCGGGTTTGGCTGGCAAAGGATTTACCCCCGATTCCAGACCCAGCGCAGACTGGCCGGGATCGGGAACTTTAGGAGGCACCGTGGAAGATCACAGTTCTGGTCGAAGGTTTTGCCCGGTGTGCTCCCGCGCCGGCTAATCCTCGACAAACCGTGTACCCTGCGGAGCTTCCTTCCAAGATTCGGCCCAGGCCGAAAACCGAAGGAGGCCGCACATGTACGAAAGCCACACCCTGTCTGGACTGGCTGCCCTCAGAGGCGCCCTCGAGGATAGCGACGCCTTCAAGGTCAAGGCGGCGCTGGAAGAGCTTTATCCGGCGGAGATACTGGAGCACTGGTCGGAGTTTGCCCCCGAGCACCGGCTGCCCATCCTGACCCTGCTCTCCCCTGCTGATGCCGCCGAGGTGTTCAGCCACCTTGAGGAAGCCGAACAAGCCGAACTCCTGGAGGCCCTGCCCCCCTGGCGGGTCAAAGAATTGCTCGAGGAGCTCTCCCTCGACGACCTGGCCGACACCATCAACGCCGTCGAGGAGGAGAACCCGGCCCAGGCCGAGGCTCTTCTGCGCCAGCTCGACCCCGAGACCCGCGCCGAGGTGGAGGAGCTTGCCGAGTACGAGGAGGACGAGGCCGGCGGCATCATGACCTCGGAGTATATCGCGGTGCGCGACGCCATGCGGGTTGAAGAGGTATTCCGCTTTCTGCGGCGCGAGGCCCCCGATGCCGAACAGATTTACGTAATTTACGTGGTGGACGCCGAGGAGCACCTGCAAGGGGTGCTCACCCTGCGCGACCTGATCGTGGCCGATCCCAAAACCCGGGTGGCCGAGATCATGAACCCCGATGTGGTCTTTGTGCGCGACGATACCGACCAGGAAGAGGTGGCCCGCCTGATGGCCGACTACAACTTCACCGTGCTTCCGGTAGTCGACGAGGACAAAAAACTGGTCGGCATCGTGACCATCGACGACGTGGTCGACGTGATCCAGGAGGAGGCCACCGAGGACATCTACCGGCTGGGGGCCGTGGAGTCGCCCGAGCTGGTCTACAGCAGGTCCAGCGTGTGGGAGCTGTGGAGCGCACGGGTGCGCTGGCTGGTCATACTGATCATCACCGGTAGCGTTACCAGCAGCATCCTGCAAGGCTTCGAGTCGGTGCTCGAGGCAGTGACCGCACTGGCCTTTTACGTACCGGTGCTGGTGGGCACTGGAGGCAACACCGGCAACCAGTCCAGCACCCTTCTGGTTCGGGCTCTGGCCACCCGCGATGTGGCCCTAGGCGACTGGTGGCGGATCATGCGCAAGGAGCTGGGGGTGGGGTTTTTGCTGGGGGCGACCCTGGCAGCTTTGCTCAGCCTCAAGGTTCTGATTGACGGCCAGACTGGGCTGTTGCTGGTAGTGGGGATCTCGCTGGGCCTGGTGGTTCTGCTGGCCAATGTGGTGGGCGCCATGCTACCCCTGCTGCTGCGCCGTCTGAAGCTCGACCCGGCGCTGATCTCTAACCCCCTCATCGCCACCGTCACCGATGTGACCGGCCTGGTGGTCTATCTGAGCGTGGCCCGCTGGCTGCTGGGGATCTGATGCGCCTGCCGATGCTGGTGGAGTGGAGCCTGGGCAGCCTCGAGCGCTACCGCTGGGACGGCCTGCGACTGATGCCAGATGCCAGACCCCCGAGGGCAAGCCCGGTCAACTACGGCCTGGTTCCACACTACTTCAATCCCGCCGACCAGGACTACCTGGATGCCATCTGGGCCAGCCGCCAGGCGGTGGCGGCAGGTAGCTGGCTCGAGGGCGAGGTGCTGGGTTTGCTCTATCTGGCCGATGGCGACCACAAGGTGATCCTAGGCGAAGGTCGCCTGGAACTGGACTGGGAGGGGATCTGGGCCTGGTTCGCCGGGCGCGAGGTTCAACTACTGGAGGCCAGTGAGGCCGCTGCCCTGGTTCGCAGCCTGCCTAGCCCTCCAGGGCCAAAGCGTTGAACAGGTCAAACAGTAGCAGCCAAGCTCCCTGCAAAACGATGGCCCAGCCCGCCCCTTGGCTGCGGGCCTCGGGTTGCGCGGCCAGGAAAACCCCGGCAGCAATGTAGAGCAGATCCAGACCCGCGTTGAGGTACAGCAGTTCGCGCAACTGGTTTTTATCCGGCTCAGGACCCAGCAGGCCCAGCAGGGCGATACCGGAGTTCACCGCTGTCCAGACCGAGCTGGTCAGCCAGAACGAGCGCTGCCAGGGGTCGTCGCTAAGCAGCCCTACGGTGGAGCCTGCAAGCGTCCATGGCACACTCCAGGCCAGGAGCCGAGTAGAAATTGCCAACCCTCGGTAGCCCTCGGGGGCCGGACCAAAGAGCAGGCGGTTCCAGGGGGGTCGCCCGTTTTGCGGGTCTTGTACTTGAGTCAGCTCACCCACCCACAAAGGCCTATCCGTGTAGGCTATCCCGACCGAGAAGGGATTTTGTGCCAGGGCCTGCCCCAGAAAAGCCCAGCTAGCCAACAGCACAAACCAGATGCGCCTGAGCATTTTTCTAGCTTGACCGCTTAGTCTGGGGGCAAGTTGGTCTCGGGCAACACTTTGCCGGGGTTCAGGCGGCCTTGGGCGTCAAAGGCGGCCTTAACCCTGCGCAAGGCCGCCAGGGTCTGGGAGTCTAAGGCTTCCGTCATGAAGTCGCGCTTCATCAGGCCAATGCCGTGCTCGCCGGAAAGAACGCCTCCGTGGCGTAGGGCCACCCGGGCGATCTGATGCAGCAGATCCCAGACCTTCTCTTCGGAGTCTACCCGGGGGTCGTAGAGCACGTTGGGGTGTAGGTTGCCATCGCCAATATGTCCGAACTGCACCACCTGCAAGCCAAACTGCCGGCCCAGCGCCTCAATTGAACGCACCACCTCGGGCAGGCTCGAGCGCGGCACCGCAATGTCCTCGTTCATGCGCTTAGGTTTGATGGCCCCGATGGCCGGTGAGATGGAGCGCCGGGCCTTCCATAGCGCCTCGCCCTCGCTGGCACTGTGGGCCATACGCACCCGGCCCCCGTGCCGCCGGCAGGCCTCGGCCACCCACAAAAGCTCCTCCTCCACCACCTTGGGGTCGTCGCCATCGGTATCTACCAGCAATAGCGCCGCGGCCTCACGGGGCAGCCCCAGGCGTAGGTAGTCATCAACCGCCTGAATACAGCCGTTGTCCATAAACTCTAACTTGCTGGGCACCGCTCCGGCCGCAATGGACTGGGAAACCGCCTCCGCTGCCTGGCCCACCTCGTCGAAAATAGCCATCAGGGTACGGGTGTAACGGGGCAGGGGTAGAAGGCGAAGGGTAGCCTCTGTGATGAGGCCCAGGGTACCCTCGGAGCCAATCAACAAGCCCACCAGGTCGTAGTCCTTTCGCCCCAGCCGGTGCACCCGACCTTCCGAGTCAACAAACTCGATGCCCAGCACATAATCCCCACTCACCCCCCATTTGAAGCACATGGGCCCCCCCGCGTTTTCGGCCAGATTGCCTCCAATGGTGCTGGTGCGCAAGGAGGCCGGATCGGGCGGGTAGAATAGGCCAAAGGGTCGGGCCTCTTCGCTCACACGGTGGGTAACCACGCCGGGCTGCGCCGTGGCCAAGCGGGCCTGAGGGTCGATGGATAAACCGGTCATGCGGGTAAAGGAGAGCACAATAGACTCCTCCAGCGGTACCGCCCCGCCCGAGAGCCCGCTGGCTGCCCCCCGAGCCACAACCGGCAGCCCTACCCGGTTGGCAAAACGCATCACCTCGACCACATCGGCCGTAGAGCTGGGCAGTACCACCAGGGCCGGGGTCACCCCCACAACCATGCCGTCGTAGGAGTAGTTGCGCCGCTGAGCACGCTCCAGCAGCACTTTATCCGACCCTAGCCGCTGCAAAAGCTCCTGAAAGGTACCTGCCGGCTGAGCATAGCTTTGGCCACGGGCTGTTTTGATGGGCTTTTTGCCGAGGTTGAGGGTCACGATGCCAGCATATACCAGATTCGGTTCGGTTGCGCCCTCAATCCGACTATGCCAGATTCGGTCAGTTCGGCAGCCATGGTGGTGAAATGACCGAAGTTATCCGCATAACGGAGGACGATGCCGAATTTCGTCTCGCTGGAACGCGACACCGATTTGTTGCACGAACAGAGCGTCATATGCCCCTTGGAAGGGAGTCGTTTTCTTCGCCGACCGTAGGGAGGGGTGGGCTCTGGGATTCCAGGTGTGCCGCGCACAGCGCAACCCGGCCTCTGAGGGTTTTGATTGGGAAGTTTATCTTTTGAATCCGGTATTGATTCCAAACCTCTGCTGGCAGTCCGCACCGGGTTAGACTGTCGGAGGTATGCGCTACTGGCTGCTCAAGTCTGAACCCGATGTGTTTAGCATAGACGATCTGAGAAAACAGAAAACCTCCATCTGGGATGGAGTGCGCAACTACCAGGCCCGCAATTTTCTGCGGGCCATGCTGGTGGGTGACCTGGCCTTCTTCTATCACTCCAGCAACGAGCCTCCTGGCATTGTGGGGCTCTGTCAGGTGCTGGAGACCAACCTTCCCGACCCCAGCCAGTTCGACCCCCAGTCACCTTACTGCGACCCCAGCAGCTCGAGGGAAAACCCTCGCTGGTGGACGGTAAGGGTGGGCTTTGTGGAAAAATATCCCCGGATGCTAACCCTCGCCCAGCTAAAAGAAAACTTCAGCCCCGACGAGCTGATCCTACTTCGCCGGGGCAACCGCTTGTCGGTCATGCCGGTAGCGGGTGAGGTCGCTGAGCGAATTATTGCGATGAAAGCGTCCCGATAATCCGGAACAACGGCAGGAACATCCCAGCCACAATCACACCCACAATAAAGCCTAGGAAAATTATCATCAGGGGCTCGATAGCTGCTGTTAGCGCGCTGACGGCTTCGTCTACTTCGCGCTCGTAAAAGTCGGCGATCTTGGTTAACATGGTGTCCAGGGCGCCCGTCTCTTCGCCAATTGCAATCATCGAGCTGACCATTGGGGGAAAAACCTGCGGGTTAGCCTGGATGGTAGTGTAGACCGGCTCACCCGACTGAATGGCGACTTTGGTCTGCTCGAGGATGTCCTCCACAATCGCGTTGCCAGCAGTTCCTTTGGTGATGTCGAGGGCCTCCACAATGTTTACACCGCTCGATATCAGCAGGCCAAAGGTGCGGGAAAAACGAGCCAAGGCACTTTTCTTCATCAGGTTGCCGAAGATGGGCAGCTTGAGCTTGATCTGGTCAATCTGGTGCCGCCCCTTGTCGGTTCGGTAGTATGCCCGATAGGCAAAAAACAGTGCCACCGCCAGCAGTACTATAAAAATAGTACCCTGGCGCAAAAAGTCAGAGATGCCCATCAGCGCCCTTGTGAGCAGCGGCAGCTCGGAGCCTAGGCCGGTTAGGATTTGAGCAAACTGTGGCACGATGCCGGTCAGGAGAAAGTAGGTCACACCTACCGCAAACACAAACACAATAGCTGGATAAGTCAGGGCCGAGCGAATCTTGCCAATCAGGGCCAGCTCGTTCTCCAGGAAGGTGGCCAGCCTATCCAGAATGGCATCCAGCGTTCCCGAGGTCTCGCCTGCCCGTACCAGGTTGATGTACAGGCGGCTGAAGAGCTTGTGTTTGCTAAGGGATTCGCTGAAGTTGGCACCCCCCTCCACCTCGGTACGAATTTCCTTGAGGATGCTCTGAAACTTCTTCTTTTCGGTTTGTTTTTCAAGAATGGCCAGGGCTTGCACGATGGGCAGACCTGCATTGAGCATCGTGGCCAGCTGTCGGCTGAAGATAGCGAGGTCTTTGAGGCCCGGCTGAGGCTCGAGGCCTGGTAGTTTAATCTCGGCTTGTAGCCCCTTCCCAGGCTCCTTAATTTCAGCGATAAACAAGCCCTTTTCGCGCAGTGTGCGGGCCGCCGTGCGCATATCATCGGCTTCGATGACGGCATTGATAAGGCGCCCCTGTCTGTCCCTGGCCTTATATTGATAGGTTGGCATACTGCCACTAGTATAGCCTCGGTAAGGTAGGCACTTGGTGAAATAGCCACACCCTAAGCTTTATGGATACCCAGACCCTCAAAGCCCAGATTCTGGCCGTCCTGTTTGCAGCGGGCCGGCCTCTGTCGCTGCGCGACCTGAGCCCTCTGGGTTCCGAGGAAGCCCTGACCAGGGCCATTGTGGCCCTCGAGCACGAACTCGACGAAGGCCAGACCGGGGTCCAGCTCGAGCGGGTAGCTGGGGGTTGGCGGCTGGTGGTGCACCCCCTTCACCTTACGGCGGTTGAGCAGGTCTTGCGTCCAACCCCTCCGCGCATTTCCAAAGCGGCCCTCGAGGTCCTGGCGCTGATTGCTTATCAGCAGCCCCTCACCAGGGCCGAGCTGGAAGCCCTCCGCGGGAAGAGCGTCGAAGGGGTGCTGGACGGGCTGATGGAACGCCAACTCGTACAGGTTGTGGGTGAAAAAGAGGCAATTGGCCGTCCAAAGCTGTTCGGAACCACCGACCGTTTTCTGGAGATGTTCGGACTGGAAAGCCTGGCCGACCTGCCACCAGTGGGCGAAGGTCCTGTGCTGCTGC
>DAIUDO010000052.1:0-13515 GCA_036845585.1 Meiothermus sp. | reverse complement strand
GGCGAGTTGCGCCAGGAGGCCACCACCCGGGGCATGATCTTCAGCATTCCGGAGGTCCTGGAGTTCATCAGTCGGTTCATGACCCTCGAGGCCGGTGATGTAATCCTGACCGGCACCCCCAAGGGCATCTCGCAGGTGCATCCAGGCGATGTGATGCGGATGGAAGTCGAGGGGCTGGGAGCGCTGGAAAACAACATCGAGTGGGAAACCGAGGAAGCCGAGCCGCTGGTGAGCGAGGAAGGCGACAGGACTTTGGTGCTATGAAGGTATCCGAAAAAACCCAGGCCATCAGCCCTGAGTTCATCGCTCAGGTACGGCAGAAAATTGCCAGCAACACGGTCAAGCACTTCATCAACGGGGCGTTTGTGCCCGGTGAGCGGGGGGAGCTATTCGAAAGCCTCGAGCCCTCCAACAACCAGGTGCTGGCCAGGGCTTACCGCGGCCACCTCGAGGACGTGGACAAGGCGGCCAAGGCGGCCAAAGCAGCGTTCGGGAAGTGGAGGTTCAACGCCAAGGCCCGCAAGAAGTACCTGCTCAAGATTGCAGAGGTGCTCGAGAAGCACGGCGACGAACTCGCGGTAATGGAGTGCCTGGATGCAGGGCAGGTGCTGCGGATTGTGCGCGCTCAGGTCGCCCGGGCCGCCGAAAACTTCAGCTTTTATGCCGAGTATGCCGAGCGCGCCATGGATGGGCGTAGCTACCCGGTTGATGGTGAGTGGCTCAACTACTCGGTGCGCGTGCCGGTAGGGGTCTGCGGCATCATTACCCCTTGGAACGCCCCCATGATGCTCTCGACCTGGCGCATAGCCCCTGCGCTGGCCTTCGGCAATACGGTGGTGCTCAAACCCGCCGAGTGGTCGCCCCTCACGGCCTGGAAGCTGGCCGAGATTATTCAGGAAGCCGACCTGCCCCCGGGGGTGTTCAACGTGGTGCAGGGCTACGGTGAGGAGGCCGGCGATGCGGTGGTGCGCCATCCCGACATTCCGCTGATTGCCTTTACCGGCGAGACCACCACCGGTAGCCTCATCACCAAAAACGCAGCCGACCAGCTCAAGCGGCTTAGCTTGGAGCTAGGGGGCAAATCGCCGGCCATCATCTTTGAAGATGCCGACCTCGAGCGTGCCATCGACGCTACGGTGTTTCAGATTTACAGCTTCAACGGTGAGCGCTGCACGGCGAACTCGAGGGCCTTGGTTCAGGCCTCTATCTTCGAGGCGTTCGTGAGCCGCGTGGCGGAGAGGGCCGCCAGGGTCAAGGTGGGCCATCCGCTCGACCCCGGGACCGAGGTTGGGCCGCTGATTCACCCCGAGCACTATAACCGGGTGATGGGTTATGTGGAGATTGGCAAACAGGAGTCCCAGCACATCATCGGCGGGGAGAGGGTGGGCACCGAAGGCAACTACCTGCGACCCGGCCTGTTCGTGGCCGAAAACCACCACCGGATTGCCCAGGAGGAGATTTTCGGCCCCATTCTGGCAGCCATTCCCTTCACCGACGAGGCCGACGCGCTCCAGAAGGCCAACGACTCCAAGTACGGCCTGGCCTCGTATGTGTGGACCCGAGATGTCGCGCGGGCGCACCGCATGGCCCTGCACCTGGAGGCCGGCATGACCTGGATCAACTCGCACAACGTGCGCCACCTGCCCACGCCCTTTGGGGGTGTGAAGTTTTCCGGCACCCACCGCGAGGGTGGGGAGCACAGCCTGGAGTTCTACACCGAGCTCAAGCACATCGCCGTGCCACTGACCGAACACCCCATCCCGAAGTTTGGCAAATAGGAGGAACTATGGCAGCCAGAACCGGTAAGCAGTACCTCGAGGCCCTCAGGAACAACCCCCCAAACCTCTGGTACAAAGGCCAGAAGGTTGAAGACCCCACCGCCCATCCGGTCTTCAGGGGCATTACCCAGACCCTGGCTCAGCTCTACGACATGCAGCACGACCCGCGCTACCGCGACGTGCTCACCTATGAGGAGAAGGGTCAACGCTACGCGATGAGCCTGCTGCCCGCCCGGAGCAAAGAGGACCTGGCCCGGCGAAGCGCGGCCTACAAGCTCTGGGCCGATGTCAACCTGGGGATGATGGGCCGCTGCCCCGACTACCTCAACGCGGTGCTGATGGCCTACGAGCAGAGCGCCGATTTCTTTGGTGAGTACGCCGAACATGTGCGTCGCTATGTGCAGTACGTTCGCGAAAACGACCTCTCCACCACCCACTGCCTGACCAACCCGCAGGTCAACCGGGCCAAGTCGAACCTCGAGCAGCCCGACCCCTACATCCCGCTGGGGGTCGTGAGCGAGAGCCCGCAGGGCATTGTGGTGCGGGGGGCCCGGATGCTGTCCACCCTGCCCACCGCCGACGAGCTGCTGGTCTTTCCCTCGACGCTGCTCAAGGAGGGGCCTGGGGCCGACAAGTACGCGGTGGCCTTCGCGATTCCTACCAATACGCCGGGACTGCACTTCATCAGCCGTGAGAGCATGGCCTGGGGAGACTCGAGCTTCGATTATCCCCTGGGCAGCCGCCTGGAGGAGATGGACTGCCTGACCGTGTTCGACGATGTGTTTGTACCCTGGGAGCGGGTCTTTATTTACAAGGATCTGCAGCGCTGCAACACGGTGTATGCCGAGACCGGAGCCCTGATGCACATGGCCCACCAGGTGGTGGTGCTCAAGAATGCCAAGACCGAAGCCTTTCTGGGACTGGTCTCGCTGATCGGCGAGACCATCGGAGCCGACACCTTCCCGCACGTACAGGAGAAAATCGCCGAAGTTATCGTCTACCTGGAAGCCATGAAGGGCTTCTGGGCCAGGGCCGAGATGGACGCCAAGCCCAACAAGTACGGCCTGATGTGCCCGGATCGCGGCGCCCTGGATGGCGCGCGCAACCTGTATCCCAGGCTCTACCCACGCATCAACGAAATCGTCCAGCAGGTCGGTGCTTCGGGCATGATTACCCTGCCCTCCGAGGCCGATTTCGACTCCCCGGTGGGGCCATTTGTGGAGAAGTTCCTGCAGTCGGCCACCCTGCCGGCCAGGGAGCGGGTACAGCTTTTCCGGCTGGCCTGGGACATGACCACCAGCGGCTTCGGGGCCAGACAAACCCTCTACGAGCGGTTCTTCTTCGGAGACCCCGTGCGCATGTACCAGACCCTGTTCAGCGTCTACGACAAGGAACCCTACAAGAAGCGCATCAGAGACTTCCTGGGCTGGAAGGAGCAGCCCAGACCGGAGGTCGTGGCCGGCGACTGAACCCAGGCACCGGGCCAGCAGCGTTTCCGCCTTCAGAAACCCGCCATTCGCAGGAGTCCAATGGAAACCACCGCATCCACCCTTCAAGACCAGCTTCGCCAGGCCATGAGCCGCTGGCCCAGCGGGGTTACGGTTATCGCTGCACGCCAGGGCAGCGAGACCCGGGGCATGACGGCCAGCAGCTTCACCAGCGTGAGCCTCGAGCCCCCGCTGATTCTGGTCTGCATCAACGAGACCGCCCAGCTGTGGCCGGTGCTGGAGGCAGCCGGACGCTTCACCGTAAATCTGCTGCCCGAGGGCCACGAGCAGACCTCGGCTCATTTTGCAGGCCGCCCCATAGAGGGCTACACGCCGCTTGCGGGTGAGGAAAGCCCAGTGCTAACCGGCGCACTGGCCACCCTTCACTGCAAGACCTGGGCCATCTATCCGGGTGGGAGCCACAAAATCGTGGTGGGTGAGGTTGAAAAGGTATCCCTCGGGAAAGAAGCCCGACCGTTGTTGTACTGGAACCGGGGTTACCGGCAACTGCGATAGAAAGGGGTGAGACCCTATGACCCAGATCCCCAACATTATCCGTATTGGACATGGGGTGTTTTACGTAACCGACCTCGAGCGCTCCCGTCACTTCTACGTGGATCTGCTCGGCTTGAACGTGCTACACGAGAGCCAGGGCGCGCTGTACCTGCGGGGCACCGAAGACCGGGAGTGGACCCTGAAGCTCGAGCTGGCCCCCGAACCCGGTGTAAAGCACCTGGGCTACCGGGTGGCCGGCGATTTCGATTTGCAACTGCTGGCCGAGCTGGCCGCAGCCCAGGGCCTCCCCCACCGCTGGGAATCGGAACAAGACCGGCCCAAGCTGCTGCGCATGCAGGACCCATTTGGGGTTCCTGTGACGTTTTATGCCGAAAGCCAGCGGTACCCCTGGTTGTTGCAGCGCTACGACCTGCACAAGGGGCCGGGCATCCAGCGCATCGACCACATCAACGTGATGAGTCCCCAGGTCGAAGCCATGACCCGCTGGTACATAGACCGGCTGGCTTTCCGGCTGTCGGAGTACACCGAAGGTGACGACGGCAAAATCTGGGCCTCCTGGATCCACCGCAAGGGCAACGTCCACGACCTGGCCCTCACCAACGGCACCGGCCCCCGCCTGCACCATTTCGCCTACTGGATGCCCGATGCCATGAGCATCATCAAGACCTGCGACATCCTGGCCGGGGCCATGCAGACCGATGCCATCGAACGGGGCCCTGGCAGACACGGGGTCTCCAACGCTTTCTTCCTGTACTTGCGCGACCCCGACGGTCACCGCATCGAGCTCTATACCTCCGACTACAGCACCGTAGACCCCGACTTCGAGCCCATCCGCTGGAGCCTCAACGACCCCCGGCGCCAAACCCTCTGGGGCGCCAAGACCCCCAAGAGCTGGTTCCTGGAGGGCTCCCTCCTCGAGGCCTTTGAGGGCGGCTGGGTGCCGCTTCAGGAGTCGGAGCTACAAGGCCTGCCGCAGCATGTGATCTGAACTCCAGCCGAATCGAACCTCCCGGCTTCATCAGCGCACTGCCCTGCCGAGGAAGATCGTCGCACATGGCTTGGCTAAGCCGTTCGTAATAGTGGGGTACAGGGGTATGCTCACAGGCCGGGCTTTGCGGCCCGATTCGGTTGCTTCGGCAACGCCGGGCCTTCCCGAGGCCACCAAATATGCGTTGGGATTCAAAAAATCTTCGAAAATCCTATTTGCTGATCGCCATTTTGAATCTGCCACAAGCCGGTGGCGGTTTCTGCAACCGGCAATGCTCTCAAGGCAGCGGGTTGCTTGTTGAGTAGCAGACAGTTGGCAAAACGTTAGTTTAGAGGCTTGACAGCGATAAAAAGTGCGTTTAGACTGCCCATGCAAAGTTAGACAAACAAGTGTTTGTTTGGTTGGGGAGGTTGCGTGAAGGAGACGGTAGCAGTACTGGGGGCTGGGACTATGGGGCGCGGCATTGCCCAGGTTGCCGCCATGGCAGCCCACCCGGTCTGGCTCTACGACCCCTACCCGACCGCCCTCGAAAAAGCCCTCGCCGAGGTTCGCTCCGATCTGCAAAAAGCTGCCCAAAAGGGGCGTTTGCAGGAGCCAGTGGATCACATCCTGTCGCGCATTCGCCCAACCGAGTCGCTGCAGGATTGTGCCGGGGCCGAGTGGGTCATCGAGGCGGCGCCCGAGAAGCTCGAGCTCAAACAAGAACTGCTGGGCAAACTAGGCGAACACAACTTCCACAACATCCTGGCTACCAATACCTCGACCTTCTCCGTCTCGGCCATTGCCTCGAGGGTTCAAAACCCCGAGCGGGTGATCGGGCTGCACTTCTTTAACCCCGCTCAGCGCATGAAGCTGGTGGAGGTGATCGCAGGCTTGAAAACCGCTCCAGAGCTGATTGAGCGCTCGCTACAGCTCATGCAAAGCTGGGGCAAGGAGCCGGTCAAGGTGGTGGATTCTCCGGGGTTTTTGGTCAATCGGGTGGCCCGTCCCTTCTATGGCGAGGCCCTTAAGCTTCACGGCGAGGGTGTGGCCAAGGAGCATCTGGACTGGATCATGCGCGGCCTGGGCTTCCCGATGGGGCCTTTCGAGCTGATGGATCTGATCGGGCTGGATGTCAACTATGCGGCCTCGACCTCGGTGTACCAGGGTTTTTACGGCGAGCCCCGCTACCGCCCCCACCCACTGCAGTACCAACGGGTCGCAGCCGGCATGCTGGGTCGCAAAACCAACCATGGGTGGTACGCCTACCCCCCAGGGCCACCCCCGCCGCCGACGTCACCCGCTCCGAGAACCGAGGATACTCCTCTCCCGATGATCGTTGGCCCCAACCCTTTGGCCAAAGAGCTGCGGGCCAGGTTGCGGCACACCGAAAACGTGACCGAGGCCCAGTTTGTGCTGGACTGCCGGGTCAAGCTCGAGCGCAAGCACGATTTTTTCCAGAATTTGCCGGTGGTCTCGCTGGTCTGGGGGCATTCCGCCAGCAGCGTGCAGGCTGAGTTCAGAGATCGAATGGTAGCGGGCTTCAGCCTGGTCCCCCCGGTCACCGAAAAATCGGTGGTCGAGCTGTACGCCCCGCTCTCAGGCGGCAATCAGGCCCTGCAAATGGCCCAACTTTACTTCAGGGCCCACGGCTACAACACCCTGGTGCTCCCCGACCAGCCCGGCGGTATCGGGTTCCGCATTCTGGCCCTGCTGATCAACGAAGCAGTTTCGGCCCTGGCTGAGGGAGTGGCCAGCCCAGGCGACCTGGACCGGGCCATGCGGCTGGGCACCGGCTATCCGCTGGGACCCCTGGAATGGGCCGAGAAAATTTGGCTCAAGCCGGTCTTGCGGGCCCTGGAAGGTTTGCAGGCCGAGCTGGGCGAGGATCGCTACCGTCCACACCCGCTGCTGCGCCGAATGGTGGCAGCTGGCCTGGAAACTTTTGGAGATCTACCCTCACCCCTGTGGGCACCGGTGGCCCAGGTCGAGGGAGATTTGCAAACCAGCACGACAAAGGAGGCACAATGAAGCGAGCTTTGGTAGGACTACTGGCACTCGGACTGGGGCTGGGACTGGCCCAGCAAGCGCCGCTCAAGATTGGCGTGGTGGTCTCGGCGACTGGCCCGGCGGCCAGCCTGGGCATCCCCGAGCGCAACACCCTGGTGTTGCTGGAAGAGCAGGTCAACCGGCGCGGCGGCGTGGCCGGTCGTCCGGTGCAGTTTATCATCATCGACGATGCCTCGGACACCACCCAGGCGGTGCGGGCCACCCGGCGTCTGATTCAGGAAGACCAGGTGCTGGCCATCATTGGTACCACCACCACCCCGGCCAGCCTGGGCATGATTGACCCGGTGGCCGAGGCCGGCATTGCCAAGATTTCCATGGCGGCCAACCTGGAGATCGTCTTCCCAGTAGACGAAAAACGACGCTGGGTGTTCAAAACGCCACAAACCGAGCAGCAGATGAGCGCTCCGATTGTGCGGGACATGCAGGCCTCCGGCGTGCGCACCGCTGCCTACATCGGCTTCAACGATGCCTACGGCGAGGGCTGGGCACGGGCCTTCGAGGCTGCTGCCCGCGAGGCCGGTATCCAGGTGGTGGCCTCCGAGCGTTTTGCCCGTACCGATACCTCGGTGGCCGGTCAGGTGTTGCGCATCCTGGCCCGCAACCCCGATGCGGTTTTGATTGGGGGTTCCGGCACCGCTCCCGTGCTACCCCAGCGGACCTTGCGTGAGCGCGGCTACCGGGGCCTGATCTACCAGACCCACGGGGTAGCCAACCCCGACTTCCTGCGGGTGGGTGGGGATGTGGTTGTGGGCACCCGACTGCCCGCCGGTCCGGTGCTGGTCTTTGATCAGCTACCCCCCGACTTCCCCAACCGTCAGGTGGCGACCAGCTACGTCCAGCAGTACGAGGCCCGCTTTGGCATCGGTAGCTACTCGACCTTTGGCGGCCATGCCTACGACGCCTGGGCCATCCTGCGGCCTGCCCTCGAGCGGGCTCTGCGGCGTGAGCAAACCACCAACCTGGCCGCCTTCCGCCGGGCTGTGCGCGACGAGCTCGAGGCCACCCGCAACGTGGTCGGTACCCACGGCATTTTCAACATGTCCCCCACCGACCACCTGGGCCTGCGCTTCAGCGAGGCCGCCGTGATGGTTGAGATCGTACGGGATGCCAACGGAAAGCTCGACTGGAGGCTGCTGAGAACCTTCAGATAGGAGCTGCGTAGACAACGGCCAATAGTCGGTAGTGGTGTCTTTGGCTGCTACGCCAGATTCGGTTAGTTCGTCACCGAATGGTGACGAACTAACTCGACCGAAGGGAATAGTTTTCTTCGCCGACCGCCAGGGAAGGGAGCGCTCTAGGATTCAGGAAGATAGCCTCTGACGTTTTTGATTTGGAGGATTATCTCTCTGAATCCGGTGTTAGTACACCATTATGGATTGGACCATCGCATCTTTTCTGACCGCCGATGCCTTGCAGAATGGCACCATCTACGCTTTGTTGGCGCTTTCACTGGTGCTGGTGTTTGCGGTCACCCGGGTCATCCTGGTACCGCTGGGCGAATTCCTGGTTTTTGCCCCCCTCACCTATGTATGGTTTCTGCCGCCCGAGGTGAGTGGACTGAACCTGCAGGGTCAGATTCCCGGCACAGCCTGGCTGGCAGCAGCCATGCTGGTCTGGTGGGCCGTTTTGGACCGATCAAATCTTAGACGCGCGGTTTTGTTGCTGCTGGGTGCGCTGGGGGTGGTGGGCATCGCCTGGTGGGGTGCCCAAGGGGTGCCGATCTGGCTGGGCTGGATTTTTGCCGTGCTGGTGGTGTTGCCGATTGGCCCGGCTTCATACCGGCTCTTTTTTGAGCCGGCCAAAAACGCCAGTGTACTCACCTATCTGATCATTGCAGTGGGTCTGCATTTTGCGTTCATGGGTCTGGGGCTGGTGTTTTTCGGCCCCGAGCAGTTCCGATTGCCGGCCATACTGGCCGGGCAAACCACAATTGGACTGGTGCCGGTCAACAATCAGGCCTTTTTGGTCTATGGCTTCGCCCTCATCGCCATGCTGGGCCTGTTTCTGTTCTTCACCCGTAGCATCTACGGTAAGGCCCTGCGGGCCTGTGCGGTCAATCGCTACGGCGCACGGCTGCTGGGCATCAGCCCCAGCCAGGCTGGGTATGTCTCCTTTGGCATCGCCACCCTGATCGTCTGCATAAGCGGTATGCTCCTGGCCCCCCTGATCTCACCCGCCTACTTCCAGGGTTTTCTGCTTGGGCTCAAAGGCTTCGTGGCCGGAATTCTGGGAGGCCTGATCAGCTATCCCCTGGCCGTTGTGGGTGCACTGCTGGTCGGCGCGATGGAGTCGTGGGCTTCGTTCCAGGCCAGCGCCTACAAGGATGCCATCGTCTTTGCGCTGCTGCTGCCCATTCTCTTCTGGCGCAGCTTGCGCACCCATGAAATTGGGGAGGAGGAGTGATGGGTGCCAGAAAGTTCTCCCCCCTTACGCTGGTTGCGGTGGCCTTGCTGCTGGTCGTGCCGCTGCTGCTGCCGGCCACTTCGTTCTATCTGACCATCGGCAACTACATCGCCTTTGGCGCACTGGTAGCTCTAGGGCTCTATCTGCTGACCGGCCTGTCGGGTATGACCAGCTTTGGACAGGCTGCTTTCATGGGGTTGGCGGCCTACGCCAGCGCCCTGCTGACCATCGGACAGGGTTGGAACCCCTGGCTCACCCTACCGCTGGGGGTGCTGATCGCCGTGGGTGGTGCGGTGGTGTTGGGTGGGATTACCGCCCGCCTCAAGGGCCACTACCTGCCCCTGTCGACCATTGCCTGGTGTATGGCGCTTTTCATCCTGATGGGTAGCTGGATTGGCCTGACCGGGGGCCATACTGGCCTGCGCGGGGTGCCCCCAATCTCGCTGTTGGGCTGGCAGCTCAACGACTCGAGGAGTTATTTTTACCTGGCCTGGTTTTTTGTGTTGCTGGGTGCCTGGACGGCCTGGAACCTGACCAACAGCCGGGTGGGGCGGGCCATGCGGGCCTCCAAGGGGGATGCGATTGCCGCAGCCAGCTTCGGAGTTAATCCAGCGGTGCTCAAACTTCAGGTTTTTGTGCTGTCGGCTATTTATGCAGGGGTGGCAGGCTGGCTGTATGTGCACTACCAGAAGTTCATCAGCCCTACGCCCTTCAGTCTAGATGCCTCCATCAAGTACCTGATTGCCGCGGTGGCCGGGGGTGTGGGAAGCATACCGGGCGTGATTCTGGGCTCGGGCCTGGTGACGAGCCTCGAGGAGGTACTCAAAGTGGTGCTCCCGCAGATTTTCGGACGCACCGGCAACTACGAGATTATCGCCTACGGTCTGATTCTGGTCATGATCTTGATGTTTGCCCCTAAGGGCTTGTGGCCCTTCATCGAGCGTTACCTGCCCAAACCAAAGCCGCAAAATCCAGCCGGCAGCGGCTTGCCGAGCCGGCTGACCACCGGCCAGGCCGGCGAGGTGGTTCTGGAAGTGGAGAATCTGACCAAGCGCTTTGGTGGCCTGCTGGCGGTCAATGGCATGAACTTCCAGCTGCGCCGGGGCGAGATTCTGGCGCTGATCGGGCCCAATGGGGCCGGCAAGTCTACCTGTTTCAACATGATTACCTCGGTCTATGCGCCCAGCGAGGGCCGGGTTAAGTTCAAGGGTCAGCCCATCCAAGGCCGGATGCCTTACGAGGTGCACCGGTTGGGAATCGCCCGCACCTTCCAGCACCCCCACCTCTTCCCCGAGATGACCGTGCTGGAAAACGCCGCCCTGGGCACCTACGCCCGCACCCAAAGCAGCATGGCCAGCTCGATGTTTGGGCTGTCTGGGGGTGAGGAAGCCGCCGCACTGGCTGAAGCCTACCGCGCCCTCGAGCGGGTAGGGCTGGCCCAGATTGCCCACCAGAAAGCCGATGGGCTGGCCATCGGACAGTTGCGCTTGTTAGAGATTGCCCGGGCACTGGCCTCCGGCCCGGAGGTGCTCCTGCTCGACGAGCCTGCTGCCGGGCTCAGGGCTGGCGAAAAACGCCAGTTCGCTGACCTGATTCGCAAGCTGGTGAACGAAGGGGTGACGGTGCTGCTGGTTGACCACGACATGGATCTGGTGATGGGGCTGGTCGACCGGGTGGTGGTCATGCACTACGGCGAGAAGCTGGCCGAGGGCACCCCTGCCGAAGTCCAGCGCAATCCCAAGGTGATTGAGGCTTATCTGGGGGAGGCGGCATGAGAAGGCATGCAACCGGCCGAGTACCCAAGGCAAACACAGGGTGTTGCCAGTGCCCAGCCAAGGAGCGGCCATGAGCGTCCTGGAGGTTTCCAACCTCACGGTGCGCTACGGGGCGGTCGAGGCGGTGCGCCATCTGTCGCTGTCGGTTGGGGTCGGAGAGGCCATCACGCTCATCGGCCCTAACGGAGCCGGCAAGAGCAGCACCCTCAAAGGCATCGTCGGGCTGGTGAACACCAGCGGCACGGTGCGCTACCAGGGGCAAGTGCTGGGACAGCGTTCCCCGGAAGCACTGGCTACCCAAGGGCTGGTAATGGTCCCGGAAAAGCGCGAGTTGTTCGCCTCCATGGAGGTGGAAGACAACCTGCTGCTGGGAGCCTTTACCCGTTTTCAGCGCCGCGAAAAGGGCATTCGGGAAGACCTCGAGCGGGTCTACACCCTGTTCCCCCGCCTGCGCGAGCGCCGCAAGCAGCTTGCCGGTACCATGTCCGGTGGCGAGCAGCAGATGCTGGCCATCGGTAGGGCGCTGATGACCCGGCCCAAACTGCTGCTGCTGGATGAACCCAGCTTGGGGCTGGCCCCCCTGATCGTACAGGAGATTTTCCACATCCTGGCCGAACTCAAAAAACAGGGCGTACCGATTCTGGTGGTCGAACAGAACGCCCGCATGGCCCTCAAGCTGGCCGACCGAGGCTACGTGCTGGAGGCCGGTGAGCTGGTCATGGAAGGCAAAGGTTCAGAGCTGCTGCACGACCCACGGGTCATCGAGTCCTACCTGGGCATCCGCACCCGAACCGAAGCCTGACCATGTTCGCGACCACCGACCCCTACATGCAACTTCTGGGTCTGAAGACCCGGCTGGTCGAACCTGGCCGGGCCGTGCTGGAAGCACAGGTCGGGCCCGAACACCTCAACATCCACGGGTCTTGCCACGGCGGGTTTCTGTACAGCCTGGCCGATGCCGCGTTTGCGCTGGCCTCCAACTCACACGGCACACCGGCGGTAGCCCTGACCACCCAGATGCTGTACTTCAAGGCGGTCAGGGCGGGCGATTACCTCGTGGCCCATGCCAGCGAGGAGAACCTGGGGCGACGCACCGCCACCTACCGCATCGAGATCCGGAGCAGCGAACGGGTGGTGGCCCTGTTCACCGGAACGGTGTTCCGACTGGAGAGCAGCGGCTGAATCGCCACAAGACCCTGGCCTGCTTTGCAAAAGGTAAAACATGAACATGGAAGCCTACATCATCGATGCTGTCCGTACCCCAGTTGGCAAACATGGAGGGGCCCTGGCATCTGTGCGGGCCGACGACCTGGGGGCCATTCCCATCAAAGCCCTCCTCCAGCGCACCGGAGTCCCCGGAGGCGACGTAGAGGACGTTTATATGGGCTGTGCCAACCAGGCCGGCGAGGACAACCGCAACGTTGCCCGCATGGCGTTGTTGCTGGCCGGCCTGCCGGTGAGCGTGGGAGGTTCCACCCTCAACCGCTTGTGCGGAAGTGGGCTGGACGCGGTTGCAAGCGCCGCCCGGGCTATCTGGGCTGGGGAGGGCCAGGTCTATATCGGTGCGGGGGTCGAAAGCATGAGCCGGGCTCCCTGGGTGGTACCCAAAGCCGAGAAAGGCTTTTCAACCGGCAACGTCACGATGTTCGATACCACCCTAGGCTGGCGACTGGTCAACCCGCGCATGAAGGAGCTCTACGGCACCGACTCGATGGGTGAGACCGCCGAGAACCTGGCCGAACAGTACAGAATTCCGCGCGAGGCCCAGGACACCTTCGCCCTGCTCTCGCACCAAAAAGCCATCCGAGCGCAGCAGCAGGGGGCCTACGCCAGCCAGATGGTCGCGGTAGAGGTTGTGGACCGTAGGGGCAACACCACACTTATCCAGACCGATGAAGGGCCTCGGGCCGACACCAGCCTGGAAGCCCTGGCCAAACTCAAACCGGTGTTTCGTGCCGGTGGCAGCGTGACCGCCGGCAACGCCTCTTCGCTCAACGACGGTTCGGCCGGGGTTCTGCTGGCCTCTGGAGCTTACGTGCAAACCCATGGCCTGAAGCCAATGGCCAAAGTGCGCTCGATCGCCGTGGCCGGGGTGGAACCGCGCATTATGGGCATCGGGCCCGTGCCGGCTACGCAAAAAGCCCTGCGGCGAGCCGGGCTTACCCTGGACGAGATAGGCCTGATTGAGCTCAACGAAGCCTTTGCGGCCCAGAGCCTCGCGGTGCTGGCCGAATGGGGCCTCGAGGCCGAAGACCCCCGGCTGAACGTGAACGGTGGAGCCATTGCCATCGGACATCCGCTGGGCTGCTCGGGGGCCCGCATCCTGACCAACCTGGTGCACGAGATGCAGCGCAGAAGGGTGCAGTTTGGGCTGGCTACCATGTGCATTGGGGTAGGACAGGGGATCGCCATGGTGGTGGAGGGGCTGTAGCCGGGAACGCGGCCAGAAGGCAAACTGTAAAGTATTCGGTATATTGCAGCTATGAAAATCCTCGAGCAGTTCAGTCTGAGCGGCAAAA
>DAIUDO010000051.1:0-13810 GCA_036845585.1 Meiothermus sp. | reverse complement strand
CGCTGTACCGCCGGTGACAGACGCCCCCAGGCCGGATGCAATGCTGCCGCCAGCCGCACCGCCTCCGGGCTCGGGGCTTTCAGCGCCCCTTCCCGGTAGCCGTTGTATCCCGGCCACGGCAGAAACACCTCAACTGCTCCACCGCCCGCACGGGCCCCCCGCTCAAACGCCCGGTCAGCCCCTTCTGCCCCACCCGTTCGCAGCGCCCAGCCCCGCTCCGCCAGCCGCCGGGCAATCTTCCCCATCAGCTTTAGCACATCCTCGGGCGCACGCCTGCTTCCTACCCCAGCATAGGTTTTCATACCCCGTGCGCTGGGGCGTCCTGCCGGGCAACACCGGGGAGATCTGGGCCCGGGGCCGGGTGGAAGATTCGGGCTTGGGCCCGGTCCTGGGGGACCGGGGGTTCCGCTAGGTGGAGGGAGTGGATGGGGAGAAACTGGATAGAGGTGCGCTTTGGCGTCCTGGTCAGGTCTTTCCGGCTTCGCCAAGTAGAGAGCAAGAGCTTCGGGGGCCTCGTAGCCCGGATAAACCTCCTCATCCTAGCCCACAATCTGGTTCGCAGTCATGTCCTCCTCAGAATGGCTGGGGTGGGGCTATGCGGTAGCAAACGAAGGTATACCTTACGCGGTCAGTTGAGCTTTGATCTGCTGTAGTTCCTGAAAAGCAGCCCGACTGGCAACCAGATAGAGCTTGGCCTTGAGGGCGAAGTAGTTGATTTGGGTCTGGTGGGAGAGGAGTTCCAGCTTGACAAAGGCCCACATAGCCGCAAAGAAATGGTTGGCCTGGGTGGTCAGGGTCTTGGTAGGCGACTTGGCCAGGGCAGCGTTTTGTCGGATGGATTGATGAAAGCGCTCGATCTCCCATCGTTTTTGATAGAGCTCGATCATCCGTTCAAAGTCCAGGGTGGTATCGCTGCTACACAAATACAACACCCCCTGGCTCCCATCTTCGTGGGTGAAGACTTGCCGAACCCGCAGCAGGGGGAAGGGAACCCCTTCCAGATATACCTGCCGGGGGGTGGGGTCTTGGTAGTCCAGACCCTCCACTCCTGTCCATTGACCCCTTTGCTGTTGTTCTTGGCTCATAGGGGGTGCGCACAGCGCATACCGGCGGTGCCGATAACCTGGCGCTACCTTGCGATTGCTTTTGAGCGGCATCACAAAGTGCTTCTTCATGTCCAGCACGATAAATCGCATGTTCGCCGCCGAGGCAAGCCAGACGTCGTTGAGCACGTGCTGGAAGGGAATCTGGTTATGCACTGCGGTTTGCAGCAGGTAGCGGGCGTGTTCATTCTTGCTCACCTGGCTGCGGCGTTTGCGCTGGCCACTTTTCTGATCTACATAGACTTCCGTCTTCTCCACCAGCACGTAGCCTACCGGCAAGGTCAGCCCCTGGCTGTGATACAACAGGCTCACAAAGTTGATCCCCTTGACCATCCGCTCTTTGCTATTGCCAGGCCACTATATCGTTCTCGTCCGTGTAGGGTTTCTCCAAAATGCTATCATCCAGAATCAGCACCCCTTCCTCACGCTGTATCTTTCGCACCGTGGCTTTGACCTTGCGCCACAACTGCACCGAGCCTTGTCAATCTCCCCCCAGCATGCGGGTGATCTGGTCGTGGCTTATGGCTCCATCCACCATCCGCGACAATCCTGTGGCCGTCGCCGCTCCAAAGCTGCTCAACAAGTAATCGGTGTACAAATCCAGGGGCTGGGGATTCACCTTTTCAATCTATGCCATTTCAGAAACTGTTGTAAAAGTCCCCTCCTCCAGCTTAAGCGGCCCTGGCCAGCCGCTTCACCAGCAAGCGTATCATGCCTAAATACATCCAGGCTTCCGTTACCTCAGGGGGGTACTCGTAATCTTTCCCCAGCCGTCGGTTTCGCCCCATCCAGGCAAAGGTCCGCTCCACCACCCACCGCTTGGGCAGGGGCTTGAACCCACCCTCCCGCGGGATCTCCGGCACCTCCTCCCCCTCCCGCACCCAGACCCCCCGCACCCCCGCGTAAGGACGGGCCACCACCTCCAGCTCCAGTCCCAGCCCCCTAGCCACCTCCCGCAAACCCCGGTAGCCCCAGTCCACAAAGAGCTTGCGCACCCGGGGCCACAAGGAGAGGTCCATCCCCAAAAGCAACGCCTGCCCACCCCACTTGTCGTGCTCATTGGCCGGGTGGACAAAGGCCATGAACTACTCGCAACCAACTTTGGTTGGAGTTTCGCGCGACCATCCTCACAGGCTCAAACGTGTGTAGGACACTCGCCTGCGGCTCCCTTTACGCGCATCCCCGTTCCGGGGACGACCTACAAAAACAGTATACAGGACTTTGTCCTGGCGGGGCTATCCTTCCCCGACCAACCGAACTGCGGTCTGGTCGGGGACTGCCGCCCCACACCCCTTCCGTTCAAGAGACGGCCCCCCGTGTTCTGCCGCTTTCTCCCTTTGACCTTCTTCGCCCCGTCGTGTCCCCGGGGCCCCCTTTTTCCGTGGTCTTGACGGACTGACTATCCATGACAAGAGCGCTGGGGCAAGCCTGCCTTCCTTCTCGCTCCCGATCCCACCGGACCAGGGCCTGGGCCACCCGCTCCCAGACCCCCTCCTTCTGCCACTTGCGGAAGTAGTGGTAGACCGTAGACCAGTGGGGTAAGTCATGGGGCATGGCCCGCCACTTGATGCCGTTTTCCAGGACGTAAAGTATGGCGCTGACGATCTCCCTCCTCGGCACCTTTGCGGGTCGGCCACCGGGCTTGGGGGCGGGGATCAACGGCTCCAGGATGGCCCACTCCGCGTCCGACAGGTCGCTGGGGTAAGATCTCCGTGTAGAAGCCACCCTTCAAGTATAGCGGACTTTTACGACAGTCTCTCAGCTTTGCCGCGTAAGGTGAGTTACTGAATCACCGGCTCGGCTTCCGACGAAAAGTGTGGCTCGAATCTTCTGAAATACGCATGCTGCCATTACCATGATACCCTCAGCTCAGTAAGCCCACGAAACCCGAACGCGGGCCGCCATATAAGCCTGCTGGTCTGCAAAGACAAGCTGCCTTTCCACTGTAGAAGAATCTCTAGAGCTTTTCCCCCTATCAGGCGGGCTAGCGGGGCACCTAGGCAATAGTGGGTTCCTCCGCCAAAGGCTGCTGTACGGTCCAGCTTCCTTTTTAAGTCAAGCCGGTCCGGATCGCTCACCCAGCTGGGATCACGGTTAGCCGAGCCCAGGACTAGGTACACGACTTGGCCCCGCTCGATCCCTTTACCCTGAAAAACGAAGCTCTCAGTTGCCCAGCGGCCAACGATCTGCACTGGGCTTTCGAAGCGCAAGAGTTCCTGGACTGCGTAGCCCAGCAACTGCGGGTCCTCCCTGAGAAGCTTGAGCTGGTCCTGGTGGCTCAAGAGTACCAACACGCTGTTCGTAATGAAGTCAGCGGTGGTCTGGGTACCAGCGTCGAGCAAGGCCAGCAGGTTCGCGACGAATTCTGTTTGGCTGACCTGTCCTAATTCCCGCGCAGCTAACATGCCAGCCAGCACGGTTCCCTGGGGGCTCCCCCCAGCCTCCCCCGCGAGTCCTTCTACCAGCTGGCCATACTCGGCCACCGCCCGGTTGGCTCTTAGAAGCTCTTCCTTGGGAGAGGAAGAGCTCACACTGGAGATCACCCCGATCCAGGCGCGCAACTCCTCGAACGAACTCTCCGGAACGCCCTGCAATTCCGCCAACACCCTGAGTACCAGCGGAAGAGCATACTCGTTGAGTACATCCATGGAATGCTGGTCCTCGATGTCCTGTAGCAGCTTGCGGGCGACCCACTCGACTCGCGGGACTACACCAGCGACTGCACGCGGAGACAAAAGCGGCCCCATCACCGCCCGCAGACGAGCGTGACCAACAGTATTCTGAAATCCCACCTGTTGAGCCATCATCCGCAAAAAGCCACGGTATGGCTCGGAAATGGGTCTTCCAGAGGGGACTCCCCTCCCAGTAGCCGGTCGTCGTCGCGACAACCGCGGATCCCTGAGGAGGCTCGCGATGTCGGCGTGGCGGAATACATACCACGCTCCGGCGCGCGTGTGGGGAATCCCCCAGTGCACAGGGTCCGACATACGCAGGCGCGCGTACGCTGGATAGGGGTCGGCAAGGACCTCCGGCGACAGGGGGTCAAAGGGTGGGACTGGGGCCGTTGGGGGCATAGCTCTGGACTTCACCACCTTCTAAAGTTACGGAGCCTCCTTGTCCACTTTTGGTGCCCTTTCCGCTCGCAACTGGGAAACGCCGGGCGTCGAGGCCCGGGGTTTCTTGTTAGGGCGTGCCAGTTCGATCCCGACGACTCGTCCGTCCGGAAGAACCCTTACACCAACCAGCAGGTCATAGTTCTGGGCTCGCTTCAGTTCAGCCTCCCAGGCCGGGTTGCGCAGGTCGAAGATGGCGCCCTCTCTCCAGGCAGGTCGGCGCTCATCAGAGCAGTCGTGCAGCAGTTTAAGTGTGGCAAACTGGAAGCGACCCTGGAGGTCGGTCCGAAGGGCGATGACCCTGGCGTAGCAACATGTCGTGTCCATCCAAGGGCCAAAGTCCGGCAACTCGCCGCCATCAGCAGCACCGGCATTCCCCGGACCTCCAATACGCTGGGCATCCATTTGGACGAAGAGCTTCGTCACCACCGCCTGTAGTTCCTCTATCCTTTCCTCGAGTGTTCGGGTGTCCTTATTAGCCATCCTCCTCCTCCACAACGCTTATCGTTTCGATCCGGGCCCACCTCCCCCGATCTGCTCCCGGGGAGGTCCTGCCAGGGACGGTTCGACTTGGACGTGGACGCCAAGGGTTGCCACATGTTGCACAACCCCCCTCACTGCGGCTTCGCAACAACGATGGAGCCCCTTGGCGCTGCGCAGATCGCCGTTGCGGAA
Organism: Meiothermus sp.; assembly: GCA_036845585.1. Classification (GTDB taxonomy): domain Bacteria; phylum Deinococcota; class Deinococci; order Deinococcales; family Thermaceae; genus Meiothermus. The sequence goes on along the minus strand of DAIUDO010000051.1, from coordinate 8,919 downwards.
CTTCTCCACGAGGCTCTTAACCGCGGGCAGCAGCGACGGCAGTCGGAGGATCTCGTCGGGTGTGCGCGACCAAGAGGTGAAGTATGCCCGGTTCATGAGGGCGGAGATCATGGCCACATCCCACGCGAGGTTCCAGGCGATCCATCGCATTGCAGGGGCGTCGTCGCGTTTTCGGGCATTCTCCAGCTTGGCGAAGTTCTCCAACAATTCCCCCACGATCCCCTCGCGAATGGCTTGCACGAACGATCCGGACGGCAGCTGATCAACGAGCAGCTTTAGCTTGGGCCAGTGCCCCTCCGGGTCGTACAGGGATAAGACCGAGACAAACTGGTCTACGCACAAGGGCCAGGTCAGGTCTACCCGCTGCAGGCGCCGGTAGACCGACCCCACGGTGTGGAATTCGACGCTGATTTTGAGCCCTTGCACGTAGCGCTCGTCCCTGCCGGGGGTGGGTGAGCTTCGCATGAGGACCGACATCTCCAGGTCGGAGTAGGGCTCGTCGGAGCCCCGTGCGGTGGACCCATAGATTCCGATGGCCACAACCGCGTCCGAGTAATGGCCCAGGATCCAATCTGCGATGTGCCGGGCCCTCTCGAGGCGTTCCCGGCGGGTAGTTGCTCGGAGGATCGGGAGAGGTTTGTCCCGTGCGTGCATACCGTCGCCAACTCCGATAAGGACAGTAGGTGGTCAAGTGGTGCTCGCGGTTGAGCTTTTGCCACCTATAATCCGCTCGATCTGTGCCACGGCCTCGGGTGCGAGCACTACCCCGGCCGCACCAAGGTTTTCCTGAAGCTGCCCTATCCCGGTGGCTCCCACGATGGCGCATGAAAGCTCCTTGCGTCGCAAAACCCAAGCTAGCGCGAGCTGAGCCCGGGTCATTCCGTGCTCGGCAGCGACCGCCGCCAATTCCCGCACACGAGCGAGGTTGTGAGGCGTCAGCAGAGCTTCCTTCAGCACCTTATGCCGGGCCAACCGGCTACCGGGGGGGATCCCGTCGTCGTACTTCCCGGTGAGCACCCCCATCGCCAACGGGCTCGTGGCCATCAAGCCCAATCCGAGCGGCTCCGCCTCCGGCGCCAGGGTGTTTTCCCACCGCTTCCTGTAAAGGATCGAGTAGTCAACCTGCTCGCAGATAGGTGGATGCAGCCCATTCGCCCTGGCAAACTCGCATGCACCCGCCAGCCGTGCGACAGGCCACTCGCTGGTTCCCCAGTAGAGGATAAGCCCCTGATCAACGAACGCGCTCATGGTCGTGACAATCTCCTCGAGGGGTACATCCGGGTCGTGGCGGTGAGCAAAGTAGATATCCAGATAATCCGTTCGTAGCCTTTGAAGGCTGGCCTGCAGAGAGGCGCGCAGGTGCTTGCGGGAGAGGCCCTGGCTATTGGGACACCCGGACACAGGCCATCCCGCCTTCGAGGCGAGGACGAGGGTGCTGCGTGGGTACTCGGCGAGCACGCTGCCCATGAGTTCTTCAGCGCATCCGTTCGCATAGGTGTCCGCGTTATCGAAGAAGTTGACGCCGGACTCGTAGGCCAGACACACGATCTTCTTGACCTCGCCCACATCCTTCACGCAATCTCCGAAGCTGGCCCAGGCACCCAGGGCGATCTCGGAGACCTGAAGGCCCCACTTACCGACCTTGCGATACCTCATGCCCATTAAGCACCCCCACCGCTATCGCCGCAGGTTGGCTCTCAGTTCCCAGTCCCCTCATAAGCGCGGAGGGCCCACGACCACGCCAGCAGGCACAAGCCGAAGAACGCGCCGGCAGCGACCAAAGCCTCGGCAAGGGCGATGGTGCCTGCTGTGCGTGTGTGCTCGTCGAGCAGGAGAGCGGCAGGAACATAGCCGGTCAGCGCCAGCGGGACGACGAACGTCAGGAGAAAGGCCCCGGTTCGACCGAAGATGGGAAGCGGGTACTTGGCGAACTCGGTTAAGCTCCACAAGGTCGTGATGGCGTCCAAACTGCCGATGACCCGCATGGCTACGGCAGCCCCCAGGATCATGAGCCCGAGATAGATGAACGCGCCCAGGAGAACAAATAAGAGGACCGTGGCAACCTTACCGGCAGTCCATTCCACCCCGGCCGCGGACGCTCCATGGAGGACCAGGATCAGCCCGGTCAGGCATCCTGAAATCCGCTCGAAGTGGATCCGCTCAGTGAGGAGCTGGAAGAGTACCCCGAGCGGACGGAGCTTGTAGAGCAGCAGGCTGCCGTCCTGGGCGTAGCTGCCGACCCACCATAGGCTCTCCCCCAGAGTGTCGGCAAGGCCGAGCGCCATTCGGTTCAACCCGTAAAGCACGAGCATCTCGGGGAAGGTCCAGCCGCGGACTTGCGGCACGTGTGTGAAGATGACGGAGAAAAGCACCAGGGTCAGGGCCTGCTCCAGGAGCACGGTGAGCACGCCAGCGGTATAGTCCACCCGGTACTGCTTCCAGGTCGCGAATTGCAGCCTCAGGGCGGCCAGCGCGAGGGCGAGGTAGTGGGTCATTTATCCTCCTTGCACGTTGAACCGCTGGCGTACTCGTCCGAGGAGGAAGCGGGAGCTTGCAGCAAGCACCAGGAGCCAGAACAGCTGCACCGCCAGTCCGCGGAAGATCTCGCTCTCCGGCATGGACGGCTGCAGCATGCGCGCAGGAAGGTAGATAAAGGCCTGGAAAGGCAGCAGACTGGCTAGAAGGGCGTAGCGATCCGGCAGCAGGTCAATGGGGAAAAATGCCCCGCTCAGGAGCGCCACGACCAGGGCCTTGGCTTCGTTGATCCCCTGCTGCGCGCTAGTGTAGAAAGCCGAGAGGCTCATCAAGAACTCGAAAAAGTAGGCACAGGCAAAACCCACCACCAGGCTCAGGAAGAACCACCCCAACCGCCACTCGCCAGCGCTCCAGGCCCCGGAGACGAACGCTGCGGTGGCGTAGGCCGGCAGCGCCATGACCAACTGTCCGGCCTTCTGCCCTAACCACCGGGCTAGGAGGGCATACTCCAGTTCGACCGGCTGTACCAAGTCGTACACAACGGTTCCCACACGGACGCGCTGGGCAAAGAACCCCCAGGCAGGCCCGCCGGTGAATCGCGCTGCGAGTCGCGCGGTCAATAAGTACAAGTAGAAAGCAGCGAAGTCCCGATCCGCAAATGACCCTGCGGGTACGGAAAGGAAAACCGCGCGCCACAAAAAGTAAAATGCCACCAGGAGCGCCAGCTCTCCGACGACCCAGACCGCGGCCGCTCTACGGTATGCGAGGGCCAGCTGAAATCCGACACGGAGGTTGGCGGTATAAGGGATCATCTCTACCTTGCTCCCCGGTAGACCCGCCGGAGTACCTCCTCGATCGAGGGTTCGTGGGTGGTCATCTCCCTGACCGGGGTTTGTGGAAGAAGGCGCGCAAGCACAGCCGCAGGGGCTCCTCCCCCCTCATGGGCGACGCACACCCAGCCGTCGTGGGTGTAGACCTCCCGTACTCCGCCCAGCCCCTCAAGCCAAGCGCGCACCTGATCCGCCCCGGCTTCGAGCCTTAGCCGGAGCTCGGGGAGTACGCCGTGCTGGGCTCGGAGTTGTCGGAGGGTTCCGTCGTAGAGGACTCGGCCCTCGTCGAGCAGGACGATACGATCGCTCAAGGCTTCAACATCGTCCAAGTCGTGCGACGTCAGGATGACGGTCGTCTGTAGATCAGAGGCCACCTGACGGATAGCGGACCGCAGCAACGCCTTGCTGTCGAAGTCCAGGCCGATGGTAGGCTCATCGAGCAGGAGCACCCTGGGGTGGTGGAGGAAGGCGAGGGCCAAGTCGCACCGGACGCGCTGTCCAAGGCTCAGCTGGCGTACCGGCTGCGAGAGCAACCCCTCGATGCCGAATTGCCGGGCCATGGCACCGATGCGCTGATCCAATCCACTCTGGCTGAGGCGATACACCTTGGCGTGGTAGCGGAGCGACTCCAGCACCGGCAGGTCCCAGAAAAGCCGGGTGCGGTGGCCCATCACCACCCCGAGTTCCAGCTGGTGGGCGGTGCGCTGGCGGAACGGGTCTCGGCCCGCCACAACAACCCGACCCGCCGAGGGGCGGACGATCCCCGCGATGATCTTGATGGTTGTGGACTTGCCTGCCCCGTTGGGTCCGATGTAGCCGACCACCTGCCCCTGCGGGACGGTGAGGCTGATGTTGTCCAGGGCGGTAATTTCCCGGTAACGCGGCTTCACCAGGCTCCGCACGAAGCCCCCGAGGCCACGCCCGGGCTCGAGCACCCGGTAGCGTTTGGAAACCCCCTCCAGGACAATCATAAGCCGGCTGATCCTACAAAAGCGGAGGCCATAAGGCCTCCTCTGAACGGCACCAGCACTCCTTCAGGCTCGCTCCCGCGGCCGGATGCCGCCCGAATGGGCTTGGGGGAGGTTCGTGAAGGAGAGGATGTCGATTTCCCCAGGCTGCACGATCCTTACCGGTGTTTCGACCTCAATCTTGGGCAGATCGTCACCGAAGCCGTGCCTCGTGATGTGCTCGTAGTAGCGGTCCAAGGCCCCGGGCAGGTCGATCCGCGGGGTGTCCTGCTCAAGCCCGGTATCGTCGGACTCGTCCTCGTCTTCGTCAAAGATGCCGTCGGTTAACCCCCCGCGGTTATGCGACAGGATCATGTAGTTGCCGGAGATGTTCAGCCGCGCCATCTTGAAGATGGCGTCGCCCGGACGGACCTCGCCATCCCAGAAAAGGATCGCGCCCCGGTCCGCCAGGTACTTGGCCTTGCGGAATTGGCGCGAAAGCAGCAGATTCGTAGGGTTTTGCAGCGGGAGCGAAACCCCTTCTCCGAGGGTGATCTGCCAGCACAGCCAGGGCTCATCGGTCAGGTTGGTCTCCGCCTTGACCAGCGTGTATTCCCCGGGCTCCGGGATCGGCACCCGCATGACGATAGTGACCCGGTTGACATCAATCGCCCCTGAGACCATGATGGTGCGGCTCTCCATGTCGATGGTAGCCGCCATGTGCAAGTCCTTCGACCTCAGCATCTTTCCCTCCGTCGTGTCTGCAAGGAAACCTAGACCCTAACTCCTCTCAACCCGCACAGCGGCAGAGTTTTCCCAAGTCTGATCTCGCAAGCACTACCGCTGCCAGGAGTACCCAAGATCGATCTACGGCTCTCACCCCCTTTTCGTCTAAGCATAAGTAGTTGTAAATGAGGCGGGAAAGCTCTTGAACCAGGCGGCGGGGATCGCCGAGCCCATCCGTCACACGGCGCCTGCAGTAGCCCCATTCCTCACAGATTGCGGACTTCAAGAGCTGGATCAGGCTGTCGGCCTCGCGCTGCCCCTCTGCCTCCAGATCCTCCAACAGCTCAGCAGCCCGCTCGCTATGGCTTGCGCGTTCGATCCAGCACAGCTGTGCGGTCAGATCCTGGGCGACGTGGCAGAGCCCGAAGACCGCGTGGAGCTCGGACGTTCCGTAGCGCATGAGTACCATGGCGCGCTCCAACTCTTCCTCGGGGAGGTAGTAAGCGCCTGACCGGTGCTGGGTCATCGCACACCTGCCTTCAGCGGGAAACTGACGGCGAAATTCCCCCGAACCGTGAAGGAAGCTGGACGGCTGCCACTGAATTTTTCGATGAGTGCCGGGATGATCACTTGTGCGGCCAGCCTAGCCCCATCCACGTTCTTGGCGGCGGGACCAAGCGTCAAAGAGGCCAGTGGCCCGGCTGCGAAGAGGCCTGGGTGGCCGCTGACCTCAAGCGTGCCGTCCTCCAGGACCGGGTAACGATCGGCGAGGAGCTCGACCTCATCCGGCAGAAGCTGCGTGTCAGGGGATAGGCCGGTCGCCAAAATCACCAAGTCCACATGCTCATCGGCGCCCGATGACAGGTTGAGTTCGAGGCGGCCGCTGGCTGATGCTCGGACAGCCAACACCGTGGCATGACGGTGAACCCGTAAGACGCCCGCTTCTTCTAGGCTGCCCAGCCGCGGCAGGAACTCCAGCATGATGCTGCCACGGGATTCCTCCAGCAACGTACCGACCTTCCGGGCCAGGCTAGGCAGCCGCCGGAACCGCGCAATACCCTCCGTTCGGAAATAAGCCGTGTCGAAATCGGCACACCGGTAACGCTCCTCGCGGCGTAGGATCCACACGGGCCGTGCTCCGGCCTCGAGCGCCCGGAGGATGGTGTGGGCCGCGCTGAGCCCACTACCGACGACGGCGATCGTCTGGCCCGGGTTGAGCGCTGGCTTCGCGTATACCGAACACACCCGCGCGGGATAGCGGCGGGCAGCCTCCGAGAAAACCTGCGGCCACACAGCCTCGCGGTTGCCCGCTGCCAGGATGACTGTCTTGGCCCGGATGACCGGCCCCTCGGCGGTAGCGATCAGATATCCGTCCCGCCCCGGGTCAGGTCTAACCGAGATTACCCGCGCGCGGTAGGCGATCTTGCGGAGCTGATGTACCCCGATCATGTGGGTCGAGTGGCCGATGAACACGTCGAGCGGGACTACGGCGCGCTGGCCCGAGAGGCCCAGCCAGACCTGCTCGCGCTCGAGCGACGTCAACTGGTCGAGGTGAAGACGAGCGAAGTCTAGCATCTGCATGTCGCCGTCCGGGGCGATGTGGTGCTCGTAGGGGCTGCGCATGACCCTTTGCCCGGTGGCGTTCATGGCCTGGAAGAACTGCCCAGCGAGGAAGGAGTGTTTCTCCAGCAGGATCATCCGGCGCCGCAGGCTGGGTACGTGCCAGAGGTGGCAGGCTATGCCGCTGCCAATAATCCCGCCTCCAATAATCACGATATCTGCTGAAGTTGGGGGTAGGTCGGGGCGAACCGCCCGGAGTGAATGATTCACGCCCGGAAAAACACGACCGACTGGACTATCAAGAAGCTCAGGGTCATGCCTGAGCTCTTCGATGCTGTTGCATCGGCGGTTAACTTCCAGCATAGCCTCGAATTTAGATGACTCGGGACTCTTAACAATATAGGTAGAACTACAAACGCCCGGCCTCGGGTGAGCAGGAACCGAGCACGCTTCTCGCTGCAAGGCATGAGCGGCTTTTTTCTTTTGTCCAGCACGAAAACCATGTTTTCTCCTTCCCTTTCGGGACCCCTTACGGGGCTGGTGACGGATATGGGCGGACGCTCCCGTACCGCTCCCCTCGGCCATGTTGCGAACCGGTGCACGTCCCGATCCGTTTCGCGCACACCCCAAAGCTTGTCTGCAACCGGGACTGCCAGGGTCCGGGGCTGGGGAAGCACCCCGGAGTGGGTCTTGAACCTGTTCGCAACGTAGCGACATCAGCGCCTTGTCCATGGGCTCCATCGCTTGGCCTCGTCATAGACGGGCTCCAAGCCCCTGGCTTCAGCCATGGGGTCTACGACCTGCCTGTGCGCCGCGCAGTCAGGACTTACGGGTTGGTTGTCTTTCGATGGGGAGGCGGCCACCGCCTTCCTGCACTTCAGCGCGGACTACTTCCGGGTGCTGGCGAAGCGCTACGGGGAAGACGCCCGCTTCCGCCGGGGGCGGGACTACCTCGAGGCCGATCTCTCCCAGGCCCCCCGCACCCTGCGGGCGGCGAGGAGGCTGGGGCTGGAGCGTTGACTTGTTCAAGGTGGAACGCCATAATGTCCCATATGGGAACAGTGCTCCCCCTCCGCTTCGACGGCTCACCCACTGACGTGGCGAGCGTCCGGGAGGGGCTGCCGGTGGAACTCATCCCCGAGGTGGCCCGGCGCTACGGTCTGGATCAGCAGGAGGTGCTGGAGGCAGCGGGCATCCCCAGGAGCAGCCTCCACCGCTACAAGGGCCTGGGACGCCTGAACCGGGAGCAGTCCAACCGCCTGTACCGGGTGATCTACCTGCTGCGCCGTGCCGAGGAGCTCTTCGGCTCGCCCCAGCTGGCGGCCTCCTGGATGAACAGCCCCAAGGTGTTCCTGCACGGCTCGAGCCCCCTCGCGTACCTGGACACTGAACCTGGCTCCCAGGCGGTGGAGCACCTCCTGGGCCGCCTGGAGGACGGCCTGGTGACGTGAGGGCCTGGCGCATCGCCTCGCGCAGCTACGCCCACACCGCCTTCACCGGGGAAGGGGCAGCCAAGAGCCCCGGACGCTGGAACCGCCTCGGGGTCCCGGTGGTGTACCTGGCCGAACACCTCTCCACCGGCATCCTGGAGGTGCTGGTTCACGTGGACGACCGGGCTCACCTGACCGCGTTCGCAGCCATCGAGGTGGAGATCCCCGATCCCCACGTCGAGGAGCTGAGCGAACTGCCCCCCGACTGGCGGCAGTTGCCCGAGCCCTACCCCGAGTCCACCCAGGCTCTGGGTCTCGAGTGGGCCCTGAGCCTGCGCTCGCTGGCCCTGCGGGTTCCCTCGGCGGTGGTGCCGGTGGAGTTCAACCTGCTGCTCAACCCCCGCCACCCCGCGATGAGGGAGGTGCGCACCGGCGAACCCCAGCCGCTCTTCCTCGATCCGCGCCTGCTGCGCTAGGGTACACTCTGTGCAAAAAAAGAACCTCCCAAGGAAAAGGATTATCCTCGGAAGGCAAAGAAGGACGGAAGGGTTAGTCGAGGATGACGACCGAAGGGAAGAGAGCCCTCACAAACTCCACAAAACCCCGTTGAAGGGCTTCACTGCGGAAAGTGATCCTATAGGCGGGCTTGAGCCAACCCTGGTCTCCTTCCCATTCGACGAGTCCACCTGCTTTGAAGCCCAGGTAGAGCAACTCCGCAAGCTTCTCGCCGGTGCGCAGATCTGGACAGACAAAAACCTTTTCCATTTTTACCTCCTGACGACAATATTGTATTGTTCAATCTTGACCGCTTCAATCCCCCTCGAGTACCATAAAAAGTGGAAGGGGAAGCCTTTTCCCCTCCTGACCGCAGATGCGCCGGGCTTTCCCGGCCATCTTGCGTTAAGATGGAGCTATGCCTAAAGCAATTCACGAAGGAACCCGAGTTCGCTT
>DAIUDO010000050.1:0-13866 GCA_036845585.1 Meiothermus sp. | reverse complement strand
AACGATGTGGGGTGGGGGGAAGTCGTGGGGCAGGTACTCCCACTGGGCACCGGTTCTTACCAGCCAGCGCATCTAGAAGCCCTGTGGCTGGGCCTGCGCCAGGGCAACAGCATCAGCTACAGCCATCGGATTCCCCTAGAGCCCTAGGTTTCCTCACCTGGGCCAGAGGTCTTTTGCGGGCCACCGGCTGAATCTTCTCCAGGTTCTGCCGGCCCTGCAGGCGGGCCCAACTAAACGCCATCTCGACCACCGCCTGCAAACGCACCTCCAGCGGCAAAGCCTGCCAGCGCTCTTTTTCCGAGGGAACCTCCTCGAAGCGGTATTTGCGGGCAACGGGTTTCATAGCTCCTCGATATCGCGCAGGTCAATGCTGCGTCCAAAAGCCTTTTTCAGGGCGATAAAGTCTTCACGAGAGACCACCCGCAAGGTAGTTCCCTCCACCTGGTAAGCCTGACTGCGGGCATAGGCCTGATCAAAATCCGGCCCGCTCATCAGCACCAGATCGATCCAGTTGGGTTCGTAGCCGAGTTGTACCACCCCAGGGGTGCTCAAATCTTCAAGTGAGAGTCCCAGGTCGTCGCCCGCAAAAAAGTCTTTGATGGCCTTTAGAAGCAAAGGTGCTTCGCGCTGGTTTACCCAGAGATCCAGGTCTTTGGTGTAGCGGGGTACACCCAGGAAAGCCAGGGCGTAGCCACCAATAATCATCGAGTGGGCACCTTGCGCGTTCAGACAGCGGATGAATTCAAGCATCTCGTGGGTCATGGGTTCCCCAGCGCCTAGAGCCTTTCATAGTCTAGCCTATGCTAGTTAGGACTTACGCAGTTGTGTAGTGCTTCACCAAAGCGAGACCACCTAAGATGGTGGCAAGCCGAGGTGAAGTATGGGAAAGCTCAAGCCAAAGGAACGCAGCGTGGAAGAAAAGGTAGCCATCGTGTTGAGCTTGCTGCGGGGTGAGGTTAGCGCGGCTGAGTTGTGCCGCAGGTATGGCACCACCGAGAACAGCCTCAACAAGTGGAGGGAACGCTTCCTGGAAGGAGGTAAAGCCGGTCTGGCAGGGCGCAAAGATGAGGGATTGACTGCCCTGGAGATGGAGAACCGCCAGCTCAAGGAGGCCCTGGCCGAAGCGGTGTTGAAGCTGGAGATGCAAAAAAACTCAAGGGTCTTTGAGTGAGGGCAGCCTGAGCTTCGAGCGGATGGAGCAAGTGCGAGGAGAGATGGGATTGGGGGTGAATCGTCTCTTGAAACTGGCTGGGATAGCCAAGGCCACCTACTACCGCCGAAAACAGGGTAGCCAGGCCCGTTCTTGCCCAGCGCAGCAACAGATCGTCCAGGAGGTGAGTACCTACGCCGAACAACATCCCCGCTATGGCTACCGCCGGGTGTGGGCCTTGTTGGCCCGGGAGGGCATCTCGGCCAGCCCCAGCACGGTCTATCGCCTGATGAAGCGCTTTGGGCAGCTGCAACAAAGCCCTAGACGCAGGGGTTACCGCTACAGCCTACCCCCACGACCCGAGCGTATGGGTTTGACCGTGGGTTTGGACTTTACCAGGTGGGGTAAAGCCAGGCTTTGCAAGGTGATCGAGTATCAGAGCCGCTACTGCCTGGCGGCAGTAGCCACCCTGACCGAAGATGCCCAGGCGGCGAGCAATGCCCTGGGCCAAGCCATTCTTCAGGCTGAGCAGCTCAAGCTCCCCACTCAAGGCATAGAGGTCAAGAGCGACCAGGGCACAGCTTTCAAGGCCAACGCCCGCGAGGATTACAACACCCGGCGTCCGCACCAGGCGTTGGATTACAAGACCCCACTGGAGGTTATCCGGTCAGCTCAGGAAACTGGTATTGTTTAGGTGAAGCACTACAGCCCCTGCCTGCCATCGCCCCCACCGGGAAGCGGCGGCAACCCCCAGGCCTCAGGGACAGGGGTAGGATGGGGGTGTATGGAAGGTGAAGCTCAGAAAGCCGCCTACTTCCACGCCGCCCTGCGGGCTGCGGGCACCCTCCTCCCCCCCGACGAGGAGAGGAAGCACCCCACCCTCCGGCTGGAGGGCGGCGGGCTGGAAGGGGAACTCCCCCTCAAGCCCGAGCGCCTCTCCCCCACCGCGGGCCGGCACCTGCGGAAGACCCTACAGAGACACCCCGAGGGGACAGCGGTGGGCCTCGTCCTCTGGCCCCGGACCAGGGAGGAGCAGCTGAACCTGCAGGCCGCCCAGGTAGGCTTCCTGCACGTCTACCCCAGGCCCGAGCTGGCGGGCACCTTCAGTGCCCTGAGCCTGCCCCAGGCCTGGGAAGTGGCCAGCGGGCGGCTGCTGCTGGAGGTGCGGCCCAACCAGGGGGGCGGCCTGAACCGGCCCTTCGCCCTGAAGCTCTTCCTCCCCAGGGGCCTGGAGGTGCCCCCGCAGCTTTGGGAATGGTGATGAGCCTGGCCCTGTTGGTCTACACCCTGGGGGAATGGGAGCTCAGGCGAAAGCTCCTGGAGGACCAGGCCAGCCTACCGGATCAGAAGGGTAAGCCTACCCAAAGACCCACCCCACGCTGGGTGTTCCAGCTCTTCCTGTGGGTGCGTCTGGTGGTGCTGGAGGGCAGGCCCCGTGTGCTCAACCTGACACCCCATCACGAGACGGCAGCCCGCCTGCTGGAGGTGGAGCGATATTATCTCCTGGAATAAGAATTGTGCGGAATGTCGGTATTTTGCTTTCAACTGAGTAACTCCTATTGAAACGGAAAAAACACATGATGATGAAAATTTATAAAGAGTTTAATTAAAAAATTGATGTTAAATTACATCATCAAGAGCAGTCGTAGAAATGCGTCCTGTACATAGATTAACCAGGGTATTTAGCCAAGTATTCCGATACCTTGGAGGCATTTTTAGCCAAGTATTCCGATAATTAGCGAGGCCAAAATGACCGAGTATTCCGATACCCCCCTTATGAACTGACCAAGTATTCCGATGGTATCCCCTGTTCAATTAGCCAAGTGTTCCGATAGGGACAGGGCCCAACTAGCCAAGTATTCCGATAGCCCGTGACCCGCAATTGACCAAGTATTCCGATAGTCTGAAGGTGGAATTGACCAAGTGTTCCGATAATGGCTGTTCCCTGCTTAGGGCCTGGGGCGACATGTAACTTATTCTTTGCTGGACGATGTTTCTCTCAGTTTCATGGCTATTTCATAATAGAAAACTAGCCAAGTATTCCGATATCCACCAGATGAAAACTAGCCAAGTATTCCGATACTCAACTTCGCTGGCGCAACGTGGGAACCAGTATCGCCCTGAGGTGATCGGACTTCCTCGAAGCGGTTGCCTTATTGTCGCAATCCACATATGATTGCGTTATGAAACAGGAGCGTTTGATTCCTCTGCCCGAGTATGCGCGGCTGACAGGAACGCCCGAGACTACCATCCGTCTTCACCTGAAAGAGGGGCGAATTCGCGGTGTACGGCTGGGGCGTTACTGGTATATACCCATGGAAGTGGAGGTTGAAACCGAGACTGCAAGGGCGCGGGTCTTCACCTTCTTTACCCACGCCGGGGGTGCGGGCAAAACCAGCCTGGCCCGTGACCTGGGGTTTGAGCTGGCCTCGAGGGGGTACCGGGTGCTTCTGGTGGATGCCGACCCTCAGGCCAACCTGACAGCCTGGATGGGGATGGATCCCGGTGAGGTGGAGGATCGGGAAACCCTTATCTCTGTGGTTCATGATAAGGGTTTCCCCGACCCGCGCCGGGCCATCATCCAGGGGGTGGCCCTGGATCTGGTTCCCGCCAACATGAACCTGGCCATGGCCGAGGTCATGGTGCCCACGAAAAACCTGGGCATGGTATTGCTGCGAACCGCTCTGTACGAGAGCGGCCTTCTGGATCGCTACGATTTTGTGCTGGTGGACTCCCCTCCCTCTCTGGGCTCCATCGCAGCCATGTCCGCGCTGGCCGGTGAAGGGCTCATTGTACCAGTGGAGACGAGCGCCAAGGGAATGCAGGCGCTGAAGGGGGTGCTCGAGGTGAGCAAAGACTATCTCCGCACCCTGCTGGCCTTGCGCCTCCTCTCCCCTACCCAGGCTGGGTTCATTCGTCTGCTGGTGCCTACCAAGTATGATTCGCGCACGGTCCAGGACCGCAAGATGAAACTCCTTCTTGAGGAGGCCTCAAGGGTGGGCCCGCTTGCACCACCTATTGCCTACCGGCCAGCCCCGTACAAAGAGGCCATAGACCAGGGTTTGCCCGTACAGGCTGTGAGCGACGAAAAGGTACATGAGGAGATGAAGGCGCTGGCCCAGGCCTTTCTCCAGTCCCTGGGTTTAGAGCACAAGGAGGTTAGCCAATGGGCGTAATGGAGAAGATGTTCAGGGAGGCTATGGGGCTTGCAAAAGAGGTCTCGAGCCTGGGTCAGGGTCTCACCCTTCCCCTAACCTCCCTGCGAACCCATGCACAGCCCAGGCGGTATTTTGGGAGCCTGGAGGAGCTGGCGGAGTCGATCCGGAGGCAAGGCATCTTGCAACCACTGCTGGTGCGCCCGGTGGGGGAGGGCCACTACGAGATCGTGGCCGGCGAGCGGCGCTACCGGGCAGCCCAGATGGTCGGATTGAGCGAGGTGCCTGTGCACATCCTGGAGATTTCGGAGCACGAGGCCCGCTTGCTGGCCCTGGTTGAGAACCTTCAGCGCGAGGACCTTAACCCATATGAGGAGACCCTGGGGCTGCTGGATCTGCTTTCGCAGGAGCTATCGCGGAGCAGGGAAGAGGTGGTGACCCTCCTGCACCAGATGCGCAATGAACGCCGGGGAAAATCTACCCATAACGTTATGGGTAACCCCGAAACCATGAGGGTTGAGGAAATTTTTCGGGTGCTGGGCCGCATGACCTGGGAATCCTTCGTACAGAACCGCCTACCCCTGCTCAGGCTGCCGGAAGACCTGAGGGAGGCCCTTGAGGCAGGCACGATTTCCTACACAGTGGCCTTGGAGCTCAAGAAGGTCAAGGATGGCGAAAGGCGCGCCGAGCTGCTGGAGGAAGTTAAGGCTGGACTCTCGTTGCGTGATTTGAAAACCAGGGTGCGCGACGCTCTGCAGAAGGGGAGACCGGTGCTTATCTGGCATAAGGAAGCTGCAAAAAAGCTGGCTAAGCTTGATCTGGATAGATTACCTGCAGAAAAGCGTGTAGAAGTAGAGGAGCGATTAAGGGCGTTGCTAGAAGTACTGGAATGAACGAATGGGGGTTTTTGACTTAAGCTTTGGACATGAAGGTTCTACTCTATGAGGGCCTCGAGGTGCCCCCGCACCTGGAGCAACGCCTGGATCGGGTTCTTGAGTCCCTTCGCCAGGACCGTCCCCAGCAGGCAGAGGTAAAGAAGCTCTCACCAACCCCATACTTCCGGGCCAAGCTAAGCGATAAGGACAGGCTCCTTCTCAAGCTTGTACGGGCTGATGGTGAAGGGGCCTGGCTTGTTCTGGAAGTGATCCCCAATCACGCCTACCACCGCTCCCGATTCCTCCGGGGGGCGGTGGTACAGGAGGAGGCTGCCACCTCCATAGCAGAGGAGATAATGCAGGCAGAGACCTTGCACCACCTCGACCTGAAGGCACCGCGCTTCCACCTGCTGGACAAGCCCCTCACCTTTGACGCCCTACAGGAGGAGGTTTTAAAGGCCCCCCTGCCTCTGCTGCTCTTAGGCCCTGCTGGCTCTGGGAAGACAGCCCTGATCCTGGAGAAGCTGAAGCGTCAGGCGGGACGGGTCTTATACACCACCCTGAGCCCCTTTCTGGCCCGGGAGGCCCGCAGGCTCTACTTCGCCCACGGTTATGAAAACCCCTACCAGGAGCCAGAGTTTCTTGCTTTCTGGGAGTTCCTGGAGACCCTGGAGGTGCCCAAGGGGCGGGAGGCCACCTTCCGGGACTTCCTTCGCTTCTTTACCCCCAAGGCCCACACCTACCGTTTCACCCACGCCCATGCTCTTTTTGAGGAGTTCCGCGGGGTTCTCCTGGCCAATCCCCAGGGACCCCTGGATCTGGAAGCCTACCTGGCCCTGGGGGTGCGGCAAAGCCTTTATCCTGCAGAGATTCGCCCTCAGGTGCACCAGCTATTTCGCGGCTACCTGGACTTTTTGACAGAAGAAGGCCTTATGGATCCAAGCCTGCTATCCCACCATTACCGGAAGCGGGTGGAACCCCTCTACGATTTTGTGGCGGTGGACGAGGTCCAGGATCTTACCCTGGCCCAGGTGGATCTCCTCCTGGGAAGCCTGAAGACCCCGGGGAGTTTCCTCCTAACGGGTGACAGCCACCAGATTGTTCACCCCAACTTCTTTTCCTGGGCCACCCTGAAAAGCCATTTCTTTCGGGAGGACGCCCAGGCCCTGGAACGGATCACCGTGCTCCGCGGCAACTACCGTAACGCCCGCAGGGTATCCGAGCTGGCCAACCGCCTTCTAAAGTGCAAGCAGGTTCGATTTGGCTCGGTAGACCGGGAGAGTACCTACCTGGTGGAACCGCAGGGAGAGCGGGAGGGGCGGGTCCTCCTCTTGCAAAATGACCCCAACCTTCTCAAAGAGCTGAACCAGCGAATCAGAGAAAGCGCCCAGGTGGCCGTCCTGGTTTTACGGGAGGAGGACAAGGAAAGGGCACGGCAGCACCTCTCTACCCCCCTTCTTTTCTCTGCCCAGGAGGCCAAGGGGCTGGAGTATCCTACGGTCATCCTCTTTGCCCCTGTGGGGAGCGCACCAGAGGCCTACCAGGAGGTGGCCAGGGGTGTAGAACCTCGGGATTTGGAAGGGGATCTGATCTACCGCCGGGCCAAGGACAAGGGAGACAAGTCCCTGGAAATCTACAAATTTTTCACCAATGCCCTTTACGTGGCCGTTACCCGGGCGGTGGAGGAGGTGATATGGGTGGAGGGAAACCCAGACCACCCCCTTCTCCACCTGCTGGGGCTAGAGGTGGGAAAGGAGCTTGTCGTAACGGCCCAGACCTCCAGCCGGGAGGACTGGGCCAGGGAGGCGGTACGTCTCGAGGCCCACGGCAACCTCGAGCAGGCCAAGGCGGTGCGGGAGGCCTTCCTCAAGGAAAAGCCGGTGCCCTGGACCGTGTTCGACCGGGAGCACGTGGAGGGTCTTCTGGCTGAGGCCAGCCGGGGCAACCTTAGCGGAAAAATGCAGAAGAAGCTTTTTGAGTACGCCCTTTTCCACCGAGTTCGCCTCATCATCCGTGTTTTGGCCGCGGAAGGTCACGAGGGGGCTAAATCTGTTATCCAGTCCATCTGGTCCAGGCCAGATTATCTGGAGCAGTTATACCGGGAACAGGAGCGCAAAATCCTAAAATCCTATGAAGGCAAGGGCTGGAAAGAGGTGCTCTGGGAGGTGCGGGACTTTGGCCCCAACTACCGTACCCCTTTGGGGGCCACGCCCTTGATGCTGGCAGCCCGGGCAGGCAACACGGAGCTCATCGCGGCCCTCTTAGAACAAGGGGCAGACAGCGAGGCCCGGGACCCGTTTGGTTACACCCCCTTCCTCTATGCCCTGGAACGAGCCATGCTGGACAGAACCTTTGCTAAGGAGCGACTACCGGGCGTGGTAGAACGCTTGGCCCCCACGGCAGTGGATGTTCAGGTGGAGGGACATCTATTGCGTATCTACCCCCAGATGACTGAGTACTGGGTCTTTCTGGTCTCGCTGGCAGCCTTGAAGCTACTTAGCAGTCCGCCCCCCAGGGGCCCGCTGTCTGAGGAAAGTGGTCTTTCTGCCCGGTTCCTTGCCGAGGTTCTGGGAGCCCTTCCCTCTGGCCTTCTGCCCTCTACACTGGGTCGCAAGGAAAACCTGGAAGAGCGCAGATCGTACCTGAGTGGGGTTCTAGCCCGGAACGAGATTCAGAGCACCTACCGCCCAGCCCGTCGCCTGCTGCAACGTGTGAAAAGGGGGTATTACCTACCCAACCCCGATCTGCTCCTGCGTACGGGGGAAGGTTGGGCTCCTCTGGAGCAGGTTATGAATATGCATCAGCTCGGTCTGATCTCAAGCTTCTCCCCATAGGAGAGAGCATGGCTGCCCTTTAGCCTGGGGATACGGCGTGGGGAAAAGACCCTGCTGGCCTTTGGAGCGGTAAGCATCAGGGGGTGGTCAAGGGGATTGCCCTGTTGACCCTGTTGTGGATAGCGGGGCAGGCCCTGATCCCCCTGGTGTACAGACGACAGTCTGTCCCGAAGGGGATCGTCCTGTGCGACTTCCGGGTCTACGACAAGCCCCAGGGTGGGAAGACTAAAAACGACCATTTTCAGCAGATGCTGCAGCAGGCCAAGGCGCGGGGGTTCGCGCCGGAATATGTCCTGATGGATAGCTGGTATGCCGGCCTGGAGAACCTCAAGCAGATTCGGGACTTTGGCTGGCTATTTCTGACGCGGCTGAAGGGCAACCGCCTGGTCAACCCGGATGGGCAGGGCAATGTACCCATCGGTGCGGTGGAAATCCCCGGGGAGGGGCGGGTGGTTCATCTTCGCGGTTTCGGGTTCGTCAAGGTGTTCCGGACGGTCTCTAAAGACGGGGAGGCGGAACACTGGGCCACGAACCATCTGGAGATGAGCGAGGAGGAGCGGGCGAGGTTGGCGCGGCAGGGATGGGGCATAGAGGCGTACCATCGGGGGCTCAAGCAGTGCTGTGGAGTAGAGAAGGCCCAGGTTCGCAAAGCGGTGGCCATGCTCAACCACCTTTTGCTGGCGATACGAGCCTTTCTGAGGTTCGAGGCCTATCGGTTGAAGATGGGGGTGAGCTGGTATGAAGCGAAGACCGCGATAGTTCGCGACGCCATCCGAACCTACCTGGCTCGTCCTATCTACGAGTTTGCCTCAACTGCGTAAGTCCTAATACTATTGCACACTATTAGAAATACTAGAGTTTATCTCCTTCGGGGCCAGACCCCGGAGTCAGAGCAGGTCGCCCGCAAAAGAGGGGATAGCTCAAGCCGAGGTCCCGGATGTTGTAGCGGCGGTGCCTACCGCTGGCGAGAGCCGGGAAGAGGCGGTGGTGGTTCCCCTCAGAACCCCCCGGCTTTAGCCGTGGGGAGGTTCAGACTCCCACGTCCCGCTACACCGTGGCGAGAAGCACGTGGAAGTGTCAACTGCTGGAAGCGGTGGCGCTGCTGGACGAGCTCTTGAGCCGGATGCAGGCCTACCAGCATAAAAAAACCCCGCGTTTGCGGGCGCTGTACTCGTGGCAGTAGTGAAAAGCCCCTCGAGCTAGGGCTCGAGGGGCCTCATGGCTCGGTGCTACTGCCGCACGCTGGCGTTGTAGCGGGCCAGCACCTGGTCGGCCCGTTGCTTGGCCTCGTCCAGGGCTTGCTGGGCCGGCTTGCCGCGCAGGGCTTCCTCGATGGCCGACTGCACGATCTGGCGGATCTCGGTGAAGCCACCCATCAGGCAGCCCGCCGAGGCGGTGTTGACCTTGGAGGTCTCGAGCTGCCGCAGGGCGGTGGTGTAGTTGGGCTGACGCACGTAAGCCTGGCGCACGCTGGGAAGCTCGGT
Organism: Meiothermus sp.; assembly: GCA_036845585.1. Taxonomy (GTDB): domain Bacteria; phylum Deinococcota; class Deinococci; order Deinococcales; family Thermaceae; genus Meiothermus. The sequence continues at coordinate 4,368 of DAIUDO010000050.1, read as the reverse complement.
CACCCCTTTCACCACCGGGAAGTAGCCGGTGCCGATGATCCACTTGGCCTGGGTCTCGGGTTGCAGCAGGTAGCGGATGAAGGCCCAGGAGGCCGCGTTTTGCTCATCGCTGAAACCGCGGATCAGGTAGACCGCGGCCCCCCCGATGGCTGTGCCGTTGCGTTCGTTCAGGTAGGGGTAAAAGGCCGTGCGCAGCGGGAAGCGGTTGCCCACCTGGCGCAGCACCCCGGTGAGCGAGGCGGTGGAGTAGATGGCGATGGCCGCGTTGCCCTGGGCAAAGAGGGCCTGGCTGTCGGCCCAGCTGCGTCCGGTGTTGGCGGCCACGCCCTCACGCACCAGCCGGGCCCAGGTGTCCAGGAAAGCCACCGCGGCGGGGTTGTTGAAGGTCACCTCGGTGGCCCGGGCCCTGCGTCCGTTCTCGTTGTTGCAGAAAAACTGGCCGGAGTTGTAGCTGAACTGCTCCATGAACCAGCTATCAATGGGGATGGAAAGGCCAAAGCGGGTGGTCTTGCCGGAGGCGTCCTTGATGGTCAGCTTGCGCGCGGCGGCCTCGAGGTCGGCCAGGCTCCAGGTGTTGCGGTAGGGGGTGCCGGCCTGCTCGAGGGCCTGGGCGTTGAAGTAGAGGATGGGGTTGGAGCTGTTGAAGGCCAGGCCAAAGAGCTTGCCGTCCACCGTGTAGTAGCTGCGGGGCTGGCTGACAAACTGCGAGAGGTCGAAGTTGTTGGCCCGGGCCAGGTCTTCTAAGGGCAGCACCGCGCCCGAGTCGGCCATGAAACGCGCCCCAATGTCGTAGACCTGGATCACGTTGGGCCGCCCCTGGCCCCCGGCCTGCAGGGCCGCCCGCAGTTTGTTGAGGCCGTCGTCGTAGGAGCCCACAAACTGGCTGCGTACCGTGACCCGGTTCTGCGAGGCGTTGAAGTCCTTGACCAGGGCCTCGGTGGCCTCGCCCAGCACCCCGCCCATGGAGTGCCAGAAGTCGATGGTGATGCGCTGGGCCTGGGCCAGTCCGCCCAGTGCGCCCGCTGCCAGTAGTGCCACGAAAATCTTCTTCATGTGTTGCCTCCCGATACTTATCCTTTGAGCCCGCCCAGCGCGATACCCCGTACGAAGGCCCGCTGGGCCAGCAGAAAGGCCAACAAAGTAGGTAGCAAGACCAAAATCGAGACCGCCGCCACCACGTTCCAACTGGTCACCTCCACGCTCACCACCTGCGCGATGGCGATCTGGGCGGTCTGCATGCTGGAGTTGTTAATCACCACCAGCGGCCAGAGGTACATATTCCAGGTACCCAAAAAAGTTAGAGCAGCCAGCGCGCCCAGGGCCGGAGCGGCCAGCGGCAGGGCCACATGCCACAGGATGCGCAGGTGGCCGGCCCCGTCTATGCGGGCTGCGTCGAACAGGTCTTGCGGCAGGCTCTTGATGAACTGACGCAGCAGGAAGATGCCCAGCGGTGCGGCAATAAAGGGCACTGTAAGGGCCCAGTAAGTGTTGATCCAGCCGAACTGCTGCACCATCAGGTATAGCGGTAAAAAGGTCACCTCGCCGGGGATCAGCAGCAAAGACACCACAAAGCCAAACAGCAGGCTCTGCCCCACAAAACGTACCCGGGCCAGCGCATAGCCCATGCTGGCCGAGACCAGCAAGACTCCCAGCGTCACGCTGAGCGAGACCACCAGGCTGTTGAGCAGGTAGCGCCCCACCGGGTGTTTTTGCAGGGCCTCCTGGTAGGCCTCGAGGGTAGGCCGGGGGGGCAAGAGACCCGGAGCGTATAGGTCGGCATCGCTGCGGAAGCTGGCCGAGAGCAGGGTCAGCAGGGGCAACACCAAAAGCCAGGCATACACCCCCAGCGCCAGATAGAACAAAGGCCGGGCCAGCCAGCGGGGAAGCCTACCCATAGTGCACCTTCCTTCCAAACCAGCGGAACTGCAAACCTGCCAAGAGCAGCAGCACCAGGAACAAGGCCGCCGCCTGGGCCGAGGCGTAGGAGAAGCGGAAGTTGAAGAAGGCGTCCTGGTAGATGCGGTAGACCCAGACCATGGTGCTTTCGGCGGGGCCGCCGCGGGTGAGCAGGTGAATCTGGCCGAAGGCCGTGAGGCTGCTGAGCATGGTCAGGAGGGCGACTAGAAACAGCGTGGGGGAGAGCATGGGTAGGGTGATGTGCCAGAACTGGGCCCAGGCGCTGGCCCCGTCCAGACGGGCAGCCTCGTAGAGGTCCTCGGGGATCTGTTGCAGGCCCGCGGTCAACAAAATGGCGGTAAAGCCCACCCCGGCCCAAGCCGTTACAATGGCCAGGGTGGGCAGGGCCAGCTCCACGCTGGTGAGCCAGGGCTGGGGAGGCAGACCCAGGGCCTCTAGCCAGCGGTTCACCACCCCCCCCAATTGGGTGCAAAAACCAGCCCCAGGCCACGGCGGCCACCGCAGTGGGTACGGCGGTGGTCAGGAAGAACAGGGTGCGGAAAACGTTAACCCCCGGAAAGGGCCGGGCCACCATCAGGGCGGCGATCAGCCCCAAGAGTATCTGCACCGGGATCACAATGGCGGCAAACAAAAAGGTAGCCCCCACCGAGCGCCAGAAGGCGGGGTCTTGCAGCATCTCGGCGTAATTGGCCAGGCCAACCCAGTCGCGCTGGGTGCCCAGGAGGTTTTCGCGGTGAAACGAGAGCCAGAAGGCGTTCAGGGTGGGCCAGACCAGAAAGACCAGCAACAACACCAGGCCGGGAATGAGCAAAAAGAGGGCCTCGAGGGTCTCTCCACCCAGGCGCACAGGGGATTTGGGAATCGGGTGTTTGCGCTCAAAATCCGGTTGCTTGAGTTCTACAGCCATGCCAACTCCAGGTGCGGGCAATTTCCGCTTTGTACAGACTTTCAGTTGACCGTCAGCAGGGCATCATCTCTTCTATGACCGCTTTGTGATGAATACCTGGATTTACGCGCCAACGACTAAGCTGCTTCCAGAGGGCTCAAATCCAGGGTCAGCGTTCCCGTCATCAGTCTCCGTCGGCACTGGTAGAAACTCTACTTCAGCCGCTCTCGTTGTAGCTCAATCAACCCAATAGGCCACCAGGCCCAAAGCCAGGTGCGCCAGCAAGCGCACCCGCTTGCGGTGTCGGTGCCCCTGAGTACCGGCATCGCCGGGCCGCGGTTGCGGCTTCACTTGCCAGAGCTTCTCATATATCGGTACCAGGTGATTCTTGACCGTTTCAGGTGAGATGCGTAGGCAGGGATGTGCTTCACGCCCTGGGTCAACACCAGGAAGGGGGACTGCTGGAGGTCAGCCTGGATGGCAAACACCTCAAGGGCAGCGCGCGGGGTGGCGTGGGGGGTAAAGCCATCGTACTGGTCTCGGCTTATCTGAGCCGGTTGCAGAGCAAAGCCGCCCAGTCCCTCGCCGCTCTGCGCAACCTTCTACTTGGTTTCCTACACCAGGAATATATGAGACCACATGACATGATATAGTGGCCTCATGGAAAGGGTAACCCGCTATGTAGGGGTTAGGGAACTTAAAACCCATCTGAGCCACTACCTCCGTCTGGTCAAAGAAGGCTCGGTCTTGGTGGTCACCGACCGGGGAAAGCCCCTAGGGCGGTTGATCCCCGTTTCCTCTGACACCGTGGAGACCCTAAGGGGGCTGGCCGAGACAGGGGTCATCCGCTGGTCAGGAAGCAAGCTCCGTCCCCGGAAGCCCGTGGCTAAGGCGATAGGGACTTCCGTAGCTGACCTCCTCCTGGAGGACCGGGGTTGATCCTGTTCCTGGACGCCAGCGCTCTGGTAAAGCGGTACGTGGCCGAGGAGGGCTCGGAGGAGGTGGAAGCCTGGTCTCTGGAGGCTGAAGCGCTAGCCACGACCGTAATCTCCCGAGTGGAGGTGCCCGCCGCCCTGGCTAAAGCTCGGAGAACGGGTGTACTGACCGAGGACGGTCTGAATAGGGCACTCGAGGCCTTCACAGCAGACTGGCCCGACCTGGTGCAACTCCCCCTCACAGAGGCCCTGGCTTCTCAAGCTGCGGATCTGGCCGTTGCACATGCTCTCAGGGGATACGATGCCGTGCACCTGGCCTCTGCCCTGCGCCTGGCCGAACTGGTAGATGCCCCTGTAGTCTTCGCAGCATTTGACAAGAATTTGGGACGGGCTGCACGGACGGAGGGCCTAGAGGTTTTCCCCAGAATCGAACTTTGACCCGGAGCGTGGCAAGCCCCGCCAGTAAGGCGGGGAAGGATAGCGCAGACGGCAAAGCTGTCTAATTTTACGCGGTCACGCTACGACCCCTAAGTATCTCCCCATCAGATTTTTACCTCTACAGCCCCCAGTAGATCTAATACCAGATTCGGTTAGTTCGTCACCGAACGGTGACGAACTAACCCGACCGAA
>DAIUDO010000049.1:0-13891 GCA_036845585.1 Meiothermus sp. | reverse complement strand
TTGTGCTGCTGTAGCAGGGCCTGGGGAAAGACCGCCTGGGGCTTTTCCAGCAGCCGCTTGATGTTGTCGCTCTTGGTCTTGGCGGCAGCCAGCTTCAGCTCCTCCAGGGCCGCCTCGATGTCCTCGCTGGGGTAGGCCTTGAGGTGTTCCAGATCGGCCATGCCCAGAGTGGGCCGGACGGGGGTGCGGCTGTGCGGGATGCCGATGAGCAGGGTCACCGCCAGGGTGAAGGCGCGATCCAGGGTCTCCGGGGGCAGCGCCAGGAAGTTTTCGATGGGCTGCTTGCTGGCGGCCTGCAACCCGGCCTGCTCCAGCAGGGCCTTGAGCTCCTGGGTGAGGTGCTTCTCGAAGCTGAGATCGGTGAAGCGCTGGCCCAGCATGGGGCTTTGCGGCGGGGTGAAGGCGCTCTCCTGCATCCGGGAAAAGACCCCTGCCTGGGGCTGGTAGCCCACGTTGAAGGCGTTCACCACCGCCATCAGCAGCGCGGCCTTGCGCAAGGGCTCGTCGGCCAGCGCCCGCTCCCGCCAGGCCCGCATCTGGAGGGCGCGATACTCGGCCCTGCCCTTGGCGGATATGGTTCTGGGGGCTTTGGTGGATGCGGTTGCGGTGGGCGAGGGGGTAGCGGGGGTGGGGGCAGGGGAAACCGGGGCTGCCGGTGGGGTGGGGTGGGGCGCCGCCGGGGGCGCGGCGGGGCTCTTGGCCTCCCGCTTGACCACCCCGAAGAACAGGCGCACCTCCAGGGTGGCGCTGTTGAGGTGGACGTAGTTCTGGCCTCCGCTGGTGACGGTGGTGAGCTGGTGGATGGGGTAGTCGAGCAGGAACTCGGCCTGCATCCGGGCGGCCTGGGCCCGGGCGGCCTCCTCCTGCACCCGCTGGGCCAGGGCCCGATCCTGGAGGTACTCGGCTCCCTCGAGGTCGCTTTCCGTGGCTCCGCCCCGTTCCCGGTAGGCCTGGAGGGCGGCGGGCAGCAGCCGCTTGGCCGGGAGGGCGTCCTTGAGCTTGAGTGCCCGCACGGTCTCCAGGCGCAAAGTCACGCCGTAGCGCCGGTGCAGGTCGGCCTGGGCATCGGGGGCCAGTTCGGCCAGGGCTAGGGCCAGGGCCACCGAGATGGCGCGTTCCTCCAGGGCCTTGCGCCACTCGGGGATTAGCTCGCGGGCCAGGCGCAGGCGACCCTGCACATAGGCCGGGCTGCGGCCCAGCTCCTTGGCGATGGCCTCCACCTCCAGCCCATTGTGGGCCAGCGAGGTGATGGCCTCGGCCTCTTCCAGCGGGGTCAGGTCTTTGCGGGCCAGGTTCTCGCTGACCGAGAGGATCAGGGCCCGGGTTTTGTCCACGATGGCCACCGGCACCTGGGCCGGACCCTGGCCTTCCTGGTGGAGCGCTTGCAGGGCGCGCAGGCGGTGGCCGCCGGCCACGATCCTGACCTCGCCGTTTTCCTGGTAGCCGATCAGGTTTTGCAGCAAGCCCTGCTCGCGGATGCTGGCGGTCAGGGCGGCCAGGGCCTCGGGGTCGGGGTTCTGCCGGGTGTTCTCCGGGGCCAGGACGAGCTGTTGGATGGGAACCAGTTGCGGTTGTAGCATGTGCCTCCTTTACTTCATGGGGGCCAGGATGGCCCGGTAACCGGGACGGCTGCCCTCCAGGCGAAGGGGGCTGTCCGGCTTCAGCAGGTACAGGCTGGCCGAGCCCGGCAGGGGCTCCAGGGCTTCCAGCAGGTAGTAAGCGTTGACGTGGAAGGTGATGGGGGCCTGCACCTCGGCGGCGAGCCGTTCGGTGGCGGTGCCCAGCTCTCCCTGGGTGTGCAGGGTCAGCTGCCCGTCGGCGGCTTGCAGGGTCACCCGGGGGGCCCGGCCGGAATGCAGCAGGGCCATGCGCTTCAGGGCTTCGGCCAGGAGGGGGGCCTCGAGGGTGATGCAGTAGGGGGTCTGGAAGGCGGCCACCTGCTGGTAGGGGGGAAACCGGCCGCTGAGCAGATGGCTGTGCAGGGCCAGGCCGTCTGCCCGGATGGTAACGGCCTGCTCGTCGAGCTTCAGCCGAACCGGCTGGGGGTGGTGCTTGAGGGCCTGGGCCACCAGCCGGACGAAAGGCAGGGGCAGCAAGGCCTCGGCGGGGGGGGAGGGGTGCTCGAGGGGGTACTCCTGCCAGGCCAGGCGGAAGTTGTCGGTGGCCACCGTGCGCATCCCCTCCGGGCGGATTTCCAAGCGCACCCCCTGGAGCCCGGGGGTGATCTGGGTTTTGGCCGGGTAGGCGACGGTCTCGAGGGCCTCGGCCAGCAGGTGGCCGGGCAGGCTGATCTCCCCTTCGGCCCATTCGAGGGCGGGATAGTGGTGGGGCGCACTCTGCTTGAGGTCGGCGGCAAAGCCCCCGCTTTGGATGTGCAGGGTGTTTTCCTGCAAGACCAGGCGGGTGGTTTCCCCGACGCAGTAGTGCAACAGGCTGCGGAAGGGAGCGCCGGGCACCAACAGCGTAGAACCCCGGGTAACCTCGCCTTTGACGCGGATATGCTGGCTGATCTTGCCGTTGGTGCTGCTGAGACAGAGCTCGCCGGGGGCACTTTGCAGGTAGAGCATCTCCAGCAGCGGGTTGCCGCTGCCGCCCAGGGTGGCGGTCAACTGCTGTACGGCTTCTTTGAGGGGCTTGCTGGGAAGGATGGCTTGCATGGTTCCTCCTGAAAGTGTGGACTATAGCTCGAACAGGGTAGGCTGACCGGCGGGGATGACCACCCGCGTCTTGCCCACCCGCACGACCCGCTCTTCTTTGAGCTGGGGCAAGACCAGGGTGGAAAGCTGCTCCAGGGACAGCTCCCGGGCCGGCGGTGGGGGAAGGGAGGGCTCCTCCAAGGCGGTGCTGACCTCCTCCAGCCCCAGCAGCTCGCCCTTCCAGTCCAGCGAGATGGTACCGGCGAGCGCCCCGGCCAGCAGCAGGGTGGGGTTCTCGTCGCTCATGGCGGTGAGACCCCCTTCGACCAGCTCCCCTTCGATGGCCAGGGAGTTGCGGGTCTTGGTGGCGATCAGGGCCAGGGCCTGGGCTTGCAGGGTGTTCTGGTAGGCCATGAAGACCACCCGCACCGGCTTGGTCTGGCCGATGCGCCAGCTGCGCCGGGCTGCCTGGCGTAGCACGTAGACGCTGTACTCGGTCTGGTAGAAGACGATGGTGGGGAAGCCGATCAGATCCAGGCCGGTCTGCACCAGCTTGGGGTGGGTCAGGATGACCTGGGTGCCCCGTTGCAGCTCCCGCTCGAGCCAGGCCTCGCGCTTTTGCGGCTCCACCGTGTTGCTGTACAGCCCCTTGGCCCGGATGCGGTGCTGGGCCAAAAGCTCTTCCAGGCGGGCGATCTGGTTGACCTTGCCGGTGTTCTGGACGTAGACCAGCACCCGCCGCCCCTGGGCCAGCTCGGCCTGCACCAGCCGCAACAGCTCCCGCTCCTTGTTGTGCTGGTGTCCCTCCAGGGCGGGGAGGGTGGCGATGGTGGTTTGGGGATCCCGGGGATCCACCACCTTATAGCCCTGGAAGATGGCATCCGGCCCGTTCAAAGCCCCTTGCAGGTAGCCTCCCAGCAGGCGCATGTCGCCCTGGGCCAGGGCCTGCCGAACCGCGCTTTGCAGGCGATGGTAGAACGTCTCCACGCAGGTGGCGTGCTCAGGGTCCATCTCCAGCAGGCTGACCTTCTCCTGGTAGGGCGGCAGGGCGCTGGCCACCTCCCGCAGCCGCACGAAGACGCTGTAGGGCAGCAGGTGGGGCAGGAGCAAAGGCGACAGGCCCGGGCGTTCCTTGACCGTGGTGCCGCGGCCCTTGCGGCGGGAGACCCGCCCATCTTCCTCCTCGTCGCTTCTGCTGATCCGCTCCAGCAGGCCGTACTCCTGCACAAAGCGATCCACCTCATTGCGCTGGTACTCCTCGCGGAAGCCGGGCAGGAAGCGCCAGAACAGGTGGAAGAGGTTGCTGGCATACCCTCCAAAAAGGGTGCCGGTCAGGGCCATGACCCGCCCGATGTGGTCGGCCAGCTGCCCGGCCACGATGCCCTGGGCACTCTCCCCGGACTTGTACTCGTGGGCCTCGTCCAGGATGAGCGCGCTGAAGAAGCCCCGGGGCAGCTCCCGGCGGAGGTAGTCGGCCAGGGCCACCCGGCGGGGCGCGGTCTGCTGCCACAGCGCCTCTCCGCAAGGGCAGCGGTGCTTTTTGCGGGCCAGCTTGTCCGCTTTCAGCGGCACGCCCTCGGCGTCGGTGGCGATCTTTCCGCAGCGGGGGCAGGTGGGCACGCGGTAGTGGAAGCGCTCGCGGCCTTCCCGGACCAGGCGCGTGCGGTAGACGACCGCCGACTGCCAGCCCGGGCCCAGCTTGGCCTTTTCCCGGGAGAGGATGGCGATGAGGGGGCCCTTCCAGTAGCGCAGGGTGCGGACGCTTTGCGGCGAGTCCAGGATGATTCCCTGAAACCCTTCCTGCTCGGCCTCGCGCTTCCACTTTTCCACCAGGGTGGGGGGACAGAGCACCAGGTAACGGCCGCGCGGATTGAAGTGTATGGCCGCATCCAGGGAGATCTTGGTTTTGCCGGTGGACATCTCGGCCACCACAAAGGCAGCCCGGTACTGCCTCAGCGCGTGCACCACCCCCGAGGAGGCCAGGCGCTGGGCCCCCAGCGGGGGGCGGCCCTGAGAGGCGGTGAAGGGTTCGTGGATGAGGGGGGGAAACTTGTGGTGGGCGGTGTGGAAGAGCTGGGATCCGTATTCCTGAATGAACGAGGTCAGGCTATGGTTCATGCAGCCTCCAAGAGCGAATGCTGGGCTTCGGGCGGCAGGGGCAGGCGGCCCTTTGCAAGCTGCTGGCACAGGTACTCGCGCAGCTCCGACCACAGGGAGGGGCTTCCCAGCAGGGCATGGGTGTTGTACGCCTGCACGTCCTTGTTGAGCGAGGCCAGCTCGGGGTGGGCCTTGAGGTAGGGCACCCATTGGGGCAGCACCGGCATCTGCATCTGCTGGGCCAGCCAGTGGTGCAACCGTTCCTGGGGGCCCACGTAGAACTGGTAGCGTCGGCTGATGAACAGGCCGTGAACCACCCCCTTGCCGAGCCGGGCCATGTAGGTTTTGTTGTCCTGCCAGCCCGGGTGGAGCGGCTTTTGTTCCACGTAGATCTCCCGGTGGCTGAGCAGGGCGCTCAGGATGGCGCTGACCTCCTCGCGGGAGCCTACTATGGAGAGGTAAAGCAGGTTGCGCTGATAATAGGCGGCCTGGTGCAGGAGGGCGCTGAGGCCGTTGCTGGTGGATACGCTTGGCATGGACTCCTCGGGTATCGGAATACTTGGCTAGTTGACTTCGATGACCAGGCCCCCAGGGTTGGCGCCGGGTTTGAGGCGGGCTGCCGGGTAGTGGCCCTTGCTGACCAGCACCGCATCAACCTTGAGGGCGTCGCAGAGGGTCTTGTTGGCCAGCCAGCCCTGGGGGGTGCGGATGCCGTCGGGAAAGACCTCGGCCTGGTGGATGGTGCGTAGCAGCAGGTTGTTCTTGTAGATCTTGATGGTAGGCATAGGACTCCTTTGCGTTGGGAAACGGCGGCCCCGGCCCGCGCCGGGGGCCGGGTTACTTGAGGGTGTGCAGCGCGCCGGTCCACAGGTTGAGCGCGGCAATGCTCATCACGAAGGTTTCCCGTTCGATCTGGGCAGTGTAGTTCTCGCGCTCCTCTTCCAGGCACTGCACTTGCTTCTGGATCTGGCCCTGGATCAGATAGGGCTCGCCTTCCAGCCGGATCACCTCGTTGTTGAGCAGCCCTCCGGCGATGAGCAGGGCCAGGTGGGCATCCTTGAGCGGCAGCAAGGGCTGGAAATGGGCGCTGTCCCGCTGGTACAGGTGGCGCCACAGCGGGCTCTGCTCCACCATTTCCAGCATCTTCTCAGGCTCCGGTCCCCGGGGCTGCACGAAGGCGGCGGGGCTGGGGGGCAAGGCGTAGACCCGGGCGGTGTGGGCTTCCCCCAGCACCCCCTCCACCTCCAGCGGCTGGGGCGGGGCGGGCTCCTTGCGGCGGCAGCCGAACACCACGACCTGCTGGAAATCCCGGTACTCCGGCTGGGGGAAGCGCAGCGCGAGCAGGCTATGGTAGTGGGCGGTGAGGAATTCCGAGACCCTGGGCAGGATGCGCTCGGGGATGAGGAAGACCAGCACGCCGTCTGCCGTCAGGGCGGGCGTCCAGTGCTTGAGGAAGGAGAGCTCGAGGCGCTCCTGGAAGCCATCGTCGTAGGGAGGGTTGAGGTACAGCAGGCCGAAGCCCGCACCGCGGTAGGTCAGGCTATCCCCCTGGAAGGTGCGCAGGCCCTGCTTGCGGCAGCGGGCGGCCCGTTCCTTGGACAGCTCGATGGCCTGGGCCGAGGCCTTAAGGTGCAGGGCCAGGGTGGCCAGGGCCTCGCCTTCTCCGGCGCAAGGATCCAGCAGGTGGGTGGGTTGTGAAGCCTTGAGGTGCTGGGCGATGAGCTGGGTGACCCGTGGGGGGGTAGGGTAGAAACCCGCTTTGGCACGTCCGGCTAGGCGCATAGGTTCTCCTCAAGAAGCAACCCCGCCCGGGCGGGCGGGGTCAGTGGGGGTCTGGTTCTTTTATCCATAAGGTGCCATTCCATTGAACTTCCCCACGGCTAAAGCCAGGGGATTCCCGTTCTTGCTACGCCGCCGCTTGCGCGGCGGTTTTGCGTACCGGGTTCAGGGCCGGTTCATGCGGCCCGCCCGCCGGAACCTCAAGCTCCAGCGGGCAGCACAGCCCATGCCAGTCCCGGATGTTCATCGCGGCGTTGGCATCGGCGTGCGCCTGATATCCGCATCGTGTGCAGACGTAGGCATGTTTCTTCCGTTCGTTCAGTGCGCCACAGCGGTGGCAGGTCTTGGAGGTGTAGTGCGGGCGCACAGACTCGACCCTGACACCAGCCTCCAGGGCCTTGTACCGAACGAAGGTTTCAAGCTGGTAGAACGGCCAGTAGTCGCGGTTTTGTCCGGCATCCGTTTTGGTCGTCTTGTGCTGCTTCGACGCCTCGCGAATGCCGGACAGATCCTCAAGGATGATTCCAGCGTTTTGCCGCTTCGCCAGCGCCACCAGTTCCTTGCTGATGCAATATGCCTGAAGGCAGGGGCTTTACGGCGCGCTTCGGTAATACGAGGCCTGGGGAGGCGGATGCCAGGCAGCCTCGTAGTAGACGTGATAGCTTCCCTGTTGCACGATCTCCAGCGGCAGGGTTTGGATCAGGCCAAAGTGGTCGCGGCTGTCGAGGGGGATGGCCACCCGCACCGAGCCGGCGGCCACCTTGCAGCCTCGGGGAACCACGCGATAGCGCAGGGCGTTCATCACTTTTTTCTCAAGGGGACAACCCGCCACCACCAGGCATCGGCGCTGGCCTTGCTGTTGTCCGGGAGGGCTTTTTGCGCCAGGGTGTCCAGCAGGCCGATGGCCTCGGCGGAAAGCAGGGGGGTGGTGTGCAGCCGGTTCAGGTTGGCCTCCTCCAGCACCGCGGACTTGAGCAGGTTCTGCACCACCACGTTCCAGGTGAAGTCCTTGAGCGGGCCGAGCTGTTCCCGGATGGCCTCCAGGGCGCTTTCGATCTCATCCACCCGGGGTTCCAGGGCACTGTGGTGCAGGCCGTCCAGGGCCCGCATCTTCTCCTGTAAGGTCGTGCTGAGCTGCTGCCACTCGCTCACCTGGGCAGCGAGCTGGGCGGCCAGGCTCTCGGTCTGGGCGGCCAGGGCTTGCTGTTGCCGGCTCAGGGCCTGCTGGGCTGCCAGCACCTCTTGGAGGGTTTGCTCAAGCCGCTCCAGCCGCCCCGCCTCCGGGCTGGGAACCGGGGCCGGGGGCTCCTGGGCAGGGGGGGATTCCTGGGCAGGGGGGGGTGGGGCAGTCTTTTCGGCCTTGCCGGGGGCCTTTTCCGGGAGCAGGGCCTGCTGGCTGAGGCTGTACTTGCGCGGCTTCCAGTAGCGGGTGATCTTGGAATCGGTGATGCTTTCTGCCACCTTAACGAGGAAGTTCAGGATGGCCTCGGCGTTGTTGTTCCCGGTGAGAAAGGCCTGCTGGATGCGCTCGACGGCCTCGGCCTGGTCGGCGGGGATTTTGCCGGTCTTGAGCAGGCCGGGGATAAGGTGGTAGGAAAAGCGGGTGACCCAGGTCGAGAAGGGCTCCTGCCCTACCTCCTTCCATACTGCGGGAAGGGGTTTGCTGAGCAGATAGGCAACGGACAGACTGATGTAGGCCTCCTCGTCCTTGAGAATCAAAGGAAAGCCGCTGACCCGGGCCTGGGCGTTGACGCGCAGGCTGTGGCTGACCACCTGGACGGCCTTGGCCATCTCCACCTCGGCGTTGTCGCCGCTCAGGTATTTGGAAGCGTCGGCCAGGAAGGTCTTGAGCGGGGTGATGGCGGTAGGCCCCACCGCCGAGGGGGGCCAGTATTGCGCCTCCAGGCATTTGATCGGTATCAGTTTCAATGCTTCACTCATGGGGGGCCTCTGCACGCTCGCTCGGTTGATAGAACAGGTAGCTTTCCCCCAGCGCCCGCAGACGGGCCACTGCGGCGGCGTCCTCCGCGCTGGCCCGCACGATCAGGGCCATGAGCTGTGCCTTATCCAGGTTCTCCATCTGCAATAGCTGGAGCAGGCTCTTGTCCCCGGCCAGCAGGGCCCGGGCCAGGTGGGCCTGGGGGGAGCTGCGGCGGCGGGGCAGGGCAGGGGGATAGGCCTGCTCCCCGGTCTGCCAGGCCGGGCCGATTGCCCTGCCCTCGGGCGGGCGGCCCTCCAGGATGGCGTCAATGGCCGCGGCCAGGTTTTCGATCAGGTAGAGCTTGCCCTTGCCCCGTACCTCGATGGCCGCCTGGAAGGTGGGCCGGTAGAGGCGCCGTCCCTCCTTGACCTGGGGGTGGCCCAGGAGGGGGTGGTACTTGGGGTTCTCGATCACGTCGGTCAGGTCAAAGCCGTGGGTGGAGGCCATGACCCGGATGCCCCGCCGGGCGGCGGCTTCCACCTCCTCCACGTCCTCGTTGTAACCCACCTCGTCCAGCACCAGCACCTGGGGGGAGTGGTTGGCGATGGCCCGGCGGATGATATGGGCCTGGTTGCGGGGGTCGTCCACCTGGTGCCAGCGGGCGGTACCGAGCGAGGGGTGGGGGATCTGGCCCAGGCCGCCGATCTCGTTGGAGGTGTCCACCACTGAGAGGTTGGGGCCGTACTCCTGCGCCAGGATGGCCACGATGTGGCGCAGCAGGGTGGTCTTGCCCGACTCCGGCGCCCCCACGATGAGCACGCTGCCGCCGCTCTCCCGGATGAAGGCCTGGCCTTCCGGCGGGAGCACCGGCAGGAAGCGGGCGATGCGGATGGTCAGCCCAATGATGTTGCCCAGGCGGTCGGCGATGACCGAGATGCGGTGGGCAGCCCCGTTGATGCCGGCCCTGCCGTCTTTCTTGAGGCCGGACAGGTTGGCCGCCACGTATTCCAGATCCTTGGGGGTGATGATTAGATCCTTGTGCTCGGTGAAGTTGCCCTTGCCGCCAAAGCTCAGCACCAGGGGACGGCCCAGCAGCAGGCTGATCTCGCTGACCTGGGGATGCTCGGCGGCAAGTTCCTGCACCGGGCCCGGGAGGCGCTCGAGCAGGAGCTCGAGGTCGGGGGATAGCGGTTCTTTGATCATGCGGCCCTCCAGGCGGTGCCATCAAAGATGACCCGTCCTTCTTCTTCCAGACGGCTTAGGGTTTGCAGGATGGTGGCCCGGGCGTAGCCAGTCTTCTCCTCGATCTCCCGCAGGCTGCCGGGGACTGCCAGCAGGATCTGCTCCGGCAGGGTCAGGGCTTTGGGCGGGGCCGGGGCGGACTCCACCACCGGGGTGGGCTGGGGCTCCAGAGCGTACAGCAGGAGCTCGCCCACCACCTTGCCGGTGACCAGGGTGCCGATGGGGATGAAGGCCGAGGAGAGGGCGATCTCCCAGGCGGGCATGGCCGGGGCGGCCCGGGTCATGGAGAGGTAGTTGCCCACCCAGACCAGCAGCAACGCCCCCAACGCCCCCGGCCCGGCCCAGCGGCTCTTGCCGGGCAGCACGTTGGAGGTGAGGGAGAGCAGGAAGGCGGAGGCCTCGAGGGAGGCCGCCAGCCCGATGGCAAAGAAGCCGGGCAGCGTGCCCAGGCTGAGCTGATACCACAGATACAGGTGGCCGGCGCTCATCACCAGGGTGGCCAGGTATGTGAGCGTCAAGGCAACCGCGCTGAACACGGCGAAGCGTTTCATTTCACCTCCTTTTGGGTTTTCTGCGCCTGCCGACGAGCTTCCTTGTCCACCCGCCGGTTCTCCGCGCAATCGGCGTGGCCTTTGATCCAGTGGAAATGCACCTGGTGCCGCTGGCTCAGTTGAAGCAGCCGATCCCATAGATCCCGGTTCTTGACCGGCGTTCTATTCCGTGTGACCCAGCCGTTTTTTTGCCAGGCCTGCAACCAGCGTTCCTGGAAGGCCTTTTGCAGGTACTGGCTATCGGTGAAGACCTCTACCCGGCAGGGCTCCTTCAGCAGTTCCAGGGCCTGGATCACCGCCAGGAGCTCCATGCGGTTGTTGGTGGTGTCGGGCTGGTTGCCGGAGATGAGCTTCTCGTGGCCCTGATACCGCAACAACGCCGCCCAGCCCCCGGGTCCGGGGTTGCCCAGGCAGGCGCCGTCGGTATAGAGCTCCACCAGCTTCACGGGGCGATAACCTTGCGCAAACTCCTCTGGTACGCGGGGCTCTGCTCCATGCGGGCGTAGAGGCCCAGGACGTCCTGGGCGTAGCGCACCGAGACCGCCGGGGGGTCATAGGCCCGGCCCGGCCCGGCGTTGTAGGCGTATAGGGCCCGGCGCCAGTCGCCGAAGCGCAGGTACTGCTGGCGCAGGTAGCGGGCCGAGGCGTAGAGGTTCCAGTCGGCATGGGTGAGCCGGGCCGGGTGGATGCCCATGGCCCGGGCGGTGTCGGGCATGACCTGGCCCAAGCCCACCGCTCCCTTGGGGCTTACGGCCTGGGGGCAGAAGCGGCTTTCCACCCACACCAGCGTCACCAGCAGGTGGGGCGGTAGGCCGAAGGCCTGGGCGGTGCGCACGGTCTTTTCATACAGCGACCAGGGCACCTTCCCGCAGGCCAGGGCCGGGGTCAGGAGGATCAGCAGGGCGAACAGAAGCCTCATGACTGCATGGCCTGGTAGATGCCGTTGAGCAGGGCCCCCACCACGGCCAGGGCCAGTACGGTCACCCCGGCCTGCACCGAGAAGAGGAAGATGGCGGCCAGCCCGTAGAGGGCCATCAAGGCCAGGAGCAGGTCGGCGTAGCGTAGGATCAGGCGGGTCATTCTTTCTCCTGCATGAAGGCGGTCATCCACTGGTTGAGGAAGCCGTTGTTGTAGGGCACGCTCTGGTAGCGGGCGACCTGGAGGCCGGAGGCCAGGCTGCCCTGCAAGATCATCAGGCGGGTCTGCGGCCGGTTGCCTACCGGGGTAAAGGTCGGGTAGATGACCTGGGCGGGGTGGTCATCCAGCTCGAGGGGGTGCAGCTGCAAGAGGCCGTGCTGGCGCAGGAACTGGAGGGTGCCGCCCTCGAGGGTCACCCGCTCGGCCCGCACCATGGGCAGGATGTGCAGGCCGGGCGGGGGGGTGAGGAGGGCGCTGCGCCTTTCCGGGCCGCTCTCCACCCGGACGAACGGCAGGCTGCGCAGCTTCTGCTTCGGGGGCAGGCTGGCGGTGTTGGCCGCCTGCCGGGCCAGCAGGAACTCCTGCCCCCCGGCGCCTAGAGGCTTGTTGAGCACCAGCATCAGGGCCTGCAAGGCGGGCTCGCCGATTTCCTTGGCGGTGATGGCCACCCAGCCGAAGGCGCTGCTGCGCACCCAGTCGTTGTTGCTGACCCAGCCGCCGTAGAGGGCCTCGAGGCGGCGGCGCTCGGCCTGCACCTGGGGCAGACGGCGCTCCATCCAGGCGATGTGGCCCTGCACCTCGGGGATCTGGCGATCCGCCGGCAGCCCCTTGAGCACCCGGATCTGGGTCTTGAGGAAGGCCTCGTACTCCTGGTAGGTGGTCAGGCTACCCTTCTCCTGCTCCACCAGCCCGTTGATGAGCTTGCCTTTGAGCGCGGGATCCACGGCGGGATCCTGAAGTATCTGGCGGATCTTGTTGAGGTTTTCCGCCTCGCTCTTCAGCCGCTCCTCGTAATAGTCCACCTGGGGGGGGCGCTGGCTGCCGGACTGGGCCAGGGCGCCCACGGCGCCGGCGACCAGGATGTGGATGGCGGTGCGTCGCGTCATCATGCCGGGATTCTACCACGAAAAAAGTTGTCATGAAAAGTTTACGCTTTTATAATGCGGGCGTGCAGGTAGGGAACCTACAACAAACCATCGCAGCAGCCAACACCCTGCAAGACGAGCGGTTGCACCGCTTGTTGCACCTTCTGAAGCTGATTGACCAGCACGGCCATGCCACCGCCTCCACGCTGTGGCGGGCCTCTGGCTGGAGCAGCGCCACCTTTTACCGCATCCTGAAATGGGCCATCCAGCAAGGGCTGGTCTCCGGCATCACGGTGGGGGTGCATACCTACTTTGGGCTGGGCTATCCCGCCCATGCCCACCTGGTATGTGAACGGTGCGGCACGGTGCAGGATGTGCCCCTGCCCAGCTTTGAAATCCCCGATACAAAAGGCTGGGTGACCGATAGGGTCACCCTGGTGCTCTATAGCTGTGCTGCGCCCGATGCCTGCCGGGATAGGCTACCTTCGTAGCGCGGGCAGGTTCTTGGTCAGGTTGATCTGGTTCTGCACCTCCCGGTCGTTGAGGGCGATCAGGTCGTTGATGGGGTGCTTCTCCAGCTCGGTGTACTGCGGCGGCACCTTGGCCTTGTAGCTCCAGGGTTTGGCCTGCCGGTACAGATCCACATAGCGCTGGCGCAGGCCGGCGACCCCGGTGGTGCTGACCTGTCCGCGGGCCAGGTTGATGGCCACCCGTTGGTCTACCAGCACGGTGGTGCCCTGGGGCAGCCGGGCCATGAGGCGAACCCGGGCCCCGGCCAGTTGCAGGCCGCCCAGATAGACATAGGGGCTTTCCGCGGTCTCCGCCCCGTGCAGGATATAGACCGGAACGCCCCGCCGGGTCACCGCCTCATGCAGGGCCTTGGCCAGGGTGGCGTTGGTCAGGGCCTCGCTCTGCACCAGGATTTCCGCGCGGGCGTTGGCGATGTGGGTCTCCCAGGGGGCGGCCCATGCGCCCAGCAATGCCAGGAAAAGGGTCAGGACAACGGCTTTCATGCGATTTTTTGCCTCCATTGGTCGCGCACCCGGGCGTAGGCCTGGCCGGTTTCCTTGAGGCTGATGAGGCCGTACATGAACAATCCTCCCTTGAGTATGAGCCATTCGTGGGGCTGGTACTTTTTGGCAAGCTCGCTGGGGAGGTGGTCGGTGGGTTGCAAGCCCTCAAAGTGGGCCTGCTGGCTGGCGTGGATGTAGACGGTCTGCGAGGGCAGATCCACCACCGCCAGGGCCCCTCCGGGCACGGGTTCGTTGGTGAAGCCCAGCAATCCCCGGTTGCGGATGGCCTCGAGGCTGCTGCGGTTCTTGTTGAGCGCGTTGAGCTGGGTCACATGGCGGCTGCCCAGCAGCTTGAGCCCCTTGCCGGTGATGGCCACCTCCTGGGTGTCCGCGGCCTCCTTGACCTTGACGTAGCCCGCTTCGACGACCTCCGGGGGTAGGATCTCGTGGTTGGCCTTGAACAGCACGATCTTGGACCAGCTTCCCTTGGTGTCGGTATAGACCTTGAGGGGGGCGGTTTCCTCTATCAGGCGCTCGACCCACCGGGTGAAGACCTCCGGCTTGCTGGGGGGGAGCTGTTTGATCACCTGTTCGCCGCTGCTGGCCTCAAAGGGGTTGAGGGGCATCATGGCCTTGCGGATCTGCAACA
>DAIUDO010000048.1:0-14768 GCA_036845585.1 Meiothermus sp. | reverse complement strand
GCGGCGCGGGGTATCTTCGATGCCATTTACCTCGACTTCGACCCCCAGCATAAAACGCCCCTGATGTACTGGCAGGTGCGCCGCATCGAGGTGCTGAGCCCGGTGCGCTACATCAGCCTGATGCGCAACGAGGTCAAGGAGAAGGCCAGCGTGCGCAACATCCAGGCCTGGATGAAAGACCCCGGCAGCTTTGAGCCCCTGTACGCCGACGCCACCAAGGATGATACCGGCCAGGACACCAAGGGCCGCACCCAGCGCCAGACCATGGCCCTTAAAAACGTGCGCTACCGCCTGACCGCCCAGGCCGTGCTCTACCGCGAAGACCCCGCTTTGCGGCAAAAAATCGAGCAGAGTTTTCAAAGGCGGGCCCGGGCCGGCCAGTGCATCTACCAGCCCTACCTGGGCTGCCGCGAGTTTACCGGCTATTTCCGGCTGGTCGAGGATGAAGGGGCCGCCCCGGTACCCTACAACGAAAAAATCGGCTGGATGCTCTACGACGTCTTCGACCTCTCGCACCCAGGTCGCCCGCTGCGCACCGACCGCGGCGAGAAACCGAGCATCAGCCTGTTCGAGGCCGAGGTGGTGCAGGGGGTGCTCGAGGTGCCCCCCTACGAAAGCCCACAGGTTCGCAAAGGGGGTGGATGATGCTTTCGCAGTTGGTCTCGTACACCCAGCAGAAAGGGTTGCTGGCCGAGCCGGGCTTTACCACCAAAGAAATCCGCTGGCTGGTGGGGGTAAGCCCGCAGGGGGCCTTCACCGAGCTGATTCCGCTGGAAAACCAGGCCAAAACCGCGCCCGACCTTTCCCAGCCCGATATGATGAGCCTTCCCGGCTACCTGCGGGGCCAGGGACACCCGGTGGAGCAGGCCGCCCACTTTCTGGCCGATACCTGCGCGGTGGTGTTTGGCCTGGCCGAGCGGGACGCTAACGGCCAGGTTAAGAGGCCCGATGAGCACGCCAAGAACCTGCAAAAACAGGCCACCTTCCGCCTGCTGATTCAGCTTGCCGCCAACGACGTACCGCTTCTAAAGCCCATTGCCCAGGCCCTGTCCGACCCAGCGCAGATGCAGCTAATTTTGCAGAAGCTCGAGGCCCAGACCCAGAAAAAAGGGGCCGAAAAGCTCAAACCCACCGACAAAGTCTCCTTTTGGCTTCAGGGCCAGTGCGTGCTGGACTTTCCCGACTGGCGTGACTGGTGGCGGCGCTTCAGGGCCCAGGCTTTTCCCAAGCCAGACGCGGAGGGGCGCATGCCCTCGTTTGCCAGCGGTGCGCTGGTAACCCCGGCCTCCACCCACCCCAAGGTGACCAGGCTGGGCGGGAGCGCCTTCGGGCACGCCCTGGTCACCTACGACAAGGAGGCTTTCGAGTCCTATGGTCTCTCGCAGGGGGAGAACGCCGCGGTGGAGGAGCAGGCCGCCAATGCCTACCGGGCCGGGCTGGATGCTTTGCTGGAGAAAGCCGAGACCCTGGGCGAGATGAAGGTGGTGGTCTGGTACGATCGGGAAATTCCAAAAGAAGACGACTTCTTCAAAGACCTCTTCGCGCCTGTAACAGACGAGGCCCAGGAGCTACAGGCCCTCGAGCGCGCCCACCAGGTTTTGCAGGCCCTCCGAACTGGCCAGGCCCCGCCCGAACTCCGCAGCGCCCGCTTTTTTGCTGCCGCCATGAGCCCAGCCTCGGGCCGGGTGATGTTGCGCGACTGGCAGATGGGGCAGCTCGAGGACTTTGTCGCCGCAGTGGAGGCCTGGTTCACCGACCTCGCCATCGTGCGGCGCGACGGCCAGGGGCCGGCCAGCCTGCCGGGCCTCAACCGGCTCTTCCTCAGCCTCCAGCGGCCCAAGACCCCCGAGCAAAACTTCGACGACTACCTCAAACCCATCAAACAGCTCCAAACCCCCCTCTGGCGGGCCGCCCTCAACCCCCGCCTGCCCATCCCCTACGCAGCGGTCGCCAAAATCATGGAGACCCACACCGCCGAGGTGATGACCGGGGCTTTTACTGAAGCCTTGAAGGCTCAGAAACCCGACGCCGCTGCCCTGGGGCGCATCTACGCCCGCATGGGGCTTCTGAAGGCCTACCACAACCGCAAAGGAGGTTACCGGATGAGCGCAGAACTCGACCTAAGCCACCCCAGCCCGGCCTACCACTGTGGCCGTTTGATGTGCCTCCTGGCCCAGATTCAGGAGGCCGCCAGCGAGTCCGAGATCAACGCCGGGGTGATCCAGCGCTACTACGGGGCTGCCTCCAGCACCCCCTCGCTGGTGCTGGGTCGGCTGACCCGGCTCTCGCAGCACCACCTGGCCAAGATGGCTAAAGACGCACCGGGCCTGGCCTACTGGTTCAACACCCAGCTCGCCGAGGTCTGGAAAGCCCTGGGCAAAAACCTGCCGCGCACCCTGAGCCTGGAAGAGCAGAGCCTGTTTGCCCTGGGCTACTACCAGCAGATGGCCGCCAGCCGCAAGAAGGAAACCCCCCAAACCCAAGCCCCTTCAGCACCCTAGCGGTGCACTCAGGCAAAAGATCGAGTGGGTATTGAAACCCAGGAATAAGGAGGCCCTAGATGTCCCAGCCCATCCAAAACCGCTACGAGTTCCTGCTGTTTTTTGACGTTAAGGACGGCAACCCCAACGGCGACCCCGACAGTGGCAACGCCCCGCGCATCGACCCCGAGGACGGCCACGGTCTGGTGAGCGACGTGGCCCTGAAGCGGCGCGTTCGCAACTATGCCCAGATCGCTGGGGCCAGCATCTTCGTGCAGCACAGCACCAACCTGAACCGCCCCATCTTCGAGGCCCACGTAAAAAGCCAGGGTGGCTTTACCGGAAGCAAGACCAAAGACAAAGTAGAGGCCGCGCGGCGCTGGATGTGTGAGCAGTTCTTCGACGTGCGCACCTTTGGCGCGGTGATGAGCACCGGGGCCAACGCCGGCCAGGTGCGAGGGCCGGTGCAGATCACCTTCGCCCGGAGCCTCGACCCCATCTTTCCGGCGGAGTTCAGCATTACCCGTGGGGCGGTGGCCGAGGATGTTAAAAACGCCAAAACCCTGGAAGACTATCTGCGCTGGGAGGCCGAGCAGCCCGAGGACAAGCTGCGCACCATGGGGCGCAAAAGCCAGGTGTCCTACGGGCTATATATGGCTAAAGGTTTCATCAGCGCGCACCTGGCCGAGCAAACCGGCTTCAGCGAGGCCGACCTCAAGCTGCTGGTGGAAGCCCTGATGAACATGTTCGAGCACGACCGCAGCGCCAGCAAGGGCCATATGGCCACCCGCCGCCTGTACCTGTTCAAACATGTGGGCAACGGCGACCCCAATAACGCCGAGCAGAACCGGCGCCAGGCCCGGCTGGGCTGTGCGCCTGCACACCGGCTGCTCGAGCTGGGGCAGGTGGTCTCGGTGGAGCGGCTGGACGAGGGCAGGCCCCCGCGCAGCTTTACCGATTACCGGATTACCGCCGACCCCGCCCAACTGCCCAAAGGGGTGCGGATGCTCGAGCTTTCCGAGTGGGACGAGGCCAGGTTTGATGCCTGGATGGGAGTCTAGCCATGCCCAGGACGGTTCCGATTCCACCCCCACAGCTCAAAGCGCCGGCCCTGGAAACCTGGACGCTTAGGCTGCGCACCATCACCCCCCTGTTCGGCAGCAGCGCCACACCGCGTCAGGTAGACCCTGAGCACCCGGTGCGGGCAGCCAGCGTGCGCGGCCACCTGCGTTTCTGGTGGCGGGCTACGGCAGGGGCGCAGTATGCCACCCCAGGGGAGCTGTTCAAAGCTGAAGAGGCGATCTGGGGCAGCGCCCAGCGGTATGGGAAGGTGGCGCTGCGTGTGCTCGAGCAGAAAACGGGGGATGCCGTCAAGCCTTCGGATCTGGTTGGGGACAAGGGCACCGCCAGAACCGGGCCGATGGAGCGCTTCTTTCTGCACCCTTTTAATCCGAATAGAAGCGAGGGCCTCGAGGAGGCCAGCGGGCTCCGGTGGGTGGAGTTTACCCTCGAGCTCACCCCCAACCTGCCCGACCCCGAAAAGGAGCACCTGCGCCGTGCCCTCCGGGCCTGGATTGCTTTCGGCGGCATAGGTGCTCGCACCAGGCGGGGGGTGGGAGCGCTCGAGGCCGTGAACGACCTGCAAAACTGGCTACCGGCCAACCCCGAGCAGCTCAAGGCCTGGTTCGCCCAGCAGCAGCCTGCAGAGAACCCCCCGCACACCACGCTTGCCGGTGCGGTAATTTGTCTGGGTCAGCCCCGCAAGCCCAGCAACACCGACCCCTACAAGGGCCATTCGGCCTGGCGTGAGCTGGGCCAGTTCTGGGCGCGTTTGCGCAAAGGGCACTTCGTAAAAGACCCCCAGACGGGCGAAACCATGGCGTACACACCCATGGCCGGGGGCAGGTGGCGCGACCATAAAACCCTGCTGGCCCTGAGGCCCAACCAGGCGCAGATCGCGCTGGCGAAGCCGTACCTGGGCCTGCCCATCGTCTACCAGCGACTGGGGAATAGCTTTAGCGGTACCCTCGAGGCCCAGCACGCCCAGGGTAAGCGCATGGCCTCGCCCA
The DNA here is from genome assembly GCA_036845585.1 of Meiothermus sp. Classification (GTDB taxonomy): domain Bacteria; phylum Deinococcota; class Deinococci; order Deinococcales; family Thermaceae; genus Meiothermus. Next base: position 10,219 of record DAIUDO010000048.1, on the reverse strand, counting down.
TCATCCTGAAACCCATTGCCTTTGCCGATGGCAGTGTGCGGCCCGCGGTGGTGTTGCTCAAGGCCCCACCGCCCGAGCGCATCAAAATTGGCGGCCAGGAGCTTGCACTTTATATCCCCGACGCCGACCCCGTGCTGGAGGCGCTCGAGGCCGACAATCCCCTCGAGGCCGTTCGCAAAGCGGCCCATATGCAGGGTTTTACCCAGGAGGTGCCCCTGTGACCCACCTGCTCTCTATCTCCATCGGCCCCGTACAGGACTTCATCGCCGCGGCCCGGCGCACCGCCGACCTCTACGCCGGTTCGCAGATTTTGCAGGAACTAAGCCGGGTGGTGGCCCGGTATCTGGCCGAGCAAAACGCCGGGCTCATCTTCCCATCTGACCAGGAAGCCGATGGGGCCAACAAAATTCTGGCCGAGGTGACCGACGACCCTCAGCAGTTGGCCGAGGGGGCCCGCAAAGCCGCTCAGGAAAAGCTAAAGCAGCTTTGGCAGGAAGCCATGGACGGCCTCCCGGAGCGATACCGGAAGCAAATTGACCAGGGCAGGGCGCAGCTTCAGCTTGAAAGCTTCCTCGAGTTCTACGCGGCCTGGGTTCCGCTGGAAAACAACTACCCCCAGGCCCGGCAGAGCGTGGAGCGTCTGCTGGCCGGACGCAAGGCCCTGCGCGAGTTTGCCCCCACCCAGCAAAACGACGAGGGTATACCCAAATCGCCCCTCGACCCCTCCCGCGCAGCGGTGATTGATCCCCGCATGTGGGGTGAGGCCACCCTTCGTCTGCCCGACGGCGCCCACCGCCCCCTGCGCATCAAGCCCACCGAGCACCTCGACGCCATCTCGCTGCTCAAGCGCTGCTATGGCGTGAGCATGTACCAGACAGTGGTGGACACCCGCACCATGGCCCGCCGGGCCCAAAACCCCAAAGTCCAGCCCGAAGACCGCTGGGGCGAGGACGACGACCACATCACAGAACCCCAGCCCTACTTCGCCATCCTGGTGGCCGACGGCGACCGCATGGGCGAGCTGATTAGCCGGCAAGATAACCCCGAAGCCCACCGCGCACTTTCCAAAACACTCGACGACTTCGCCCACGAAGCCCAGAGGATTGTTGGGAAGCACCACGGCTTTATGGTCTACTCCGGCGGCGACGATGTGCTGGCCTTTTTGCCGGTGAACCGGGCCATTGCCTGCGGGCAAGAACTCTCCGAGAGCTTCCGTCACCGGGTGCGCGGCACCCTCTCGGCAGGGATAGCGGTGGTGCACTACCGTGAACCGCTCTCCCAGTCTTTGCAGTGGGCTCGAGACGCCGAAAAAGCGGCCAAGGATGGGGGGCGTAACGCCCTGGCGGTGGCCCTGCACACTCGAGGTGGAGCACCCATTACCGTGGTGCGCCCCTGGGACAGGCTGCGCTGGCGTGAGCTACTGCAGTCGTTCGAGCAGGGCGATCTCACCCAGGGCCTGGCCTACGAGCTGCTCGAGCTGGCCCGGGAGTGGCAGGACGATATGAACGTGGCCTACCTGCAAGCCGAGGCCGAGCGCATCCTGGGGCGTAAGGAGCGCAAGGGCCTGAAGCTGCCCCTGTTCGAATCCCGCCAGGATTTGCTCGATTACGCCAAAGAGCTGGTTGTTGCTCGTTTTCTAAGCGGTGTAAAAACCGAAAACCAAACGGAGGTTGGCCGTGCCTGAACGTGTTCTGGAAATTCAAGCCCTCACCCCCCAGTTTTGGCGCGATGGAAGGCCCTTCAGTGCCGCCGATGGAACCGAGACGGCCGCGCAAAGCCTGCCCCTGCCCTTACCCAGCACGGTGGCCGGTTTTGTGCGCGCCCAGGTCGGTTTTGCCCAGAAGGCCAATTGGAGCGATTACCAGTATCTACAAAACCTTCATGGTTTGCCCATTTATGGCCCTTTGCTGGCCTGTGGTGAGGAAATTATCCTGCCTGCCCCGCGCGATGCCCTTGTCTACCGAAAAGACCACCAGGATAGGGTCATGCGCCTGCAACCCTTCCAGCCCGTGGGTGGGTGCAACCTGCCGGAAGGTCTGATGCCGCTGCGGGTGAGCGAGGATGTCAAACCCCAGCCCGGCTATACCCTCTGGCGGCAGGGCGATATGAAACGCTGGCTGCTAGGGGAAACTGTGCTGCCCGAGCGGGTGGCGGGCCCGCCCGCCGAACAGCGCATCCATGTGGCGATGGATCCATCCAAGGGCAAGGCCCAGGAAGGTCAGCTCTTTAGCGTGAGCTACCGCGCCCTCGAGCAGGTGCAGAATGGGCGGTACATCCCCTATACCCTGCGGGCCCGGGCCTCCCTCCCTGAGGGGCACACCCCCCAGCTACTGGGGTTCCTGGGCGGCGAGTCGCGACCGGTGGCGCTGCGGGTGCGCGAGGAGCTTTCGCGCTACTGGTGGGACTGCCCCGAAAGTATCCAGAAAGCCTTTGCCGGGCTTGCCAAGGGCCAGCTAATCCGCATGGTTTTAGCCACGCCGGCCCTGTTCGAAGACGGCTGGAAGCCCGGGTGGTTGAAAAAGCCGGGTGAACAGCACCTGCCCCGGGGGCTGGCCAAGGTCAGGCTGCGGCTGGTGGCCGCAGCGGTGGGGCGGCGGGAGCCGGTCTCGGGCTGGAGCCTGCGCAACAACCGACCCAAGCCGGTGCGCTGGATGGTGCCCGCGGGCAGCGTCTACTTCTTCGAGCTGCTGGAGGGCGATCCCAGCGCGGTGCTGGAAAGCTGGTTGCGCCCGGTCTCGGACAACGAGCAAGACCGCAAGGACGGTTTTGGCCTTGCCCTGTGGGGGGTGGGAAGTTATGCAGACTAAGGCGTTTTTCTTACAGGCCCTGACCCCGGTGCATCCCGGTACCGGGCAGGTTTCGGGCTCGGTGATTGACCTGCCGGTGGCCCGCGAAGCAGCCACAGGCTTTCCGCTGATTCCCGCCAGCAGCCTCAAGGGGGTGCTGCGCGATGGGCGCGCGGATGAGGCGGCCAATAAGATCTTTGGTTCGTTGGAGCAGATGGGCGAGCTTACCCTCACCGATGCCCGTCTGCTGCTGCTGCCGGTGCGTTCTTATGCTGGAACCTTCGCGCTCATCACCTGCCCGCTGGTGCTCCAGCGCTGGCAGCGCGATGCCGAAGCCCTGGGCCTATCGCTGAAACTGCCCCAACCAAGCATCACCGGTGAGGAAGCCCTGGCCGGGAGCGCCATCCAGTACAACAACCAGGTGATTCTGGAAGACATCGACCTGAAGGTAAAAGGCTCCTCTGAAGCGCTGGCTAAGGCCATCAGCGGGCTGTTGTTTGGAAAAGAGGAGCCAGACCTGATGGAGCGCCTGGCCCTGGTGAGCAACGATGTGTTTAGCTACTTTTGCCAGACCGGCCTCGAGGTCATCGCACGGGTGCGCCTCGAGAGCGCAAGTAAAACCGTCGCCAGCGGGGCTTTGTGGTATGAGGAGGCCATCCCCGCCGAGGCCGTTTTCTCGAGCTTTGCCCTCGCCAAAGACGCAGCACACTTCGCCGAGCTGCACCGGCGCCCCTACCTGCAGATAGGGGGCGAGGCCAGCGTGGGGCGTGGCTTGCTGCGGGTGCTGGGGGGTGTGTAGCCATGCCCCAAACCCGCAACCAGAAGGATATGAAGCGGGCCCTGGAGCTGGTGAGCAGCCTGGAGCAGGCCGACCCCGAGCTCAAGCGAATCTACGGCGGCCTGTGCCACAGCTTCCCGGTGATGGTGCTGCAAAGCGGGCTTTGCCAGGCGGTGGCCTTTAGCGCCGACAAGGCCAGCGGCGAAGGCCCGCGGGCCCGGGCCCACCAGAAGCTGCTCGAGCACCTCGGGGCCATCCTCGAGGTAGAGGGCGACCTGCTGGCGCATTTGCATCAGGCCCCCACCACGGTCTACATGCACCACACCCGGCGGGTGCTGGAGGCCTGGGTCTACTTCAAGCGCTTTGCCAAAAGCGTCCTGAAGGTCGAGACAGGAGGCGACGATGAGGGCCGCTAGGCTTCTGCTCGAGCCCCCCAATCATGCCGGGCTGGCGCTGTACAGATACCTCAAGGAGCACGATGCCAGCAAGCAGGCGGCTCGAGCGCTGCTGGACGCAATTGCTGCCAGGCCCATTGCAGAGGTTTACAAAAGCGCCTTTGAGCGCTGGAAAGCGGCCCTGAGCGGCGCGGTTTTCCTCGAGGCCACCACCCGCACCCCCCTGGCTATCGGCCTGGGCAACGCCAGCCCGATTGAAAACGGCCTGAGCATTCACCACACCTACGGCACGCCCTACCTTCCGGGCAGCGCCCTCAAGGGCCTGATGGCTCGGGCCGCGCGGCACTACGGCCTGGACGAGCACCAGCAAGAGATTCTGCTCGGCACAACCCAGAAGGCCGCGCACCTGGTCTACTGGGACGGCTGGCTAGACCCCAGCAGCCGTCAGCCCTTCCAGAAAGACGTCATCACCGTGCACCACCCAGACTACTACAGCGGCGGCCAGCGCTGGCCCACCGACTTCGACGACCCCAACCCGGTGGGTTTTCTGAGCGTGAAGCCGGGAACCAAGTTTTGCCTGGCGCTCTCGAGTTCCTCGGACAACGCCACGGACTGGCTGTACACCGCAGCGGAAATCTTGCGATGGGGGCTGGAGCACCTGGGCCTGGGGGGCAAGACCAACGCGGGCTATGGGTATTTCGAGGTCAAGCTGCCCCCCAAGCCCAAAAGCCAGGCCGAGCTGGGCGAGGAACTGTACCAGGGTTACAAAGCCCGAATCGAAAAAATCAAGCCCAACAACGAGCGCGGCGAGCTGAATTTCTTCCTCCAGGAGCTGCGCGATCAGCCCGCCCCTTTGCGCAAGCCCACCCTCGAGGCCATCCGTAAGCACCTGCAAGAGTGGAGGGTGTGGAACCCCAGCAAAAACCCCCAGCACGCCGAAATAGAGCAGTTATTGGGAGAGCATACGTGAGCACCGTCATCCTCACCACCGTAGGCACCAGCCTGCTTACGAACGCTAAGAAAGCTATCAAGGATAATCCTACTGATCAGGACATTCTGAACTACCTGCAGGCGGATCCCAAAAAGGCCTGTGCTGAGACCAACTCCCTTTCGCGCATTTTGCAGGCTGGAGACGAGATCATCTTGTTGTATAGTGCCACCGAGGAAGGCCGTAAGGCAGCGCATTTGCTGCAGCAATATTTCCTGCAAGCCAACGTACCCTGTGGATTGGTTGAGATAGGGGGCCTGGCTTACGAGGCAAAGGGCTTTGTGGACTTTGGCCTGAAAAACTTCGTTCGCACCCTGGCCGGAGAGATTCGCAAAGCAGCCAAAAGACAAAGGGAGGTTATCATCAACGCCACAGGAGGCTTCAAGGCTGAAATCTCCTACGCCACAGTTCTGGGGTTGGCCTTCAAGGTTCCAGTCTGCTACATTCACGAACAGTTCAAGGAAATTGCCATCCTCCCACCTACACCCATCGGCTGGGATAGCAGCCTTTTTGTCTGGTACGCCGATTTTTTCGATTGGCTGAGTGCGGGAGAAGCTGGGCTGCGGCCTAAAGTGGAGGCAGAGTCCAGAGCCGCTTTGCTCCCCGAAGAGGCCCAGGTGCTTCTCGAGGAGTTTGAGTTTGAGGGACAGGTATACCTTGGCCTGTCGCCACTGGGCGAAGCTTACCTGGAAGCCTTCAAGAATGAGCTCGAGCAAGCCCAGGGTGTGCCCATCTACCTTTACAGACTGGTCCGGCGAGAACTTGAAAAGTTTGAACCCGCCACCCAGGAGCGCTACCACAAGCTACTACAGCGTCTGCGCTTACCCAACCGCGCAGCCCTCAGCGAATTCAAAAGCGGCAGAGGCGATGCCCTGGGCTATCCCAAAGGCCAGGTGGACGAGCGGCTTTTTTATGTCGAGAAAGACGGCAAGCTTTATGTGTTTGCCCTGACCCGCCACGGCCCCGAGTACGACAAGATGTGTCGGGAAGGCTTTTACTGGAGTAACTATTCCGAAGACGACTTTGAACCCTGGGAAGGCTAGGCAACCCGGCAGGTCAGCGTGTTTGAGGGGGATTTTATGGATGAACTGGATGATATATTCCCAGAAATAGTTCCAGCGCCCTCCCAGCCCCAGGAGCCCCTACCCCTAAGCGCCCTGGCCCAGTACACCTACTGCCCCCGCCGGGCGGCCCTGATTCTGCTCGAGGGCGAGTGGGAGGACAACGAGTTCACCCTGCGCGGTACGCGCGCCCACGAGAACGTAGACATTCCGCAGGGCTTGCTGCGCGAGGGGGTCTGGGTGGAGCGGGCTCTGCCCTTGTGGTCGGAGCGGCTGGGGCTTACGGGCCGGGCCGATGTGGTGGAGTTTGTGGAGGGCGTGCCCTACCCGGTGGAGTACAAGGTAAGCAAGCGCTGGCCCCGCGAGCTGGCCCGCAAAGCCGCCGAGGTGCAGCTTTGCGCCCAGGCTCTGTGCCTGGAAGAGATGTTCGGCCAGAGCGTGATGGAGGGGGCGCTGTTCAGCAAATCGAGCCAGCGCCGCCGGGTGGTGCAGTTTACCCCCGAGCTGCGCGCGGCCACCCTCGCCACCATCAGCGCATTGCGCAAGCTGTTGCAGCAAGAGCACCTGCCCCCACCCGCTGCCGACGAACGCTGCAAACACTGCTCCCTTCTGGGGGTCTGCATGCCTGAGCTGCCGCAGGCCCTGCGGGCCTGGCAAGCCCGACAAACATCATGAACAGCGAAGTACTGAACACCCTTTACATACAAACCCAGGGCGTGTATTTGCGCCTCGAGGGCGACACCCTGCGCATTGAGCACGAAGACGTAACCCTGCGCAACGTACCCCTGCACCACCTAGGGGGGCTGGCGCTGTTTGGCAACGTGTTGGTTTCGCCTTACCTGCTGCACCGCTGCGCCCAGGACGGCCTCGAGGTGGCCTGGTTTAGCGAGTCGGGCCGCTTCCAGGGGCGGCTCGCGGGCCCGGTTTCGGGCAATGTGCTGCTGCGGCAGGCCCAGTACCGCGCGCTGGACAACCCCTCGAGCAGCCTCTACCTGGCCCAGCGCTTTGTAGAGGGCAAGCTCAAAAACGCCCGCCTGGTGTTGCAACGGGCGGTGCGGGAGCGCGGCGAAACCGAGGCCCTGGCCCTGGCCCTCTACGAGCACGAAGCCGCGCTGCGCCAGCTTCCGCAAGCCCGCTCGTTGGACGAGGTGCGGGGCCTCGAGGGCGGCGCGGCCAGCGCCTACTTTGCGGCCTTTGGCGACCTTTTGCTCTCGGGTGAGTTCCGCTTCGATGGCCGCAACAAACGCCCCCCGCGCGACCCGGTGAACGCCCTGCTCAGCTTCGTGTATGCCCTGCTCACCACCCAGTGCACCGCGGCGCTCGAGGGGGTGGGGCTCGACCCCCAGGCCGGTTTCTTGCACGCCCTTCGCCCTGGACGCCATGCGCTGGCACTCGACCTGCTGGAAGAGTTCCGGGCCTGGTGGGCCGACCGGCTGGCCCTGTCGCTTCTGAATCGCAAGCAGCTAGCCCCCGAGCACTTTGAAGTACGTCCCGGTGGGGCCGTTTTGCTGAACGAGGAGGGCCGAAAGGCAGTAATTGTGGCCTTCCAGACGCGCCGCCTGGAGACCGTACAGCATCCGCTATTCAAAGAGCCTGTACCGGTGGGGCTGCTGCCGCACATTCAGGCCCGCTTGCTGGCCCGCTATTTGCGGGGCGACCTTCCGCAGTACTTACCTTTTGTGGGGCGATAGGCATGGAACGGCTGGATATTCTGGTTACCTACGACGTAAACGTGACCTCCGCAGACGGTCAGGCGCGCCTGGCCCGTGTTGCCAAGATTTGCAAAAACTTCGGTCAGCGGGTGCAGATGTCGGTCTTCGAGTGCCGCGTCTCGCGGGCCCAGCTAGAAGACATGGAGGCCAAGCTGCTCAAAGTGATCGACCCGGACAAAGACAGCCTGCGCATCTACACCCTGCCCGGTGGTCGCGAGCGTTGTTTGCGCGTGCACGGTCAGGACAGGTACACTGATTTTGACGATCCACTGGTGGTCTAAGCCACCCTGGCACTTGCTTTGCGCGAACCCCAAGCAAGTGCCAAAACCCAGGGGGGTTCGCGCAAGCCGAGAAACTGGCTAGGGGACATTGAAAACCCGCTTTCCCTCCACCTTCCCCCACCCTGCGTCGGAAGCTTTTTTTGGGGGGTTCGCGCAAACGGCCTCTTGAGCCCCGTCCTGCACGCACGCTAGAATGAGGCCGTTGCACTCGGGCGAAAGCTCGAGTGAGGATTGAAACCAGGTACTTGCTCATATCATTTCCTCCACCCCCAATGGTTGCACTCGGGCGAAAGCTCGAGTGAGGATTGAAACTGAAGGTTCCGGCAAAGCGGCTGATGGAGAGCGTGTTGCACTCGGGCGAAAGCTCGAGTGAGGATTGAAACACCTCACCTTAGCAGGTTTTCTTTTGGTCAGGTGGTTGCACTCGGGCGAAAGCTCGAGTGAGGATTGAAACTAGTTTAGAGCGCGAGCCAGGGTTAGCAGCTCGCGGTTGCACTCGGGCGAAAGCTCGAGTGAGGATTGAAACGGTGGCATCCACCGGCAGGTTGACCCAGTATTGTTGCACTCGGGCGAAAGCTCGAGTGAGGATTGAAACCTGTTGCCCTGGAATGTAGCAGGCAACGCAACAATCAGTTGCACTCGGGCGAAAGCTCGAGTGAGGATTGAAACCCCAACGTGGTAGGCGGGGTCGTGGCTTGCAACCACGTTGCACTCGGGCGAAAGCTCGAGTGAGGATTGAAACGACGGGCTTGTGGTGCTGCTCGGCAACAGCCTCAAGGGTTGCACTCGGGCGAAAGCTCGAGTGAGGATTGAAACGATTGTAGCCCCCTCGGGGAGCGCAGTGGCCCCCGTTGCACTCGGGCGAAAGCTCGAGTGAGGATTGAAACCTTGGCCTTCCGCTTTTTCCTTAGTGCTAGGGTGGGTTGCACTCGGGCGAAAGCTCGAGTGAGGATTGAAACACGGAGCCCCCCGCCTTGAGGAGCTTCTCGAAGGGGGTTGCACTCGGGCGAAAGCTCGAGTGAGGATTGAAACATGGCGGCGAAGATTAGCTCGTTGACGGGTCCATTTGTTGCACTCGGGCGAAAGCTCGAGTGAGGATTGAAACAAGGAGCACAAGAACGCTTTTCTAAAACGCTTTGTTGCACTCGGGCGAAAGCTCGAGTGAGGATTGAAACGCAGAAGCCCAGTTCGCGGCAGAGGCCGTAGGTGAGTTGCACTCGGGCGAAAGCTCGAGTGAGGATTGAAACTCCCAGGCCCCCCGCACCCTCCAGGCTGCCCGGCGGCGTTGCACTCGGGCGAAAGCTCGAGTGAGGATTGAAACCACCATCACCCCCAACGCCGACCGCCGCCAGACTGTTGCACTCGGGCGAAAGCTCGAGTGAGGATTGAAACGCATACATGGCTAAAAAGGAAAAAGGAAATAGGTGCGTTGCACTCGGGCGAAAGCTCGAGTGAGGATTGAAACTCCTCCGCTTCAGCGCCGATTACTTCAGCGCCCTGGGTTGCACTCGGGCGAAAGCTCGAGTGAGGATTGAAACGAGAACGACGCAATAGTCTTTCCCGAAGTAGCTCTCGTTGCACTCGGGCGAAAGCTCGAGTGAGGATTGAAACCCGAGATCAGCGTGAACGGCAACTGCCTCGAAATCGTTGCACTCGGGCGAAAGCTCGAGTGAGGATTGAAACTTTCGCAGTGCGGCCCGGTTGCTGGCAGCCCAGCGGGTTGCACTCGGGCGAAAGCTCGAGTGAGGATTGAAACACAGGCTTACCCCCAGGGATCCTGCCAGGGCCTCGTTGCACTCGGGCGAAAGCTCGAGTGAGGATTGAAACCTCGAGGCCACCCTGCGCCCCTGGCAGATCGGCCCCGTTGCACTCGGGCGAAAGCTCGAGTGAGGATTGAAACCAAGAGAAATAGGAACTACAACCTTACCGTTATGCTGTTGCACTCGGGCGAAAGCTCGAGTGAGGATTGAAACAGATTAGTGGATGTGCGCATAGAAATCCTAATCGTTGCACTCGGGCGAAAGCTCGAGTGAGGATTGAAACCTTAATCTTTTCCATTGCTATCACCTATCCTTACCGTTGCACTCGGGCGAAAGCTCGAGTGAGGATTGAAACGGTATCCCGTACCTCCTCTTCCCAGTAGGCGTGTGTTGCACTCGGGCGAAAGCTCGAGTGAGGATTGAAACAAATATATGGTTTGGTAATAATACTTTACAAT
>DAIUDO010000047.1:0-14940 GCA_036845585.1 Meiothermus sp. | reverse complement strand
CGCCAGCGTTCACCCTGAGCCAGGATCAAACTCTCCAAATATGCCCGGTTGGGCAAAGAGTTCGAGCTATAAAGCTCAAAAGTTTTGACGTGGTAAAAACCACGTTGTGGTCGTATTTATTTCCTAACCTGTGCTTTCAAGATTCTCGCCTCACCGTTTGGCGACGCAAAGAAGAGAGTACCAAATGCCCGTAGCTCTGTCAATAGGAGGAAACCACCGAGGTGTGCTCTGAACCTGGAGCGCGTCTGAACAAACGTCCTACCCGGCTTTGGCGAGGCGAGTGAGTAGGATACGGGTCAGACTGTCAAAGTCGTAGCCCAATGCGGCCATTTACGATGGCCATACCCCGGGGGGAGGGCTGGGTATCAGATGGCATGCTTACATCATCTGGAGAGTGACTGCATAGGACCAGCAGAGACTCTGAGGGGCTTCCATTGGCTGGCGATCCCCGTTCTGCACCTGCCGAAAGTTATTGATGGTTTATGCTTGGCTTCCTGGCAGTCTTTAGGATACTCCCAGGACCCTGTGGGCTCGCTTCCCTACGGCTCTGCTGTAAACTGGAGTTCGCATGCGAACGGTTCGTGATCTGCGCCTTGCTGGCCTAATCGCCTACCTGGCTGCCCTGATTGCGGGGTTGATTGTCTCCGGGCTTGTGCATCTGGCCTTTGGACAGCGGGGCTTGTTTGGGTGGGAGGGTTTCAATGTTTTTGGCATCGTGGAAAGCTTAGCGTTTCTTCTGGTTTTTACCCTATCGCTGTGGATAGCCAAGCGAGCGGTCAAAGTGACCACTACCACGTTACTTTCGGCGGGAATTTTTGCCCCAACTTCGGCCCGCAAGCTGGCCCGACCGGTGCCGGTGATCAATGCCTTGCAATCCTTCGAGGGCAACATCGCGGTGCTGCTCGAGGCCGGACACCCAGTTGGAGTTATCGGCATTGCCGACTCGCTGGTGCCCTGGGATGAGGCCCCGGTGGTTCCAGGCGAGACCGCCGCCAGCGAGTTGGGTTCCCTTTTCCGCCAGCACCAGATCGTGTTTGTGGCAGATGGTGACACGATTCACGGCATGATTACCCGCGAACGTTACTTCAGATACTTGGGGGCAAAATAGCCATTCTTACAGCTTGATCTGCCTGTCTTCCACCCGCTCGGCCAGATAACGGTCGTGCAAGGTGAAGAGCATCGTTCCGCAAAATGCCTCGAGCATTCACTCCAGCATCTCCACAGTCTGATAATCCTGGTGGGAGGTTGGCTCATCCAGAATCAAGGTGTCTTCTGGTTCGACAATTTGCTCGGCCACGCACCCCCTGGCCTGTACAGCCCGTCCCTGGAGTTTGACGGCCTTGGCCCCGATGTAGCCCTTGTCTTGCTTGTCCTCATAGGGCTGGTGCTTATCGGCCTCGCGGTCTCGGCCCCAGGCTTTGTAGGTGCGCTCGACCTCCTTGAGCTTTTCAACTACATGTTCCAGCTTTTCTTTCTTACGCCGGATTCAAAAAGACAATTATCGAAATCAAAGACTTTAGAGGCTTGGTTGCGCCGCGCGCGGGGCAACTAGAATCCTAGAGCACACCCCTACCTAAGGTTGGCGAAACAAGCGTCACCCCTCCCTACGGTCGGCGTAGAAAACGACTCTCTTCCAAGGGGCGGTATCGCGTTCCATATCATGCAATAGAACTGTGTCGCCCTCCGCTGAGCGGAAAGCTTTGGTCGGGTTGGTTTGCCACCGGGTGATGACGAACTAACCGAATCTGGAATCAGACCGGGAGCAGGGGCAATAGGCAATCTTTTGTTGATCTGCTGCCTAACCTTTCTCCCTAGCCCAAAGCCCTAAGGGTCGATAGCGAGTCATGGCGGTAGATGAACATGCTTTCCGGCCACATTGACGTATCCTGGGAGACAACTGGAGATACACATGACCAAAGCACCGGATATCGTAGATTTGCTCAACCTGGCCGTAGACCGAAGCTCGAGCGACCTGGTCATCACTGTTGGCCTACCCCCCATGATCAAAATTGACGGTGAGTTCCACCCCACCGAATATGAGCCCCTTACCCCCCAGGAAACCCGTCGCCTAACTTATGCGCTGATGGACGAAAAGCAGCAGCGGGTCTTTGAAGAGGAAAAGGAACTCGACTTCTCGTTTAGCTTGCCGGGCAAAGGGCGTTTTCGCGTGAATGTCTTCTTGCAGCGCGGCAGCGTGGGCGGGGTTTTACGGGTGGTGCCCTCCAACGTCAAGAGCTTTGAGGAGCTGGGCCTGCCCAAAAATGTGGCCGACATCGCCATGAGCCCACGCGGCCTGATCCTGGTGACCGGACCTACCGGCTCGGGCAAGTCCACCACCCTGGCCTCCATGATCGACTACATCAACGAGCGCAAGCGCTGCCACATTGTGACCATCGAAGACCCTATCGAGTTTTTCCACCGCCACAAGTCCTCCATCATCAACCAGCGCGAAATCGGCTCCGATACCCATGGCTTCCACAAAGCCTTGCGCTCGGTATTGCGTCAGGCTCCCGATGTGATTCTGGTAGGGGAGATGCGCGACTACGAAACCATAGCGGCGGCCATCACGGCGGCTGAGACCGGCCACCTGGTCTGCGGAACCCTGCACACCAACAGCGCTCCCGAGACCATTGACCGCATCATTGACGTTTTCCCTGAAGCCCAACAAGAGCAGGTGCGCGTCCAGCTCTCCAATAACCTGGTGGCGGTCTTGACCCAGCAGTTGCTCCCCAAGGCCTTTGGGGGAGGACGGGTGCTGGCCTATGAGCTCATGATTGCCACCCCTGCCGTGCGGGCGCTGATTCGCGAGGGTAAGAGCCACCAGCTGGTAAGCGTTATCCAGACCGGCGGACAATACGGCATGATTACCATGGACGCCTATCTGGCTGATCTTGTTAAGCGTAAGCTTATCACCTACGAAATGGGCCAGTCGCGTGCAGTGGACCCAAAGGAGTTTGCTCGTCTGGCAGGCGCGACCAGCCCGTCTCCACAGACGGCTGGTATGCGCCGCCCATAAATCCATACTGGGGCCGTATTGCGTTCAGGCCAGCCGCTTGTACGATTTGGTACAGAGCGTCCACAAAGTGTAGCCTCGATTACACTCAACCTGTATTGGGGATAAGAGTGGTTCTCGCTACTAGGGCCGTAATCTATGCGTTCCAGGCGTTAAGGAATGAAAAATCAGTTTCTCAGAGGTTCAATAGCACGTAGTCTTGAGATTGCATGTTGAGGTTCTCAAAGAATTGGCAGTCGACAGGGGGCTTGTAGCTTGGCTTTATCGGGAATGCGTCGAATATTCAGCAACCGCATCGCACAGAATGCGGCGGCTTTGTATACTGTGCAGTTTCTGTCGTACCTGCTTCCCCTAATCTCGCTGCCTTACCTGGCGCGGGTACTCGAGCCGCACAGTTTTGGTCTGGTAGCTTTTGCCCAGAGCTTTGCCAACTGGCTGGCGGTGGTGGGGGAGTACGGTTTCAACTACTCTGCGACCCGCTCCATTGCGCGCCTGCGCGATCGGAAGGAGGCGGTGGCAGGCATCGTGATGTCCATCATGGGGGCTAAGCTGCTCCTGGTGCTGGGCATGGTGATCCTGACCGTGGTCGCCTGGTCTGCAATCGAGAGTTTTCGCACCCATACCGGCCTGGCTTTTTGGGCCTTGATGATTGCCGTGGCCGCCGCGCTCAGCCCCTTGTGGTATTTCCAGGCCATCGAGCGCACCTGGGTGGTTGCGATACTGGAGGGTTTTATCCGTTTGGGTCACCTGATCGGGATTTTTATCTTTGTGCGCAGCCCTGAAGACACCTGGGTGGCCCTGGCGGTGCAGGCCACAGCCTTCGGCCTGGCCACAACGATTGAACTGTGGCTCATGTACCGCGAAATCCCCTTCAAAATGCCCAGTTTGAGCATGAGCTGGGTAGCGCTGAAGGTGAGCTGGAGCCTGTTCCTGACCAGGGCTTCGGATAGCTTTTACACCTCGGCCAACGGGGTGATTCTGGGGCTCTTAACCTCGCCGATCCAGGTGGGTTTTTTTGAGAACGGCAACCGGCTGGTGCGCCCAGGGCTTTCAATTTTGTGGCCGCTGGCCCAGGCTATCTATCCCCGCATCAACCACCTGATTAAGCGCGATGCTGATGCGGCCATGCGCCTGAGCCGACTGGCTTTGTGGGCAACGGTGGGTATCGGGCTGGTCGGAGGGGTGCTGCTGGCAGCCTTAGCCCCCTTGCTGGTTACTTTGCTGTTTGGTGAGCAGTACAAGGCCTCGATTCCGGTGTTGCAGGTGATGGCCCTGCTACTGCCCATCGTGGGCTTTGGATACTCGCTTTCCATGCAGTACATGTTTCCCCGACAGATGGACCGCGAGGTGATGTACTCGGTGTTGAGTGCAAGCGTGCTTAATCTGGTGCTGGCGTTGGTTCTGGCCCCGCGCATGGGGGCTCTGGGGATGGCTATTGCGGTGGTCTCGGCAGAGGCTTGGGCTGCTGGGTTCCGTTTTGCGGTGCTTAAGCTGAGGAAAATCTTATGAAGCCTCGAGTCCTCTTTTACATCCCAATTCGCGGATATGGTGGGGTAGAGCGGGTGGTGCAGTACCTTTCAGGTGGCCTTGCCGCTTGCTATGACATTTTGATTGCGGCCCAGGGTTGCGAACCGGGCGACCTGCTTTCCCAGGCCAAGCTGCCCAGCAATGTCACCATTTTACCTGCACCCAGCCAACGCTCGGCTATGAAACACCGGGCTATTCCCGGACAGGTGCAGCGCTTGCTGTCTATTCTGACAAAATATCAACCCGATCTGCTGCTCTCGGCCTGGCCCCGGGTTCACCTCACGGTGGGCATTGCCCTGGGCCTGTTGCCCCTGGCAAGGCGACCCAAATGGATTCTCACAGAGCACAACGAGATTCAGGGCTACCTGGGGTCTGGCTTGCGGGGTGCGCTGAAAAAGGCCCTATTACGTCTGTTGGTACGCAATGCCGATGCGTATGTGGCCGTCTCGGAGAAGGTAGCTCGTCTGTCGGGCGCGGTGTATCCAGGTTCCAACTTCCGGGTCATCTACAATCCGGCCATTGCCCCCGACCTCGAGCGCAAAGCCCAGGAACCGGTAGAACACCCCTGGTTTCAAGGCCAAAACCCGGTCATTCTCTCGGTAGGGCGGATGGACGCCATGAAGGATTTCCCCAACCTGCTGCGAGCTTTCCAACTGGTGTTGAAGCGGATGCCCCAGGCTCGGCTGGCAATTCTGGGTGAAGGTGAACTGCGTCCTCAGCTAGAGACCCTCGCCTCCGAGCTGGGGGTCACGGGGCAGGTCTGGATGCCGGGTTTCGAGTCGAATCCCTACAAGTACATGGCCAGGGCCACGGTTTTCACCATGTCCTCTGCATTTGGTGAGGCCTCACCCCTGGTACTCTCGGAGGCCATGTACCTGGGCAGACCCGTGGTGCTGACCCGCTTTGCTACCGCACCGGAGTTTGTGAACTCGGGGATAGATGGACTGTTGGTGGATACCCGCAACCCTCAAGCTCTGGCCGATGGGCTGGTTGGGGTTTTGCAGGATCCGCAACTGCAAGCAGAATTTGGCAGAAGAGCCAGAGCCAGGGTTATGGAGCGTTTCTCTGTGGAGCAGGCAGTGGCCAACTATGCAGCCCTCTTTGAGGAGGTGCTGGACTAGCCTGCTCCGATGGGGGTCGAAACGGTATGAGACGCAGGGAGGCCATGGGTGTCTAGAGAACGATTCGCAGTTTATCTTCCAGCATTGCTGGGAGGCGGTGCCGAGCGCTCGATGCTCAACCTGGCCATTGGGATGGCACAACATGATGTAAACGTAGATTTGGTACTGGCCGCTGCCACCGGCCCCTACCTGAAGATGGTGCCCCCAGAGGTACGGGTGGTGGACCTGAAGGCCGGACGGGTGTTGTCCAGTTTGCCCATGCTGGCGCGCTACCTACGGGAAGAAAAGCCGGTTGGTATGGTTTCGGCTCTCGACCACGCCAATGTGGTAGCCCTCTGGGCCAGTCGGTTGGCGGGCGGGCAAAGCCGGGTGGCGGTTTGCATGCAAAACACCCCCTCGCAAGATGCCCATCATGCCAGCTCCATCCAAGGTCGCCTGACGCCCTTGGCTATGAAGCTCTTCTACCCCTGGGCCACCGGCATAGTGGGGGTTTCCCAGGGCGTGGTGGACGACTTCATCAAGCTGACGGGAATTCGACAGAGGGTACAGGTCATCCATAACCCGGTGGTGACACCCGATCTCTTCCGGCGGGCCAAGGAGCCGGTGGAGCATCCCTGGCTACAGCCCGGCCAGCCGCCCGTGTTGTTGGGGGTGGGCCGCCTGACCAGGCAGAAGAACTTCCCCAACCTGGTTCGGGCCTTCGCCGAAGCGCGTGGCCAGCACAGGTGCCGTCTGATGATTCTGGGCGAGGGGGAAGAACGCCCGGCTCTCGAGGCCCTGGTGCGTGAACTGGGCCTGGAAGCCGAGGTGAGCTTGCCGGGGTTTGTGCAAAATCCCTATGCCTACATGAAAAGGGCTGCTATGTTCGTTTTATCTTCGGACTGGGAGGGATTGCCCACGGTACTCATCGAAGCCTTAGCACTTGGAACCCCGGTGGTGGCCACTGACTGCCCCAGTGGGCCGATGGAGATTCTGCGCGGTGGAACACTGGGTCGACTGGTACCCATGAAAAATTCTTCTGCACTGGCCCAGGCCATCGCGGCCACCCTGGCCGAACCCCCCAGGCCAGTATCGGAAGCAGCCTATGCTGGATACACCCAGGAGGTCGTGGTGAACCAGTATCTGCAGTTGCTAAGGGGGGATTGATTTGGCGCGGCTGGCCTACCTTGCCTTGTGGCTCTATGTGTTCACTGTTCCCTGGGAGAACATCATCACCATCCCGGGACTGGGCACCCTCAGCCGCTTTGTGGGCATAGGGGCGGTGGGCATCGGTTTGCTCCACGTGCTGCTTTCCGGTTCGCTCCGCTTCCACCGAGCCCACGTGTGGGGTGTGCTGTTTGTGCTGCTGGCTGCACTGAGCTATTTTTGGAGCATCGAAACCGCCGACACCCTCAGCCGGGTTTTTCAGTATGGGTTGTTGTTTGCGTTTTTCTGGGTGCTGTTCTCGGTGCTGGATAAAACCGAACAGCTGCGCGGGGTTCTGGTGGCGTACGTGCTGGGCTGCTATGTGGCAGGCTTCAACACCATCTCCAACTTTTTGAGCGGCTCCGAGGCCTACTACCAACGGTTTGCTGCCGATGGATTTGACCCTGGCGACCTCTCCTTCGTGTTGGCACTGGGCATCCCCATAGCCTGGTATCTGGCTTTCAAAGAGAACTCCCGGCTGGTCTGGTTTTACCGACTGTATCCTCTTGTAGCAGTAATGGTCATTTTGCTGACTGCAGCCAGGGCCGGCTTGTTAGGCGTAGCAGTGGGGCTATTGTTTGTATTTTTCACCCTGCCTAGAGCTTCCTGGCGGGTTAAGGCCCTGGCAACACTATTGGGGCTTGTTGCTTTGTGGATGATACCGGTACTGGTGCCTCCCGAGAGTTTTTCTCGCCTGGCCACTCTGAGTGAAGAACTGACCCAGGGCAGCCTCAACGACCGCACCAACATCTGGTTGGCCGGCTGGCAGAACTTCTCGAACAATCCCCTTCTGGGGGTGGGGGCAGGGGCTTTTGGCGCATCCCTGCGCGACCACGAGCTGTTCCGAGACTGGGTGGCTCCGCACAACCTGTTTGTCTCCATCTCTACCGAGATGGGTCTGGTGGGGTTGGGGCTGTTTGGGTTGATGCTGTTGAGTGTGCTGGCAGTGCTGTGGCAAATGCCCTTGCTCGAGCGCGGCCTGTGGCTTACCGTGCTGGCCATTCTGTTCTTGGCTTTCATGGCCCAGAACTGGGAGTGGCGTAAGCAGACCTGGTTTGTGCTAGGCATGATTTTGACCCACTGGAAGATGCTCTACCCGGCCTGGGTGCCCACAAAGCAACCAGCACTGGTGCTGCGAGCAGAAAAGAGATAAAACCATGGCTGCAATTCCCCCAAAACGCATTGTTTTCGTGATTACAACTTTGGGTATGGGCGGGGCCGAGACCCAGCTGGTGCGCTTGGCCACCGGCCTTAAGGGGCGCGGTTGGCAGGTTTCTGTGGTCTCCCTGATTCCGATGGAATACATCGCAAAGGACTTGGAGCAGTCCCAAATTCCCGCCGTCTCCCTGAACATGAGGCCCGGCAGCCCCGACCCCAGAGCGGTGCTGGCCTTGGCCCGCTACCTGCGCGAGCAGAAGCCGCAGATTGTGCACACGCACATGGTGCATGCCAACCTTTTGGGTCGGGTCGCACGGCTATTCGCCCCGGTGCCGGTCTTGATTTCCACTGCCCACAACGTTAACGAGGGCTCGCGTTGGCGTGAGATCGCCTACCGCCTGACCGACCGGCTATGTGACCTCACTACTCAGGTGAGCGAGGCTGGACTGAAACGATACATTGCCATCGGGGCAGTACCGGAGGCCAAAATTAGATTTGTTCCAAACGGCATCAACTCCATGGAGTTCTGCCCTGACCCGCAGGCTAGAGCCCGGGTTCGCGAAGAGCTGGGTTGGCAACAGCACTTTATCTGGCTAGCGGTGGGGCGTTTCGCCGAAGCCAAGGACTACCCCAACCTCTTACAGGCCTTTGCCGAGGTTCACGCGCGCCACCCCGAGGGGCGGCTCATGATTGCCGGGAAGGGTGAGCTAATGAAGGCAACCCAGCGCCTGGCCTGGGAGCTAGGTCTTTCCGAGGTGGTGCGTTTCCTGGGTCCGCGCAAGGATATCCCAGCCCTCATGAACGCCGCCGATGGCTACGTCATGTCGTCAGCCTGGGAGGGGTTGCCGATGGTTCTGCTCGAGGCTTCTGCAACGGGTCTGCCCATCGTAGCAACCGATGTGGGCGGCAACCGCGAGGTGGTGCAGGAAGGCCAGACCGGCTATCTGGTTCCGCCCAAAGATGCGCGGGCCTTGGGTGCCGCCATGCTGCGTCTCATGGCCTTACCCAAAACCCAAAAACAAAGCATGGGAGAGGCTGCAAGAGCACTTGTCCAGCGGCGCTACAGCCTCGAGTCTGTCTTGAACTATTGGGAAACCATCTATGCCGAACAGCTTTGCCGCAAGGGCCTCAGCTTGGAGGTGAACGATGCCCAAAGTCCTGTTTCTCGCTAACATTGCCCGCTTTTTCACCGATTTTTTGTTGCCCATTGCAGACCACTTTCGGGGCCAAGGATGGCGGGTGGATGCGGCTGCTGCGGAAATGCTCGAGTGTAAACGCTGCACAGCGCATTTTGACCAGGTGTTCGAATTGAAGTGGACGCGCAACCCCCTCGATACCCAAAACTTCCTTCGCGGACAGCAGCAGGTGCGCAATCTGATTGAGCGTGGCGGCTACAACATCGTCCACGTACACACGCCGGTCGCGGCGCTAATTACCCGCATGGCTCTGCGCAGTTTGCCTCACCGCCCCAAGGTTATCTACACAGTGCACGGCTACCACTTTCACAAGCGGGGCCATCCGATCAAGAACCTTATTTTTCTTGGGATAGAGAAGCTTGCGGGCCCCTGGACAGACTATCTGGTTGTTATTAATCGTGAGGATGAAGTAGCCACCCGCCGCTACCGCATTGTGCCCGAGAGCCGCTTGCGCTACATGCCCGGTATTGGGATAGATCTGAACTATTACTCTGCGGATGCCGTGAGCGAGAGAGCCGTCGCCGAAGTTCGTGCCGAGCTTGGTCTGCATGAACAGCAACCGCTGTTCTGCATGATTGCTGAGTATGCCCCAGAGAAACGCCACCGTGATGCAATCAAAGCGCTTGCCCGCCTGGGCAACAAAAACGTGGTGCTGGCTCTGGCCGGTATTGGCCCGTTGATGGAGGACATCCGGGCTATGGCAAAAAACCTCGGTCTGGAGCAGCAGGTGCGTATCCTGGGATGGAGACAGGATATTCCTGCTCTCATCCGAGCCTCCAGCGCGACCCTTCTACCTTCCGAGCGTGAAGGACTGCCCAGGGCTGTCCTGGAGTCTTTGGCGCTGGGTGTGCCAGTGATTGCGACGAATATCCGAGGGGTACGCGAACTGCTGGTAGAAGGCTGTGGATATCTGACCGAGGTTGGAGATGTGGAGGCAGTTGCAAAGGCCATGCGGAAAGTCATCGAAAACCCCGTGGAGTGCGAGGAGATGGGCCGCAGAGGTCGTGAGCGTGTGAAGGCCTACGATCTGGAAAACATAATTCGTTTGCACGAAGAGCTTTATGCCGAAGCGCTAAGCGGAGGCTACCCTGTGCTGAAGCATGTGTAGAGAGGAAGGGTTGTGTCGGACTGGTTGGTCTTGCTGCTCATAATCTTATCTGCGGTTGCCCTGGTGGGGTTATCTATTCCGCTGGCTCGAGCACTGGGTATCGTAGATACTCCAGGGGAAATCAAAATTCACTCCTTGCCAACCCCACGCTTCGGTGGGGTTGGTATCGTGGCAGCTATCGCCATCTGGGGCCTATACACTGGCACCTTGTCTGGATGGGCATTGCTAGGGTTGCTAATCATTGCTACGACCGGTGCTCTCGATGATCGCTTCAACCTCTCACCCAAGACCCGTCTGGCCGCTGAGCTGATAGCGGGGGCGGTGCTGGGCCTGCACTTCTGGAATGAGTTGGGATGGCTTGGTCTGGTTATGGCTATGGTGCTGGCTCCGGTGATGGCCAACGCTGTGAACCTGATCGATGGAATGAATGGCTTGGCCTCCGGGAATGCCATGATCTCTGCTGCGGGCATGGCGATCCTGTTGTGGGCTGTGCAGCTCGAGGCGATGCTGGCCATCATCGTGGTGGGCAGCCTGGTGGGCTTCCTGGTGTGGAACTACCCAAGAGCCAAGACCTTCATGGGTGATTGTGGAAGCCTCTCTATAGGCTACATGCTGGCCTTGCTGCTGATGTTTTCCGCTAGCCACGGCTGGATTACTTTTCTAGCGGCTGGGGTAATGGTTAGTTTCCCACTCTATGATATGGTGGTAGGCATTATTCGGCGCTGGCGGCGCGGCAAGCCCATCTTCGACGGAGATCGCGACCACACCTACGACCGGTTGGACCAGCTTTACATTCGCAATCCCTCCAAAACCGTGCTGGTTGTTTGGGGGGTCACTGCAACCTTAGTCAAAGTGGGCTTGATTGTCAGCAGCGCCGCTTTACTGGTCGGTGCCTCACTGATCTTTTTGGTAGTGGCCTTTTTGTTCTGGTCGGCTTATCGCCTGGGATCGCTTTAGAATGTTTTCTGAAAAGAAAGGTGCAATCCCCACACCGGATTCAAAAAGATAATCATCCCATCCAAAGCCTTCAGAGGCTTGGTTGCGCTGCACGCGGCGCAACTAGAGCCTAGAGCACACCCCACACCTCCCTCGAGTCGGCGAAACTAGCGTCTCACTGTAGGTCGGCGAAGAAAACGTCTCCCTTCCAAGGGGCGGTATCGCGTTCCAGTAATGCAAAAAATCGGCATCGCCCTCTGCAGCGCTGATAACTTCGGCCGGGTTAGCTCGTCACCATCCGATGACGAACTAACCGAATCTGGAAATGGACGTGGGAGTGCCAGTTAACCCAACCACTGCAAGTCTTCTTCTCTATCTATATCTATCCCTACCTCGGCATACGGTGTAATGAGCGCTCTGGCCGGAACTCCGATGATTTGCGAGACCCTGGCTTCCAGGCTGGCGATGTCGGCCTGGCCCAGGAGCACCTGTAGAAGCGTGCTGAGGCCAATCATCCGGGCCAAGGCCAGGGGGCTTTTGCGAAGCTCTATGGCCCGTTTGAGCATAGGCAAGGCCGTAAAAAATAGCTTTTTGTCAATTAGGACCATATTGCCGCCGGTGAAGAAGCCCTCACGGATGCGGGCATAAGTGCGGCGCATACCTGGAAAACCGGCTTCGATGGTATTCTTGGCGATGATCGGGTAGACAAAACCGGCCTGGGGCGCGTTGTTCAGTATCCAGCGCACCGCTTCTATGCTCAGAAAAGGCATATCGCCGGTAGCCACCAGCACCTTCCCGCCTTTGGCGGCCAGAAGGCCGGCCTCGAGGTTGGCTATCAGGCTACCCCGGTCGGGCAAAGATATTTTGGGCGGCGGGTTCAGGGTGGCAGATAGGCCCACCAAAATAACCTCCAATCCGGTTTGCGACAGGGCCTCGAGGGTGTGCTCTACCAATGGGCGACCCCGGTGGGGTACCAGGGCCTTACTTGCGACCCCAAACTTCTGGGCCAGGGGATCGTCGGCATTACCCCCAGCCAACACAATCGCTTCCACGCCTGTAGTTTACTTGGTTGCCCCGCTCTCTTTACCCAGTCCCGGCTAGGCGCTACCCTAGGGGCTATGGACGACCTGCTCGAGCGGCTCGGCAATCATCTGGTCTGGCGCATCGGCAAAGCCGAAGGCGAAGAGGTGCTGGTGGTGCGGGTAGGGCTGGCCACCGCCGCTCCGGAATTCGGTCATCTTTCACGACTGCGCAACGTGACCGACGAGGAAATCGAGCAACTGTCGCAGGCCGGGCAGCTACGGGTGGAGTGGGTCAGTTAATGGTGCTCGAAAAATCGTTCCAACTGCGGCTGGTTGAACCTCCCGAACACCTGCTACAGCCCGAGCTGGTTTTCGCGGGCAAGCCCCCTTTTGGTGAGCTCACCCGCCAAGACACCACCCTCCTAGGCTATCTGGTCGCCGAAGCGCCGCTGTTTGGGGAGATCCATTTTCCTTTTCACAGCCGCATTCATCCGCAGGGCAACAGCGCCCGCTTGGAAGCCTTGCCCCTGGCAGAGCCCCCGGCGTTCTGGGCTGAGTTAGAGGGCTTTGGAGAAATCATGGAGGGGGGTATTGACTACCAGCTCACCCTCCGCATCCATGCCACCCTGCCCCAGGGGGAAAAATGGGGCGGTCGAGCTCTGGGTCGTCTGGCCGAAGCCGCTTTCGAACGCAATGTGGCGCGGGTGCTCGAGCGGCTGGCCAAAACCTGAGCGCACAGCAGGCTCTAACTGCCTTGTGCCCGGTACATCTATTCAAATGTTCTGTTGCCCACACCTGAACAAGCAGCAATCTTCAAGGGGCAGGCATATACTAAAAGAGCGCGGAGGTTAAACCATGGTCGAGATACGCTTTTTGGGACATGCGGCGCTTCTAATCAGCGATGGCACGACCCGCGTTGTGGTGGATCCCTTCCTGAGCGGCAATCCCGCGGCTGCTCTGCCAGCCGATGAGGTCCAGGCCGATCTAATTGTGCTGACCCATGCCCACGGTGACCACTACGGTGATAGCGTGGCGCTCTCCAAGCGCA
Source organism: Meiothermus sp. (assembly GCA_036845585.1). Lineage (GTDB taxonomy): Bacteria > Deinococcota > Deinococci > Deinococcales > Thermaceae > Meiothermus. Next base: position 1,626 of record DAIUDO010000047.1, on the reverse strand, counting down.
TGGGCGCTCCCATTGTCTCGAACTATGAAATTGTCAGTTACGCTGAGAAACAAGGCGGTCAGGGAGTGGGTATGAACCTGGGCGGAACGTATAGGTTCAAGGGGGGCTGGCTCAAGTGGTTCCCAGCCATGCACTCCTCCTCCTTCCCCGATGGAACCTACGGCGGGCTGGCCCAGGGGTTTATTCTGGAACTAGGTGGAAAGCGCATCTATAATGCCGGTGACACGGCCCTGTTCAGCGATATGGCTAGGGTAGCTGGGTATGCTATCGATCTGGCGGTTCTGCCAATAGGTGACCACTTTACCATGGGACCAGACGATGCGCTGCAGGCCCTCGAGCTCATCCGAGCTAAGCAGGTCTTACCCGTGCACTACAACACCTTTCCCCCCATTGCCCAGGATGGCGAGGCCTTCGTTCGCCGGGCGGGCCTGTTAGGAGTAGGAGGGCAGGCTCTGAGACCGGGTGAAAGTTTAACACTTTCGTAACGCACCTTGTGTTGGTATTGCTGGGGTATCTGAGACTTTCATGGACTACCGTCGCCTGACCCGCCAAAACTACAAGCTCGAGATGCTCCTGGGCTTGGGGAGGTCGTCACAGGTGTACCTGGCCCACGCGCCCGACGGCACCAAAGTGGCCCTCAAGGTGCCCCGCCGCGAAGTGCGCACCGACCGTGCGCTCACCGAGCGATTCGCCCAGGAGGTAGCCCTCTCGCTGACCCTCAACCATGCCAATCTGGTGCGCGGGCTATCGGGACGCCCCGAGGGGGAAGGTGCTTTTCTGGCTCTGGAGTATTTTGAGGAGGGGACCCTCGAGGACAGCCTCAAAAAAGGCCCCCTAAGTCGCGAGGTGGCTATTGAGTGTCTCACCCAGATTGCCCAGGCGCTCCTCTATCTGCACGACCGGGGCATCATTCACCAAGATGTTAAGCCATCCAACATTTTCATAGACGGAATGCTATTCAAACTCGGCGACTTTGGTGTGGCTAAGACCCGTGAAAATCCCAAGCCCCTCGAGCGGGCCGGAAGCCCCTTTTACATGGCTCCCGAGCTCTTCCTGGGAGAGCCAGCAACCCCGGCCTCCGATGCTTACTCGTTTGGGGTGATGGCTTTTGAGTTGTTGGTGGGGAAGCGACCATTTGTGGGGGAAACCATGGAGGAGATCGCTCACGCGCACCTGCACAAAATGCCTCCGTCCACCAACCTGCCCCCCCACCTAGACCGGATTGTTCGTAATCTTCTGACCAAAGACCCCGCCATCCGTGCTACCCTCAAAGCTTTTCTGCAAACCGTACAGGCGGCCTCACCGGCCGAGCCCAGCTCCGGCCAAACCCCCGCCGAAGAAAAGCCCACCAAAGGCAAAGGACTGTTTAGACTGTTTCGCAAGCGATAGACGGCATGCTCTGTAGGTTTTCCGCTTCGGCAGCCCAGCCGGTCGCTCTGGGCGACTCTGGTACCGGATTCAAAAGATTATCGTCCCAGTCAAAAACTTCAGAGGCTTGGTTGCGCTGCGCGCGGCGCAACTAGAGCCTAGAGCACACCCCACACCTCCCTCGAGTCGGCGAAACTAGCGTCTCACTGTAGGTCGGCGAAGAAAACGTCTCCCTTCCAAGGGGCGGTGTCACGTTCT
>DAIUDO010000046.1:0-14955 GCA_036845585.1 Meiothermus sp. | reverse complement strand
ACCTCGGGAAACTCGGGGGGCATTTTGAGGATCACACCCGGATATTCGCCCACGGCTTGTCGCAGCAGATCGCCCAGGTTGATGATGTGGGCATTGACGCTGCGCTCAGCCTCACCCCGGGCCAGAGCCAGCAGGTCTTGCACCATGCGCGCCGTGTGCGCTGCGATTTTGCGGGCGCGCTCGAGCATCTCGGCATCGGTAGGGTTCCGGCTCAGGCGCTCTAAGTAGCCGTTGAGCGAGGTCAGGGGGGTGCGCAGCTCATGGGAGACCTCGGCCAGAAAGGCCCGCTCGCGGGCCTGGGCCTCGCGCAGCTCGCTCAACAGGTCGTTGACCTTTTCCACCATCACGCCCAGGTCGTCTTTGGGGCCGGTGTAGCGGATGGGCTCGAGGTTGCTGGGGCCGCGCTTATCCACCTCGGAGGCCGCACGGTGTAGTGGGACGAGCGAGAGGCGGGCGGCCAGCACAATCAGGAGAGCCCCTAAGGGCAACAGAAAGGCCATTCCCTGGATCAGGGTATTGCGCACCGTAGTCGAGATGCCCTCGATGTAGCGGGTGTCCTGGCTCACGGCCACTACCGCCCCGGGAATTTCCTGGTAGGCGGCCATGAAGCTGGGTGCGTAGAAGGGCTTGGCGGTGCTGCTGGCTGCCCGAATAAAGTTTTTGGGCACCTTGTGCTCGAAGTCGGGGGGTGCTATCAAAAGCTGTCCGCCCGAACTGTAAAAACTCACCACCACCGGGCCAGAACGAGGCAGGCTAATCTCTCCAGCGCGACCCGAGGCGTAGAGCTGGGCCACTTCGTTTACGTAGCGCAGCAGGGTGCGTTCGACCTGCCCATACAGGCCAAAGTTGATGCTGTAAAAAACGATGGCCAGGGTGAGCGTGAGTATCAACACCCACAAGACCGCATAGGCCACGATCAGTCGGGTGCGGAAGGACATACGGGGGATTGCGCCAGTTTGCTGGAGTCTTCAGCCCGGTGGCTCATTCGACCTCACGCTGACGCAGCGCATAACCTACGCCGCGCACGGTCCGCAAATAACCGTAGGCGCCCGCTTCACGCAGCTTGGAGCGCAGGTTGGCGATGTGCACATCCACCACGTTGGAGTCGCGCTCGAGCTGGCGTCCCCACAGGTGCTCCTCGATCTCCTGGCGACTGAATACCTTGCCCGTACGACTAACCAAAAGCGACAGCAGCTCGAACTCCTTCGGCGAAAGGCGCAGTTCCTGCCCATCGAAGAGCACCTGGCGTTTGGCTAGATGAACCTCGAGCCCCCCCACGCTCACCAGCTCACCCCCTTCGCGGTGCCTGAGCTGCACCTGGATGCGGGCCAGCAGCTCGGCCGGGTGAAAGGGTTTGACGATGTAGTCGTCGGCTCCGTCGGAGAGCAGACTTACCTTGCGCTCGACGGCATCGGCCGCGGTGAGCACAATGATGGGCACCTCATAGCCTGCCCGGATGCGGCGGGCCACCTCGCCGCCATCCAGGTCGGGCAAGCCCAGGTCCAGGATGACCAGATCGGGCACCGCCTCGCGCAGGCGCACCAGACCGGACATCCCCCCCGGGGCCCAGTCTACGGTGTAGCCAGCCTCGCCCAGCTCAAGCTGCAAGAGGTGGGCAATCTCGGGGTCGTCTTCAATCAGCAAAATGCGTTTCATCGAACCTCCGGCAAGACACGCCCATTGGGCAGGTTCAGACGGTATGTGCGGGTCAAAAGCTCGTTGAGACTAACACGTTCTCCCTGTATTAGCAGAGCAATATCACCCCGGGGGGTGGTGATCCCATTGTACGGGGGGCGGTAACCTCCATCCACTCGGAACAACACCCGCACCTCGCGGTTGGCGGGGGCGGGCAGCTTGCTTTGTAGAACCATGGTGCGCTCATCAACCTGCCAGACCACATAGACCGTAAGCAAATCGGGTGAAACTACCCGAATCTCGCTTCCGTGGGGAATGAAGGGGAGATTGGGCAACGGCGCAAGCGCCAATACGAAGGCCAGTAAAAGACTGCGCATCGTCACACCACTATGCAAGGCTGCGCGGCCAGACACATGGGATTGCCATGAAGAGCCGCTTAGCCTGGTAGGTGGTGGTAGGGACGCTCGAGGTCAAGTGCTGCTTCATAAGTCGGTTACTGGCATCAATCCTAAGCGATTGCACCTTCAATGCTAGTGCATATTCCAACCCCTAAAGTTTAGCATTTCTTTAGCCAGCACGATAATGCTGGGGTTACACACGAAGTAATGCGGTAGCTCGCTGGTCAAAAGTTCAGGGCAGGTTCAGAAACATGCCCTAAGCTGGGGCCATGAAGCTGGTGCGATATTTGTTGTTCTGGAGCCTGTGGTGTGGTTTAGCCTACGCCCAAAGACCGGTAGAGATTGCTTTCTGGCACACCCTGGACTCTCCTGCGCGGGAGGCGCTCGAAAAAATTGTAGGAGACTTCAACACACGTCAGCGCGATTTCCGCGTGGTCACCCAGTATGTGGGCGACCTGCGCGAGGGGGGCATCAAGCTCACGGCAGCTTTGCGGGCGGGCAATCCGCCCCAGCTCTACTACGGTGAGGTCTCGTTTGTGAGCCGGGCTGTGCAGGAAAACCTAGCCTTGCCGCTGGATGAACATCTTGGTAACTTGCCCAACGATTTTTATCCAGGCTTGCTCGAGACCGGACGTTTCCGAGGTCGCACCTACGCGCTGCCGGTAGAGCTGCACCTGCCAGTGCTCTTTTTCAATGCCGACCAGATGGCCGCCCGACGTCTGAACCCCCCCCAGACCTGGGACGACCTGGCCACAGCTGCCCAGAGCCTGACCACCCGGGCGGCCAAGGGCTTTACGGTAATAAGCGATATCTACTCCTTCAACTTGGTGGTGATGAGCCGGGGTGGGCAGCTTTTGCGTGAGGGGCGTCCTAACTTTACCGATGCTAGGGTGGTACAGAGCCTCGAGTACCTGCAGGGTTTGGTCCGATCCGGCAGCGCGCAGAGCCGTAACATTGCCGAGGCCACCTTTGCCCTGGTGGATTTTGTGCGCACCAAGACCTTTATGGGCATTGCTCCGGTGACGCTATGGCCGGTGTTGGAGAAGCGCTCGCCTATTCCCTTCCGCCTGGGGGTAGCTCCGGTCCCCCGCACCCCCGACGGCAAGCTACCCCTGGCGGGGGGCAATCTGATCGTCTTGCGCGGGTCCAGCGAAGCCCAGGCCCGTGGCGCGGTGGCATTGTGGCGCTACTGGATGGAGCCTGCCAACATTGCAGAGTGGGTAAAAGTGACGTACTGCCTCCCCATGCGTCGTTCAGCCCAGCCCTTGCTGGAAGACTTCTACCGCGAAGACCCCCGCCGTAGGGTGGCCTTTAGCGGCCTCGAGCAGGCCGTTTCCTGGGTACAAGACCCTGAGGTGACCCTCTGGTACGGGTTTTTAGAGGAAGCCCTCGAGCGCGTCCTGAAGGGCGGGGCCAACCCCCGCCAGGCCCTCGAGGAAGCCCAGCGCAAAGCCCTGACGGTCGAGCGGCGCTAAGGGTTGACGTTTCGCACCATCGCTGCTTCGGCGTCGAATGCTTCGGAGCGGTTTCACAACTACCAGCGGAGCGCTCTTTCAGATCGTTTCGGCCTACCAACCGGGTCATCTGGGCGGCCCAGAATATCGGGGTGAACCCGACCGCTTGTTGCTGAACAACGCGCGGATCTCCAAGCCTCAGCAGGCTTTGGGGGTTTGGCTGGTGATACGGACTCAAAATGATAATCTTCCCGATCAAAAACTTCAGGGGCTTGGTTGCGCCGTGCGCGGCGCAACCGGAATCCTCGAGCCCACCCCTCCCTACGGTCTGCGAAGAAAACAACGCCCTTCCATGGAACGGAATCGCGTTCCGTTAGTGCAGCAAACCGGTATGCGTCCCGATAGAGCAACAAACCGGTATCGCCTTCTCGTGATGGATCTGATCGGTATCGCGTTCCCGTGATGCAATAATGCGGTATCGTCCTCCGCTATGCGGATAACTTCGGTCGGTTGCCCATCCGGTGACGAACCAGCCGAATCTGGTATCACATCGCACTCTGGCTGGGGACTGTTAACAGGACATTACCCTCCGCCAGAATGGCTTGGACCAGTTTCCGGGCGGTATCCAGCACCTCCGGGCTCAGCCCTTCTCCGCTTCCAAAGCGTTGGCCCTCGATGCCGTAGAGGGTGGTGTACCTCGGCAAGGTGCCCAGGGTTCGGGAGAGCTCGATGGCCTCGGCCAAGCCAAAAGCGTGGCTGGAGAAGCCTTTCCACACCGTAGGCAGAGGGGTGGCGCCTACCTCGAGGACGTGCAGGGTGCCGACCGGGCTGCCCGAAGCCACCGCCTCCAGCACGATGGCGGCATCGGCCCCAGCCCAGCCCTCCACCAGACGGGTTAGGTCGTCGCCTACCTCCTGCACCTCGAGGCCCGCGGCCCGCAGGCGCTCGGCCATCCAGGGGCCCACGCCGTCGTCCTGGCGGTAGCGGTTGCCGATGGCGAAGAGTCTAGTTTGCATCTTCGATTTCCAGCCGCAGGAAGTGGGTTGCGCAGGAGATGCAGGGGTCGTAGTTCCGGATGGTCTGCTCGCAGCGCAGGGTGAGTTCGGGCCTGGGCAGCTCGAGGTGGGCCGCCACAAAGGCCCGCAGGTCCTCCTCCATCATCTTCTGGTTTTGCGAGGTGGGCGGCACGATCTTAGCCTCCTCTATGAGGCCCTGTTCATCCATACGATAGCGATGGTAGAGGATGCCGCGCGGGGCTTCGCTGCAGCCCGCACCCCAGGAGGCCCTGGGTACCACCGGAACACTGGGAGTCTCAGGCTCTTCGTACTCGCCGATGATACGCAGGGCTTCCTCGCAGGCATATAGGGTTTCTACCGCCCGCACCACAATGCTCTGGAAAGGGTTTCGGCAGCCTGGCCCCAGGCCGGCTTCCCGCGCCGCACGCTGAACCGAGGGCGGCAGTTGATCGAAGTTGAGGTTGTAGCGGGCCAGCGGCCCCACCAGGTAGGGCCGACCCTCCAGGGTGGCATGCAAGGCGTTGGAGTGGGCCACATGTTCTTCGAGAACGTGTTGCTCGAAGGCTGCTACCGGGATATCCAGCCCTCGGTTGGAGACGATTCGCCCGCCCAGGATGGGATACTGGCCTTCCTCACGCAGCGAGACAAAGGTGTAGTCGGGCTCCAGGTCGGGGAAGTCCAGCCTCCCGACCAAGCGCACCGTCTGGTAGGCGATCTCGCGGGCTTGCTCGAGCTTGTCCTGCAGGGCTAGCAGCTCGGCTTTGCGCGGTACGCGGTAGAACCCTCCTACCTTCACGTTGATGGGGTGAATCTCTCGCCCGCCCAGCAGGGTCATCAGCTCGTTGCCGGTCTTCTTGAGCTTCAGGGCCTGCTGGACCCGCTCGGGCTGGTCTTGCGCCAGCCGCACCGCATCGGGGTAGCCCAGAAAATCGGGAAGATGCAAAAAGTAGATGTGCAGCGCATGGCTCTCGATCCACTCGCCGCAGTACAAGAGCCGCCGCAGGGCCTTTAGCGCTCCGTCCACCTCCACCCCCAGCGCGCTCTCCAGGGCCTGACAGGAGCTCATCTGGTAAGCCACCGGACAGATGCCGCAGATGCGGGCGGTAATGTCGGGCACCTCGGTGAAGCTGCGCCCGCGTAGAAACGCCTCGAAGAAACGCGGCGGTTCGAAGATCTCGAGCCGCACCTCTTCAACCTGGTTGTTTTTGACCCGCACGTACAGCGCCCCTTCACCCTCCACCCGGGCCAGGTTGCCAACCCGGATGGTTTTTGCTCCGGACTGTTTAGCCATGGCGCGCCGCCTCCTTGCGGAAGGCTGGGGCCCCCGCGTTATAGGTGCGGAAAGCCCGCAGTTGGGCGGCTTCGTTCACCCCCAGGTGCGTCCACCAGGCGCTCAGGGCCACGGTGTTGGGGTTCTCCTGGGGGCCAAAGCAGCCGTAGCAGCCGCGCTGGTAGGCTGGGCAGAGGGCCCCACAACCCGCTTGCGTCACCGGCCCCAGGCAGGGGATGCCCTGGGCCACCATCACGCAGACCGTGCCACGGGCCTTGCACTCCAGGCAGACGCTGTGCTGGGAGATGTTGGGCTTGCGCCCTTGCAGGAATGCCGAGACCACCTCGATCAACTGCGCTTTGTTAATTGGGCAGCCCCGCAGCTCAAAATCTACTTTCACATGCTCGGCAATTGCGGTGGAGTGCTGCAGGGTCTGGATGTATTCGGGCCGGGCATAGACGATGCGGGTAAACGCCTCCACATCGGCAAAGTTGCGCAGGGCCTGGATGCCCCCGGCGGTGGCACAGGCCCCTATGGCCACCAGAAATTTGGAGTTCTGGCGAATCGCCTGGATGCGCTCGGCATCGTGGGGGGTGGTGATGGAGCCCTCTACCAGCGAGAGGTCGTAGGGACCGGGCGTCACCGCACTAGAGGCCTCGAGGAAGTGGGCGACCTCGAGGCTGCCCGCGATCGCCAGCAGTTCATCCTCGCAGTCCAGCAGCGAGAGCTGACAGCCATCGCAGGAGGCAAATTTCCAGACCGCCAGTTTGGGCTTACTGCGTCTGCCTGGCATCTTCTAGACCTCCTTTCGGGTCATCCAGTCGCGCACCTGAGGAAAAGCCAACACGGGCCCGTCCTTGCAGATAAAGTGGGGTCCCAGCTGGCAGTGCCCACAAAAGCCCAGCGCGCACTTCATGTTGCGCTCCATCGAGAGGTAGAGCTTGGCTTCGGGTAGGCCGCGCTTGCGCAGCTCGGCAAGGGTGAAGCGCATCATCACCTCGGGGCCGACCATCATGGCGGTGGTGCGGGTAGGGTCTAGGTGCAGGCTAGGAATCAGGCCCGTGACTACCCCCACCGCGCCGTCCCAGCCTCCCTCGGCGCGGTCCACGGTTACCAGCACGGGTGACGCGCCCGGGGCGTGCGAGAGGGTGTGCTGCCAGCGCTTGAGCTCTTCGCTAAAGAGCAGGTCGGCGGGGGTGCGGGCACCGTAAAGCAGATAGACCCTTCCGTAATCCTTGCGGTGGCGCAGGATGTGATAGATGGCGGGCCGCAGCGGGGGCAGGCCGATGCCGCCGGCCACCAGCACCACGTCGCCCCCCTTGGCCTGCTCCAGCGGCCAACTGCTGCCAAAAGGCCCCCGCACCCCCACCGCATCCCCTTTGCGCAGCTTGCAAAGGGCCTCGGTGACCCGGCCCACCTTGCGGATGGTCTGCACCAGCCGCTCAGGCTTGCTGGCATCCCCGCTAATCGAGATGGGCACCTCGCCCACCCCAAAGACGTACAGCATGGTGAACTGGCCGGGGCTGAAGCGCAGGGGTGGGCCTGCAGGTGCTTCTAGCTCCAGCGTCACCACATCGGCGGTCTCGCGGATGGCCCGTGTAACCCGAAAGGGGCGCGGCAGCATCGGGTCGGGTCTGGGAATGGGGCTAGTGAGGTTGACCATACAAGTCCAGTAGCCGCAGCCGGGTGGCCTGCAGGCGTTCGCCAATCACCCGGGAAAAACGCTTGCACAGCTCATAGCCGAAGTGATGATCCTCCTCAGAGCGCCGCCTGACCGTCTCGGCATCGAAGGCCAGCAGCCGAGTAGCCTGAAAAATGCGGGCATCGAAGGTCTTGCGGGTCTCGGGTATCATCACCGACCAGCCCAGCACCTCGCCGGGCCCCAGGGTCTGGATGGTCAGGTCGCCCCGCCCAGGGGTATGGATCTCCAGGCGCACCAGCCCTTCTTGAATCAGGTAGAAGTCGGTCGATGCGTCTCCCTCGCGGTAGAGGTAGTCGCCTACCTCGTAGCTCAGGGGTTGGGCCAGGCTGGCCAGCCACTCGATGTCTTTGGGGCGCAAGCCGTGAAAGAAGGGGTGCTGGGCCAGATAGCGTTCAAGGCTGGCTTTGGACATGGGGGCCTCCAATTGCAGCGACTTCTTCGGTCAGGTCTATGCCCACCGGACACCAGGTGATGCAGCGGCCACACCCCACACACCCCAGGGAGCCAAACTGGTCCTGCCAGGTGGCCAGTTTGTGGGTGAGCCACTGGCGGTAGCGGGCCTTGGTCGAGACCCGCACGCTGCCCCCGTGCAGGTAGGAAAAGTCGGCGGTGAAGCAGGAGTCCCAGCGACGGGTACGCCAGGCTTCCTGGCCGGCGAGGTCGCTGTGGTCTTCTACGCTGGTGCAGAAACAGGTGGGGCAGACCTGGGTGCAGTTGCCGCAGCTCAAGCAGCGCCCCGCGACCTCTTCCCAACGGGGGTGCTCGAGGTTCTGGTAGAGCAGCTCCTTGAGCCCCTCGGTCTGCAGCCGACGCCCCATGTGCCGGGCCGCCTGAGCCACCAAGGCCTCGGCCTGGCTCCACTCCGCCTCGCTGGCTGGGCGGTGGGTCACCTTCGCCAGTAGCCGGGCGCCGGCCTCGCTGCCCACCGCGCCCACAAAGTGATGGCGGTCGCCTTCCAGCACCTCGGTCAGGGCCAGGTCGAAGCCGGTGCTGGCTTTGGGGCCGCTGTGCATCGAGGTGCAGAAGCAGGTGTTGCCGGCCTGGGTGCAGTTGACCGCGACGATAAAAGCCTGCTCGCGCCGGGCTTTGTAGTGCGGGTCCTCGTAGGGGCCACCCAGAAAAACCCGATCCTGGATGCGGATGGCCTCCAGTTCGCAGGCCCGCACCCCGAAGAAGGCATATTTGGGCGGGGCCTCGGGTTCCTCCGCGACCGCGAAGCCCTGGGCGTTTTTGTGGGCTCGGAACAGCCGCAGAAGGGGTGGGTGCAGGAACTGCTTGGGGCTCTGCGGCCCCACGTTGTAACCGAACAGGGCTGCATCGGAACGCGGGGCCAGTTTGTAGACCCCGCCTTCCTGCCAGTCTTTGAGGCCCACCGGCAGATCCTGCAGGGTGTGCAGTTCGCCATAGACGATGGCCTGCTCGCGCACCGTGGGGCCCAGGGTCACATAGCCCTCTTGTTTCAGGGCTTGTAGTAGCTGCTCGAGCCCAGAGCGCTCCAGTACAAACCGGCTCTTGCTCACGCCTTCCTCCGTTGCTACGAGTCTAGCTGCAAACCACTGGGCCAAATGACCTTAGCAGGCCTCGGGGAACAAGTTTTTCTTGTCCCAGCTCCCCCGTGCTCTACACAAACCACGTGTGTAGAGCTGACATCGAACAGATACTGCCAAACTAGGGCCGCAGAGCCTCGAGCCCGCTCACGCTCATCCCGCCCACCCCCAGCGCGGTGATCTCGGCGCGGTTGATGAGCAGATATTCCAGCTTCTCCTGCCGGAACCCTTCCCCCACCACCGCACCTCGCAATATCAACACATTCTCCGGCCCGCCCCACTGGGCCGCACAGCGGCGGAAGGTCTCTACGTCGTAGAAATCGTCTGGACTTACCTCGTCACCTTCGATGATGCGGTCCCCCAGAAAAACGATGCGGTGGTGTCTCATACCGGCCTCCTTCATGCCTGGGCCTTCCGGCCCCGGCGCTTTTGCTCGGTCTCTACAATGCGTCGCTTGGTACGCACCACAGAGTCGGGGTTGAGGCTGATGGAATCGATGCCCGCCTCCACCAGGAAGGCCGCAAACTCGGGGTAGTCGGAGGGGGCTTGCCCACAAATGCCCACCTTGCGCCCGTGCTTGTGGGCTTTTTGAATCAGCTCGGCGCAGGCCCACCTGACCGCCTGGTTGCGTTCGTCAAAAAGGGCCGCAACCTGGGTAGAGTCGCGGTCGACCCCCAGCACCAGCTGGGTCAGGTCGTTGGAGCCGATCGAAAAGCCGTCGAAGATCTGGCTAAACTCCTCAGCCAGAATCACGTTGGAAGGAATTTCGGCCATCATGTAGACCTCGAGGCCGTTCTTGCCGCGTTCCAACCCACCTTCCTTCATGGTCGCCAGAACCTGCTGGCCTTCCTCCACGGTGCGGCAGAAGGGGATCATCACCACCAGGTTGGTCAGGCCCATCTCGTCGCGTACCCGACGCACAGCTTCCACCTCGAGCAAAAAGCCTTCCTTGTAGTCGGGGTGGTAGTAGCGGCTGGCCCCCCGCCACCCAAGCATGGGGTTCTCTTCGCTGGGCTCAAAGGCCTCGCCGCCCAGCAGTTTGGCGTACTCGTTGGTCTTGAAGTCGCTCATCCGCAGGATCACTGGCTTTGGATAGAAAGCCGCAGCCAGCACAGCGATGCCCTGGCTCAGCCGGTCAATGAAATACTCGCGCCCGCTCTTGTAGCCGTTGGTCCTGGCCTCGATTTCGCGCCGCACCTCGGGAGTCAGTTTTTCGGGATGGAGTAGTGCCAGGGGGTGAATGCCTACCCAGTCGGCGAAGATGAACTCCATGCGGGCCAGACCCACCCCGTCATTGGGCAGCAGCGATAGCCGGAAGGCCTGCTCGGGGTTGCCCACGTTCATCATGATCTGGGTACGGGTGGTGCCCACCTTGTAGGGGTCGAACTCATCTACCGTGAACTTGAGGATGCCCTCGTAGACCCGTCCCACCTCACCTTGCGCACACGAGACTGTGACCGGGCCGCCCTTGGCCAGGGCTTTGGTAGCCCCTGCGGCGCCTACCACTGCTGGAATGCCTAGCTCGCGTGCCACAATCGCAGCGTGTGAAGTGCGCCCGCCCCGCTCCGTCACGATGGCGCTGGCGATCTTCATGATGGGTTCCCAGTCGGGGTTGGTGGTGACGGTGACCAGTACATCTCCGGGCTTAATCTGGTTCATGGCCTTGGGATCACGGATGACCTTGGCCGGGCCGGCAGCAATCTTTTCACCCACGGCCAGCCCTTCGACCAGTACTTTACCTTCCTGCTCCAGCGCGTAGGTCTTGATGGTGGGGTTTTTGTGGCTGTGTACGGTCTCGGGGCGGGCCTGCACGATGAACAGCTCACCGGTGATGCCATCCTTGGCCCACTCGATGTCCATAGGGGTGGGGGTGCCGCGTTTCTTGCTGTAGTGCTGTTCAATTAAGACGGCCCACTGGGAGAGCCTCAAGACCTCGTCATTGCTGAGCACCCACTGGTTGCGCTCGGCGGGGGGGACGGGGTTGTTGCGCAGTTTGTGCTGATGGGTGTCGTAGACCAGGCGCAGTTCCTTAGCCCCGAGTTTTTTCCACAGCAAGGGCTTGTAGCCTTTGGCCAGGGTTTCCTTGTGGACATAAAAACGGTCGGGGGTCGATTTGCCTTGCACGATGTTCTCGCCCAGACCCCAGACCCCTTCCAGCATCACCACCCCGTCGAAGCCGGTCTCGGTGTCGAGGGTAAAGATCACGCCCGAGGAAGCCAGATCCGAGCGCACCAGCCGTTGTACCCCCACCGAGAGCAAGACCTTTTCGTGGGGGAAGCCCATATCCACCCGGTAGCGGGTGGCCCGGGCGGTATAGAGGCTGGCAAAGCATTTCTTCACCGCATCCAACAGCTCGGCCTCGCCCTGGATGCCCAGGTAGCTTTCGTGCTGCCCGGCGAAACTCGCGCTGGGCAGGTCTTCGGCGGTGGCCGAGGAGCGCACTGCGACCATCAGATCTTCCACCCTGGCCTGGCGCGAGAGTTCGCGGTAAGCCAATAGGATTTCCCCCTCCAAGTCTTCGGGTAACGATGCCCGCAGGATCAGGCTGCGAATCAGCCGGGTGCGCTTGGTCAAGTCGTCGGGGTCGTGGGGGTTCATCTCGCGCAACTGTTCGCGGATGGGGGCATTCAGCCCGTTGGCCTGGAGGAAGTGATGGTAAGCCTCGGCAGTAACGGCAAAACCATCCGGCACCCGTACCCCCAGCTTGCCCAATTCACGCACCATCTCACCCAGCGAGGCGTTCTTGCCCCCGACCAGCGGCACTTCTTCAATGCCGACCTCCCTAAACCACCGCACCCACCGCATAGAGGGCTGGGCGGAGCGGCCCTTGGAACTGCTCGAGCGGGTTCTGGGCTTTACGGATTCAAGAGTAGCCATAGAAGCCTCCTGCCTAAACCCTAAAGATGCCCTGTTACCAATCCATTACAGTCCTGGAGTACATTTGCCCCATGCTGGCCACGGAGTGGCTCGAAGATATCTGAAGGACATGTAGTGCCCGAAACTTTCATGAAGTGCCCCGATCCTGTGGGGCCTCGCAGTGACGAATTCTGCTGCGCTCGGGCCTGCTACCTGTAACAGTCTTTTCTAGAGGCAGCTCCGAAAGCGATGGGAGAGAGCCGTGGACGCGCTAGGTGGCGCGGCAAGTGAGGGGTGTTTCTGGCAGTCCTCACGCGCTAAGGTGGAACTAAACATGCCGCTCGAGCCACTCCTCCAGGTCCTGCACAACCTGGGCTCTGTCCAGGTCGTTGTGGGGCTCGTGAAAGCCACCAGGGTAGACCCGTAACTCCTTGTCGGTGAAGGCTACTTCCTGGAACAGCCAGCGGGCACCCTCCACCCGGTTGATGGCATCGGCCTCGCCGTGCAGGATGAGCAGCGGTGTGCGGATGTTTTTGACCTCGGCTTTGATCGATTGAATGGTGCGCAACACCTCGGTGCCCCAGCGGGCGCTGGCTTTGCCGTGCACCAACGGGTCGGCGACATAGGCTTGCACCACTGCCGGGTCGCGCGAAAGGGCCTTGGTATCCAGGCCTAGGTTGAGCGAAAAGTTGGGCCAGTGCTGGGAGAGCAGCCGAGCCATGGTGACCAGCAGGGGCTTGGCGGTTTGGCCGGGCTCGATGAGTACCCCGCTAACGATAGCACCGCGCAGACCTGAAGGCTGCCCGATGAGATAATCCAGCACGATGAGGCTGCCCATACTGTGACCGTACAGGAAGAGGGGTCGCCTGCCTTCCTGGCTCTCGACCTGTTGCCGGAAGCCCTCGAGGTCGCGCCGGTAATCGCTCCAATGGGCAATGTGGCCCCGTTGCCCCCCTGAACGCCCGTGGCCCCGATGGTCAAGGGCGTAGAGGGCCAGGCCTTGTGGAACCAGTTGGTGTACTAGGTTGCCATAGCGCCCGCTGTGTTCGCCAAACCCGTGGGCCAACAGTACGACCGCCCTGGGCGCCGAGGGCGGTCGCCAGCACTGGTAGTACAGCCTAAGCCCATCCGAACCCTGGAAGTAACCCTCCTCGTGGTGCATGCCAATCCCATCGCATTATAAACGCCTGATTGCCAGGATTCGCACCGGCTCCAGCAGCCACTGCCCCTGTACCGGGGGGGTATCCCCACCGGTGGGTCGGGCTTGGATCTGTCGAACCACCTCCATACCCCGCAGCACCCGTCCAAAGGCGGCAAAACCCTGCCCGTCGGGGTTGCGCCGTCCACCAAAGTCCAGCTCGGTCTGGTCGCCGACGCAGATGAAGAACTCAGAGTGTGCCGAGTCGGGTTCCAGGCGGGCCATCGAGACGGTGCCATCCAGATGCCGCAGGCCGGTTTGCGCGGTGGTCTCCTGGGGAATGGGGTTCAGCTTGGCTGGGTGCTCGCCCATCCCCAGCCCGCCTTGAATCACCTCTATCTTGACCGGACTCTGGGCCTGGTTATCGAGGCGCACAGCCCGATAAAAAGTGGCCCCCTGGTAACGGTTTTCGTCCACATAGCGCAGGAAGTTGGCTACGGTAATGGGCGCCTGGGCGGGGAAGAGCTCGAGCACAATTTCGCCCAACTCGGTTTGAAGGGTAACTTTAGGGTTTTCCATAAGTGCTCAAAGAATCCTTTTCTACGGGCCCTTCCCAGTCGGCAGGGCGCTGACCTAGCCCCAGGCGCCAGGCCACGCCCTGAGCACAGCGCTCGGCGGCCCGGCCGTCGCCGTAGGGGTTGGGTCGGTTGCGCATGGCGCTCAGTGCAGTCTCGTCGGAAAGCAGAGCATCTACCGTAGCAAAAACCCTCTCGGGATCGGTTCCGGCCAGCTTCAGGGCTCCCACTGCCAGCCCTTCGGGACGCTCGGTAACGTTGCGCAGCACCACCACCGGCACGCCCAAGGTGGCCCCACTTTCCTGTACACCGCCAGAGTCGGTAACCAGCAGGGTGGAGCGCTTCATCAGCGCGGCCATGCTGCCAAAATCCAGCGGTTCTAGCAGGGCAAAGTTGGGCAGGCCCTCCAGCTCGGGGTAGACCGCTTCGCGCACGGCGGGGTTCAGATGCACCGGATACACGAAGTAGCAGTCGGGATGGACCTGGGCCACACGGGCCAGCGCCGCGGCCAGCCCGCGCATAAAGGGCAGGTTTTCGCGGCGGTGCATGGTCACCCCCACAATGCGCTGGCCCTCGGGAAGGGGTGGGGGTGCGCCGCGCTGGCTAGCGTATAAGACTGCGTCCACCTCGGTCTGGCCAGTCACGATGATGTTTTGCTCGGGTTTACCCTCCCGAAGCAGGTTTTCCTTGGAGGTGGAGGTGGGGGGCAGGTCTAAATCTGTCAACACATCGGTCAGGCGGCGGTTGGCTTCTTCGGGAAAGGGCTCTTGCAGATTAAAGCTGCGCAGCCCGGCCTCTACGTGGGCTACCGGGATCCCCTCGAAGAAAGCCGCCAGCGTAACCGCAAAGGTGGTCAGGGTATCGCCGTGCACCAGCACGTAGTCGGCCCGCAGTTCCCTGAGCTTTTCTGCCGCTGCAGGTACGATGCGGCCCATCAGGACCGGCAGGGTTTGGCGCTCGGTCATGACCTGGAGGTCTGTATCGGGCTCGAGGCCAAACACCCGCAGGGCATCCTCGAGCTGGGTCCGATGCTGTCCGGTGGAAAGCACGATGGTCTCGATGCCGACCAGCTTACGCATGGCAAAGACCACCGGGGCCATCTTGATAGCCTCCGGTCGGGTTCCAAAGGCGATGACCACGCGCTTGCTCATAGGTCTCTCCGGAGGTTTCGAGATGCGATAGGATGGCTCATCTTCCGAGCCATAGTTTATACCTCCGGGTTCTGACTGGAAGCCAACATTTGCGATAGCGTATTGAGTAAGTTCTTCACCGAAGTCATCAGCGTAGCGAAAGCGAGGTGTGCTCCAGGACTTAAGATTCAGCTCGCGGCGCAACCAAGCCTCCGAAGATTTTGGTTCGTTATT
>DAIUDO010000045.1:5803-15051 GCA_036845585.1 Meiothermus sp. | reverse complement strand
GCCGCCTCTGCGCTCCGCCATGGCGCTTCGAGGGGAGGCCACCATCCGCTGACGAACTCACCGAATCTGGTGTTGCGCGTAGTGCCTCAGGCTTGTGCGTTAGTGATCGGTGCTTTTTCCTCGATGGTGTTTTGTACGTGGGTTTGCTCGATCAGGCTTTTCTCCCAACCTAAGTAGTACTGCTTAACTGACTCGGAGGCGGTGTCCTCGGTGAGGTATTTGACGTTGGAGTACATCGAGGCCCGGTAGTCGCGGACCTTACCGCTGTGTATGGCATCAATCACCTGCTGGATGCCTTTTTCCACCGTCCATTGGGGCACAAAACCCAGCATGTTGCGAATCTTAGAGAAGTCCACCCGATAGTTTCGACGGTCGCCATCGCGGCCTGAATCGATGAGCTCGGCGTCGGGCACCAGTTTTTTGACCAGCTCGCCGACCATTCCCAAGGTCATGTTACCCTCGTTGCCTCCCACGTTGAAGGTCTCGTTGTGAACGCGCTCTTTGGGGGCCTCTACAGCAAGCATCACTGCGTGGGCAGCGTCGTCTACATGGACAAAAGGCCGCCATTGGTCGCCACCAAACACGGTAATCTTCTTGTCCACGATGGCTTTGGCCGTCAGCAGGTTGACCACCAGATCGAAGCGGGTTCGGCCCGAAAGACCAAAAATGGTGCCAAAGCGCAAGATGACCACAGAGAAGTCGTCACTTTGGAGCTTGTGTAGCACCTGTTCTGAAGCGATTTTGCTGCGGGCGTAGAGCGAGACCGGATTGAGGCTGCTGCGCTCGTTGAGCACTATGTCGCTGGCCCCGTAAACTGAGCAGGTACTGGCGAAGATAAAACGCCGTACATGCATGCCCTTGGCAATTTCGGCAATGGTGCGGGTGGCCACCAGATTGATTTCGATGGTGAGGTTTTCATCGAGAGCACATGCTGGGTCGCCCACTAAGCCGCCCAGGTGTACCACCGTATCCACCCCGCGCATCGATTCCACTACCTTGTCCACTTGGCGGAAGTCAGCCTGAATGATCTCCAGATTGGGGTGGTGCAGTACGTGGGCAATCGGTTCCTTGCCGAACATCAGCAAGTCCAGCAAGCGCACCTTGTAACCGCGCTCCAGAAGTCGGGGAAGCAGGCCTGAGCCGATATAACCAGCGCCCCCGATCACCAAAATGGTGCGATCGTTGGTGTGAAGGTTAGGAATAGGGTGGGCTTTGGCTTCGGCCTTGACCTTGCGCTCGAGCTCGACGATAGACCAGTAATGTACCCAGGCCCGCGACCCCAAGGTTAGGAGCAGGGTAAACAGGAAGCCCAAAAAAACCACCAGACTGGGTGGATTGGTCACCGCTGGAATCATAAAGACGGTAAAGCCGTAAACCAGATAAGCCAGCGCCACCGCCTGAGTGACCACCAACATCTTGTAGCGGCCCCGGTAGGCCCGACCTCTGGTGTAGAAGCCGTTGGCCGCAAAAATGGCAAAGCTGACCAGCATCAGGATCCAGATGTTTTGAGCGTATATCTGGGCATACTGCCCTAACAGGTTGGGGTTAGTACCCGCCCCGTTGTAGGCAACAAGCAAATGGACCACCATGGCTGCCGCGAAGCTACCCGCCACCATCAATTGGTCGGCTAGGGCCCGCAACACCACATCGGGGCTAAAGCGCAATTCCTTCAAATTCTGAATCATACCTGCTCCTCTCGCGCCCTAGCGCGAAGCCTCCTGCATAACCTGTTCGACCACATCGGCAGTCGCTTCAATGTGTTCTAGGTTCAAGGTAGGATGCACCAGGAACATCAGCGAGGTCTCGCCAAGTTCCTGGGCAACCTTCAGACGCTCCTTGGGCTGCCAGCCCCGGCGAGTAAAGGCTTTCTCGAGGTAAATTTCACTGCAACTGCCGCTCATGCAGGGAATGCCCTCCTCACTGACTACTTGCATGATCCGATCGCGGCTCCAGCCTGGTTTGAGCATCTCGGGATGCACATACACGTAGTATTTGTAGTAGGCGTGGTACAGGTCGGAGGGCACCTCCGGTACGCGCAAGGCCGGGATCTGGCGGAAACGCTCACTGAGGTAATGGGCGTTGGCCCGGCGCTTTTCGACCCAGCCGTCGAGCTTGCGCAGAATCACCCGACCGATAGCCGACTGCACCTCGAGCATGCGCCAGTTGGTGCCGAAGTCCTCGTGCAGCCAGCGGAAACCCGGAGGGTGCGGGCGGTTGTAGACCGCATCGTAACTTTTGCCGTGATCCTTGAAGCTCCAGGCTTTGCTCCACAGCTCATCATCGTTTAGGGTGAGCATCCCGCCCTCCCCGCCGGTAGTTAGAATCTTGTCCTGGCAAAACGACCAGGCCCCGGCGTGGCCAATGGAACCGACGCTCCTGCCCTTATACTTTGCTCCGTGAGCCTGGGCACAGTCCTCGATGACCCAGAGGTTGTGTTTGCGGGCCAGGTCCATGATGGGGTCCATGTCTGCGGGCCAGCCGGCCAGATGGACTACGATGATGGCCTTGGTGCGCGGTGTGATGACTTTCTCGATGGTTTCAGCAGTGATCAGGCCGCTCTCGCGATCGACATCAGCAAACACTGGCCTGGCTCCCCGCATGACCGCTGCGCTCGCTGAGGCGATAAAGGTTCGTGGTGTGGTGATGACCTCGTCACCCTCACCTACACCCATGGCATAAAGCGCAAGTTCAATCGCGACCGTGCCGTTGTGCAAGGCTATGGCATGCCTGGTTCCAACGTATTCGGCAAACTCACGCTCAAATAGACGACCCTCCTGGCCCGTCCAGTAGTTGACCTTGCCCGACTGGAGCACCTTCAGCGAAGCTTCGATTTCGTCAGGCTCAAAGTAAGGCCATGGAGCAAACGGGGTTGTGATGATAGGCTTCTTAAGCATGGACGGGCTCCTTCAAAGGCCGGAGACGGGTGTCTCCTGGGGAATTGCTCAAAGGTTAGATTAGGCGGCGTTATGCTTCCGTTATGCGTTCAATACTGCGTTGTCTAGCTGCATTGTCGTCTTCGTTACGGTGGTTGACCAGTCTTTCACACATTGCAACACAACAGTAACGAGCCAAATAACGAAACCAGACCTTTGCACCTTACGGCATCCGAGCTCCAAGGTTACCGGAAACGCTGTGGTATTTTTTATGTCAACGGCCTGGAGCCATTCTGTTTCCCAATGCCGGTAACCTGGTGGTACAGATAACCCAGATAGACGCCCATAAAACGCTCGCCCACCGCCTGAAGTCAGACCAGATTTGGTTAGTTCGTAACCAGATGGTGGCGAATTGACCCTACCGAAGTTATCGGCGTGTCGGAGGGCGATATCGCCCCTTGGACGGTAGAAGCTTGTTTCGCTAACCGTGGGGAGGATTGGGGTGTGCTCTGGGACTCTAAGTGTGTCTTGCGCGGCGCAACCGAGCCTCTGAAGTTTTTTTGGGAAGATTGTCTTCTTTCCGGCATGAGATGCACCCAGACTACCCATAGATGTGAAGGCTGATTGGGCCTTCCCTACCCGACAGCGCTGGGTAGTATGAAAACATGGACTTGTTGGTGGTGGTTCCTCACCCGGATGACGAGGTGTTTGGTGCTGGAGGGACGCTTATTCAATACGCCGACTGGGGTTTAGAGACGGGGCTCATTACCCTGACCAAAGGAGAGGCGGGGCGGACCCTGGGCCTGTGTTCGCCAGAGGAGCTGGGGGATTTTCGTACGCAGGAGTTGAGACGTGCGGTGGATATCCTCAAGGTGGGGCATTTCGAAATACATAATTTTCCTAATGGCTTGCCCAACAGCCCGGTAGAAGGGGAAGCTCGTGGGCATGGTTTTGCAACTCCCAATGGGGTGGCCGACCATCCTGAAATTGTGGATTTGCTGCTATGGCGCCTGGAGGTACTGCGCCCTAGGGCCATCATCACCTTCGCCCCTAACGGCTCTAACCGCCACCCCGACCATGTGGCCACCCACCAGTTTGTGGTCAGGGCGGTCCAGAAGTCGGGACAGAAGGTCAAATTGTTTTACTACGCTGCTCCCAAACCTCTACCCGAGTTTGTGGAAGGCTGGCTGCCACCCACCCATGTTCGGCACCTACCGATGGACGTTTTGCTACAGAAGTTACGGGCAATGGCCCAGCACCGTAGCCAGGCTCTTTCGGTGCTCAACTTTATGGATCGTTTCAGCACCCGGCTGGCCATTGAGACCTTCCACCTGGCGGGCTACGATGGGCCGATTCAGCACGAATTGCTCTGGTATGCAAAGCAATAGCAGTCTAGCCTGTTCTTGATCCTTCCCCAGCCAGACCACCTGGAGGAGCCCAAGGCCTTCGCAGGATGGCCGCTGATCTGGGGCTTTCAGGCGCCGATCTTGGAGGCTATCCTGTGAGGAAATCTGTCATCTCTGACGAGAGCCCTGCATAGCCTTGACGCATAGCGCATACCGTGATAAACTGTTAATGTCAGCGGTGAAAAACCGCTTTTTTATTTCCCCCAAAGGTGGCTCATCCTTTCAACAGCAGAACCTCATGGGACGGTACTACGGTTGGGTATGCGCGGTTGTTTTGCCCTGCTGGTGACAGCCGGAATGGCCATGGCCCAGAGTGTAGGTTTGCAGATCGCTCTGGGTTTGACCACCAATGCACCTGTGGATTTGCGGGTGGTGCAGCAGGGCTTTCCCGACACGGTGGTGGGCCGCGCGCGGCTCGAGGGGCGCGACCTGGAGGGATTTCCCTACTACACTGTGCGGGTGTGGTTTGGCGACCCGGTGGGCTTGAGACTCGAGCTCGAGCTGATCCACCAGAAGCTCTACTTTGCTGGGGCCGAGCGCAATGGGCAGATACTCAACCAGTTCAACGTGACCGATGGCTTCAACTATGTACTCTTCAACTTGGCCTATGGGCTGGAAGCGGGGCCAGTCCGGGTAGTACCAAGAGTGGGGCTGGGGGTGATTGTGCCGCACCCTGAGACCATTGTGCGCGGCCTTGCCTGGGGCATTGACGGTGATCCGCGCTGGTTCCATTGGGGTGGTTTTGGAGGGCAGTTGGCGGTTGGGCTGGAAGCCCCTTGGGTCGTTACACCCAGCTTAGAGGGCAAGCTCACGCTGGGTTTCAGCCGCATCAACATTGCGCAGGGCTATGTGGAGGGCTGGTTTCGCAGTCTGCATGGTACCTTCGGGCTGGGCTGGCCCTAAAAAAAAACCTTGGTAAGAAGCGCATCTTCCAATCGCGTAAGTTAAGAAAGCGCCAAATGCTACAGGACATTGCTTTGACTCTGAAGAAATACTGAGTATCTCTATTTTCTTTGCCTGCATTTACCCATAACATCCTGAAACATGAAAAAAACCCTTGCCATCCAAACCAACAACCCCCGCCCCTGGCTGTGGCCCCTGCTGTTGCTGGCGGGCGTGACCCTGCCCATTTTGTGGCTCTTGCCAATCTTGTGGAACCGCAGCGTGACCCTGGGGATTCTGGTGGCTTTTATGGCCCTGCCCGGACTGGCTTTGATGGGTATTGTGGCTTCCTGGATGTTTCGCTGGCCGCAACTTCTGGCCTATGAAGTGTCGGGCAAGGGCTTGACCATCCAGACCCACCGCGAGCCTGTGCAGATTGTACGTTCGGAGGTTCGATTGGCTCGAGCCATCCCATACGCACTGCGCTGGAACCCGGGAAGCTGGGGCCATGTGCCGGGTTATTACGTAGGAACCTATACCTTGCCCGAGATTGGCCCACTGCTGGCTTATGTAGCCCAGCCCAGGGGACAGGGGGTGTTGTTGGAAATGAAAAACGGCGAAAAGATCTTACTCTCGCCACAAGACCCTGCCGAGGTGCTCCAGCTGTTTAGGTGAGCACCTCGAGCAGTTCCTTCAGGTCGGCCACGATGTAATCGGGCTGCGGAGGGGTTTGCGGGCGGGTTCTACCCACAAAACCGTGTTCCTCCAACTCGCTTTGCACCCTGGACTCGACGACCGAGGCTAGGCCCGGATGGCGGGTTCGCTCGAGGGCTGGAACGGCTCGCCATGCCTCGGGCATGTTGCGCCAGATCCAGACCGCCGTAAGGCCCGCACTGTTGGCCCCCCAGATGTCCTGGCTAAGCAGATCGCCCACATGCACGATGGCTCGACTTGTGCTGCTCTGTATGGGATTCCAGAACGCGGGGTCTGGTTTGAGTGCCAGGGAGATATCGGGGGCCAGCATCAGGTCGTAGGGAATCCCCAGCTTATCCACTAGAATTCGCTGGTATTTGGCCAGCCCGTTGGTGGCTACCGCAATCCGATAGCCCTGGGCTCGGCAGGCGGCCAGACCGGCCTGCACGTCGCTGTAGACCATCCCGTTCTCGAATACCGCCTCGGAGAGCAGCCGGGAAATGTTGGGAAAAACCGCTGGCAGCCCTAGTTTTTCCTGTACCGCCCGATGGATGTCGCCCCAGTCGTAGATTAGCAGGGGATCGCCCAGCTCCACGCGACGCTGGTACTCCGCGCGCAGGGCCTGGCGGATGCTGGGTTGCGTCAGGAGGGCTTGCATGTGGGGCCTTAGAAGCTGGCGAAAGGGCCAGTCGGCCAGGGTGCCATCGAGGTCGAAGCTCAGCCAGCGCATCGGCCTTAGCCTATCGGGTTTGCAGGGCTGCGTACAGGATGCCAAGTCGACCGGTCTTGCATTCTGGGGCCCGGTGCCGCAGACTAAAGGGCAGATGGTACGTATCGCACAAGTCCAGGGTTGGTGGTGGCCTGGTTAGCCCTGGGACGGTAGCGGTCGGATACCCCTGGGGCTTTTCCCCAGGGGTTTTTTTGCTTGCAAAGGAGCAGTCATGTTGACCTCGAGCATCACACAGCCCACCCTCCCCATCAAGAAAACCTTGCTGGCCGACCTGGAGACCCCGGTCTCGGCCTACCTTAAGCTCTCCGAGAAGGCCAGCCCTAGTTTTTTGCTCGAGTCGGTGGAGGGCGGTAAAGCCTGGGCCCGCTGGAGCTTTGTGGGGGTCGGGGCCAGGAATGTATGGAGGGTCAAGGACGGGGTCTTCACCCTGAACGGGCAGCCCGTCCAGACCCACGACCCCTTGCGCACGCTCTACCAGGCCATCCACCGGCCCATCCAGCCCGACCCCGACCTGCCCCTTTTCTGGGGTGGGGCTGTGGGCTACGCGGCCTACGACCTGATCCGTGCCTACGAGCGCCTGCCCAGCCTCAAGCCCGATCTGCTGGGGGTTCCCGATCTGTTGTTTGTGGAGCCCGAGGTGGTGGTAGTCTTCGACCAGTTCAAGCAGCAGCTGCACATCGTAGCCCCGGCCCTGGAGGGGGAGCGGGCCGAGGCCCTCGAGCGCATCACCTGGGCGGAGAAAAAGCTCAATGGGCCGCTGCCGGGGGTGCCGGGCGAGCGGGCCGGGCGGCGGATGGAGTTCAGCCAGAACGTCTCGCAGGCCGAGTACGAGGGCATGGTGGAAAAGGCCCTCGAGTACATCCGGGCGGGCGACATTTTTCAGGTGGTACCCTCGCTGCGCATCTCAGCCCCTCTCAACGTGCATCCCTTTGCCATCTACCGGGCCCTGCGTTCGGTGAATCCCAGCCCGTATATGGGCTTCCTGGACCTCGGCGAGGTGACGCTGGTCTCGAGCAGCCCCGAGAGCCTGCTGCGCTCGGACGGACGGAAGGTGACCACCCGCCCCATCGCGGGCACCCGCCGCCGTGGGCGCGACGCCGCCGAAGACCAGGCTTTAGCCGCCGAACTCCTCGCCGACGAGAAAGAGCGGGCCGAACACGTGATGCTGGTGGACCTATCGCGCAACGATCTGGGCCGGGTCTGCCGCTATGGCAGCGTTCGGCCCACCCAGCTTATGGTGGTGGAGAACTACTCCCATGTGATGCACATCGTCTCGACGGTGGAGGGCGAGCTGCGCCCGGACAAGACCCCGCTGGATGCGCTGGCGGCGGTGCTGCCGATGGGGACCGTCTCGGGGGCCCCCAAGATTCGGGCCATGGAGATTATCGAGGAGCTCGAGCCCAGCCGCCGGGGGGCCTACGGCGGCAGCTTCGGCTACGTGGCCTACGACGGACACATGGACGTGGCCCTGACGCTGCGAACCATCGTGGTAGCGAAGGGGCAGATTCATATCCAGGCCGGGGCCGGCGTGGTCTACGACTCCAACCCCACCTCGGAGTACCAGGAGTGCCTGAACAAAGCCCAGGCCATGGTCAGGGCGGTTCGGCTGGCCGAAGAGGGGCTGTGAGGGGGACCGATTGGATCGGGTGGTGGTATGAGCCTCGAGGATATTCGCCTGCAAGTCAACGCCATTGACGCCCGGATGGTGGGGTTGCTGGCCCAACGGGCGCGGCTGGTCCAAGAAGCAGGCCGGCTTATGCAAAGTCGGGCACCCACAGAGTCCAAAGACCGCCTGGAGCTGACCATCCAGCACGTGCGCCATCTAGCCGAACACCAGGGCCTATCGCCCAACATAGCCGAGCGAATTTACCGTACCATCCTGGCCGAGATGGTAGCGCTGGAAAAGCGGGAGGCAGGGCTATGAAGCGAATCCTGATGATTGACAACTACGACTCCTTCACCTACAACCTGGTGCAGTACCTGGGCGAGCTGGGGGCCGACCTGACGGTGTGGCGCAACGACCAGTTTGCCCTGGGGGACATCGAGGCTTTCAACCCTGACGGCATCGTGGTGAGCCCTGGGCCGTGTACCCCCAAAGAAGCCGGGCTGTCGGTGCCCCTGATACAGAAATACGCACCCAAATATCCCATCCTGGGGGTCTGCTTGGGCCACCAGAGCATCGGGGAGGCTTTCGGGGCTGCTGTGCGGCGCCACAAGGTGATTGTCCACGGAAAGACCAGCCCCATCTCGCACGACCATAGCGGGGTTTTTGTGGGGGTTCCGATGCCCTTTAGGGCTACCCGCTACCACTCGCTGGTGGTGGAGGATCTGCCCGAGGCGCTGGAAGTTAATGCCTGGTACGACGAGGCGGGGGGTCGCACCGTGATGGGCCTGCGTCACCGGCATTACCCAACCCATGGGGTGCAGTTCCACCCCGAGTCGGTGCTCACCGAGGGGGGCCGGCAGATGCTGGGGAATTTCCTGGCCATTTGTTGAATATACTATATTTATATATACTATAAATATGCCTCAAGTTCAGACCTACCTCAAAGAAACTACCTACCGCATCCTGGAGCGCAAGGCCAAGGCTCGAGGGATCAAGCTCTCTGAGCTGTTGCGGGAGATGATCGAGTCGCAGATTAAGCCTCAACGCTCGGCCGCTTT
>DAIUDO010000045.1:0-5703 GCA_036845585.1 Meiothermus sp. | reverse complement strand
AGCTGTTGCGGGAGATGATCGAGTCGCAGATTAAGCCTCAACGCTCGGCCGCTTTTATGGCCTTGGCGGGCAGTTGGGAAGGTGACCTCGAGCGGCCCCCACAGGGCCAACTCGAGCAGCGAGAAGGGTTATGATGTACCTGCTTGACACCAACGTATGGATTGGATACCTCAAGGGGGTTCCTGCACTGGTTCAACGTATCCAGACCGAACCACAAATCGCCATCAGCAGCATCAGTTTGGGGGAGTTGTACTACGAAGCTCGAAAAAGCCAGCGGGTCGAGGCCAACCTCAAGCGCATAGAGATATTGCGTGAGGAAGTCCCAGTTTTTGAAGTCGAGTCAACTGTAGCCGCAACCTATGGGGTCATTCGGGCCGACCTCGAGCGCCAGGGTACGCTCGTCGGCCCAAACGATCTGTGGATTGCCGCAGTCGCCAAGACCCACGACCTGATTTTGGTATCGCGCAATCAACGGGAGTTCGTGCGCATCGCAGGCTTACGTTTAGACAACTGGGAAACCCCATGATCTCGGTCGTCGTACCTACCCATAACCGCCTCGAGATGCTGCGGAAGAAGCTCGAGCGGCTCGAACAACAAGAGGGCGAGTTCGAAGTTATCGTGGTGGCCGATGGCTGTAGCGACGGCACCCTGGCGTTTTTGCAGCAGTACCGGCCTCCTTTTGCTTTCAGCTACCTCGTGACCGGCCAGGGCTATGGCCAGGGCCAAGGCGCGGCAGCCGCCCGCAATGCTGGAGCCAGGGCTGCCCAGGGCGAGATTCTGCTCTTCTCCGACGACGACGTGATGCCCCAGCCGGGCTGGATTGCGGCCCACCATAGGGCCCACCGCCAGCCGCGCACGGTCGCGGTGGGGCGGCTTTTGCTGCCGAAGGTACTGCGTGGCACAGGCGCCGCCGAACTGGTAGGGCCGAAAGCCTTCTGGTGGCACATCACCGGCAACAACACCTCGCTCCCCAGGGCGCTGTTTGAGGAGGTGGGCGGCTACGACCCGTCCTTTAGCGCCTACGGTGGCGAGGACTGTGACCTTGGCTACCGGCTGATGAAGGCGGGCATGCGGCTGGTTTTTGTGCCGGACGCGGTGGCAGTGCACGAGGCCCAGGCGCATCAAGCCTATGCCACCCAGAAGGCTCGGCAAGCGGGTGCGGCCCATGTGCGGGTCTGGCAGAAGCACCGCGATGCAAGGGTGGCCTGGGCCTTGGGGGTACACCCGGCCTTGCTGATGCTCAAGATGGCCCTGCTGCCCAGCTTCAAAGGGTTGCTGGGGCCCAGGGGCGACTACGAACTGGCCTTTGCCTGGGGGGCCTGGGAGGCTTTGCAGGCCGACCATAAGACCTGAACACGATGGACGTGAGCGTTGTAATACCGACCCATAACCGGGCTCCTCTGCTCTGGCGGACGGTGACGGCTTTCCTGGCCCAGGAGGGGGTGCGCTTTGAGCTGATTGTGGTGGACGATGGCTCTACCGACCATACCCCCCAGGTCCTGGCGCAGCTAAAAGATGAGCGGCTGCAGGTGCTTCGCCAGCCCAACCAGGGGCTCTCGGCAGCCCGCAACGCGGGGTTTTCCAGGGCATCGGGCCGGTTGGTTTTGTTCAACGACGACGATCTGGTACCCGAGGCCGGATTTCTGCGGGCACACCTCGAGCTGCACCGGCACTTCCCCTCCGCCGCTGCGGTGAGCCACACCTACCTTCCCCCCTGGTTGGGGCAGCATCCTTTTATCCGCTACTGGAGGCAAAGGGCCGAGGGTGGGGTACGGGGCCGGCCCGATGCCGCCCCGCTGGGCCGGGGGGGGTTCTGGTTTGCCAGCCTCTCGCTGCCCAAGGAAGTGCTTCCGCCGAGGCCTTTTACCGAGTTTGCCGGCTATGGCTGGGAGGAGCACGAGCTGGGGCTGCGCTTGTGGCAGCAGGGCATCCGGCCACGCCTGGCCCGGCATGCCAGGGCTGCCCACGAGGATGCAGTGAGCCTCGAGGGCATGCTGTTGAAGTACCGCAGCATGGGCCGAACCGCCTGGCAGTTTTATCGGCGGCATCCCAGCCTTCAGGTAGCTCTCTGGACGGGAGCCAACCCGGTCTCCCTGGTTTTCAAACGCTGGGCTTATCCCTGGACGCAGGCTCAAAAGATGCTCGAGGACCGCGCTTGGGAGCAGGGCGGGCAGGCCCATAGGGCATACCGGTTCTTGCTCGAGGCCGCCTACACCCAGGGGCTTCTGGAGGGCCAGGGTGGCTGAACCGCTGGTCTACATCTTGATCCTCAACTACCGGGCCTGGCCCGATACCCTAGCCTGCCTCAGGGCGTTGGAAACGCTCGAGTACACCTACCACCGGGTGCTGGTGCTGGACAATGCCTCGGACAACGATTCGGTGGCCCAGATTCGGGCGGCCTTTCCGGCAGTCGAGCTGGTGCAGCTCGAGCACAACCTGGGTTTTGCGGGCGGCAACAACGTGGGGATCCGGCGGGCCCTGGCCGAAGGAGCCGAGTATGTCTGGCTGCTCAACCCGGATACCCAGCCCGAGGCTGGGGCACTGGCTGCAATGGTCGAGCAGGCTGAGCAGGATGCCCGCGTAGGAGCGGTGGGCTCGGTCCTCTACGAAATGGACAGGCCCGAACAGGTGCAGGCCTGGGGTGGGGGAGAGGTGGTGCTGCCCTGGGGCCTGATTCGCCTGCTGACCCATCCAGCGCAGGCGGCCCGACTGAACTACATCAGCGGAGCCAGCTTGTTGTTGCGGCGGGCTGCGCTCGAGCGGGTGGGTCTGCTGGATGAGGGGTTCTTCATGTTCGGCGAGGACGCCGATATGGGCTTGCGACTTCTGAAAGCAGGGTTCAGGTTGGTTGTAGCCCCTAGGTCACGGGTGCTGCACAAGGGGGGTACTTCCTGGCAGGGCTCGAGCCTCAACGCCGACGAGCAGTTTGCCGCCTACAACACCCGACTCTTTCGCAAACACGCCCCTTGGCCCTGGCTGGCCGTTACGGGCTATGTGGGGTTCTGGCTGGCCGAGTATGGCCTGCGCCGCCGCTGGGACAAGATGGCAGCCCTCTGGCGCGGGGTCCGGCGGGGCTGGAGAATACCGCTATGAGCAGCCCCGACAGGTTTGCCAGACCAGGTCGCACACCCGTAACATTGGAGGCACTGTGGATGAGTTGAGAAAAGCCCTCTTGGCCGAACCGCTCTCGCAAGCCGAGGCGCACGCGCTGATGAACCGCATCATGGCCGGCGAGCTGACCCCCGTCCAGACCGCCGGGGTGCTGATGACCCTGCGCACCCGGGGCGAAACCACCGAAGAGATCGCCGGATTTGCCGCCGGGATGCGGGAGGCCGC
The DNA here is from genome assembly GCA_036845585.1 of Meiothermus sp. GTDB lineage: Bacteria > Deinococcota > Deinococci > Deinococcales > Thermaceae > Meiothermus. The sequence continues at coordinate 2,367 of DAIUDO010000045.1, read as the reverse complement.
GGTGCGCATCGAGACCCGGCGCAAACCGCTGATGGACATCGTGGGAACCGGCGGGGTTGCGCCGGATGCCTTCAATATCTCCACGACCACCTGTTTTGTGGTGGCCGCCGGGGGGGTGCCGATTGCCAAGCACGGCAACCGGGCGGCTTCTTCCAAGTCGGGCTCGTTTGACCTGATTGAGGCTCTGGGCATCAGAATCGATATTCCTCTTGCCAGGGTGACCGAGGCCATCGAAACCCTGGGGCTGGGGTTTTTGTTTGCTCGTAGCCATCACCCGGCCATGCGCTATGTGGCCCCAGTGCGGGCCGAGTTGGGGGTGCGTACCGTGTTCAACCTCCTGGGTCCCCTGACCAACCCGGCCTCTGCTACCCTTAACCTGGTGGGGGTGAGCAGTCCAGCGCTGCTCGAGCCTTTTGCGCGGGTGTTGCACAGCCTGGGCTCAGAGCGGGCCCTGGTGGTGCATGGCGAGGGGGTGGACGAGCTGGTTCTGGGCCGTAACCAGGTGGCCGAGTTGCGCGACGGACAGATCAGGTCGTATATCCTGCACCCCGAGGAAGTAGGGCTTTCTTCGGCGCACTACGAGACCATCAAAGGGGGAACCCCCCAGGAAAACGCCCAGACCGCCAGGGCCATTTTGCGCGGCCAGGAGCGAGGCCCCAAACGCGATGCGGTCGTGCTCAATGCCGGGGCTGCTTTCTACCTGGCCGGCAAGGTCGAGAACATCCGGGAGGGGGTGGGGCTGGCCCAGAGCCTGCTCGACTCGGGCGCAGCCTACGAACTGCTGGAAGAACTGGTGCGCTTTACCCAGGCATGAAGCTGCTGATCGTCTCCAACGGCCACGGCGAGGACATCATCGGTGCGGCGCTGGCCCAGGAGCTGGCTGCGCTGGGATACACGCCCCAGGCGGTGCCGCTGGTGGGGCGGGGCGGGGCTTATGAAAAGGCGGGGTTTGAGGTCTTGGGGCCGCGTCGGGAGCTGCCCTCGGGAGGGTTTACGGCCCGCAGCCTGGCCAACCTCTGGGCCGACCTGCGGGCAGGCTGGTTTTCGATGAGCCTGAAGCACTACCAAAGCGTGCGCAAAGCCGCGACGGAGGTCTCGGCTACGCTGGTGGTGGGCGATGTGTACGCCCTGCTGGTGGCCAGCCTCTTCGGACGAAGGCCGCTTTTTCTGATGCAGTGCCAGAGCTCGGTGCGGGCCCTGGCACCCGCAGAGCGGCCCTATAGTGTATCTGAGCGTCTTTTGATGCGCCGGGCGAGGCGGGTTTATCCCCGCGAGGCCGAGGCCGCCGACTGGCTTGTGGCCTGCGGTCTAGCCAACGTGTGCTACCTGGGCAACCCCATGCTGGATGCGCTCGAGGGTGTACCCCTCGAGCTTCCCCCACCGTACCTGCTGCTGCTGCCGGGCTCACGCAGCGATGCCTACGAGAGCCTGCCCCGGATGCTCGAGGTTTGCCGACACCTGCGTGAAACAGGTCTGACGCCGGTGGTGGCCTGGGCTGCCCTGCCGCTGGAGCCGCTGCGTGTACAGGGCTGGACCCTCGAGGCCACCGGCCCCCGAGAGGGTTTGACCCATCTGCTACACCATCCCGATGGAAGCGTGGTTTATCTGACGCAAAAGGCCTTCAAAACTGCTTTGGGGGGTGCGCGGGTGGCCATCTCCACCAGTGGAACCGCAGCCGAGCAGGCGGCGGGTTATGGGGTGCCGGTGGTGAGCTTTCCGACCGGTGGGCCACAGTACACCCGGCCCTTTGCCGAAAAACAAAAACGCCTACTGGGCGACGCTCTGGCACTGGTTGAACCCGATGCTCAGGCCATTTTCCGGGCAGTGCAGGCTTTCCTCGAGGGGGATCTGCGCGAGCGCGCCAGAGCTGCGGGACGGGCTGCCATGGGCCTGCCGGGGGCGGCCCGGCGCATCGCTCTGGACCTGCATCAACAGCTAGAGGCTAGGCAGGGGCCGTTCTAGCGATGCCGGTCTCGATGAACCGCCACCAGAGCAGCAGGCCCACCATACTGGCCCAGAAAAAATAAGGCCCCACCCGCTCGGGAGCTTTCTCGAGGCTTTTGCGAAACCAGCCCTCCGGCCCCAGGCCGCTTACAAACCACAGGATGCTGGCGGCCAGAAGGCCGTACACCGCGTGCAGCCAGGTCACGCCGCCCATAAACAAGGTGCGCACCAGCAGTTCCGACACGATGGCCACCACCGCAAACCCCGCCGTAAGCTTGAAAAAGCGCAACTGGGCGGATCCAGGTTCGCGTACCAGCAGGGGCAGGTTGAGCAGCAGCGAGACGCCAATCAAAAGCAACACCACGGCGTTGAGCAGGCCGCGCAGTCCGATGAGGTAGACCGGAAGGGGAATATCCATGCCGG
>DAIUDO010000044.1:9301-15139 GCA_036845585.1 Meiothermus sp. | reverse complement strand
ATGCCGGGGCCGGGGATGCCCGGAGGCTCGCCAGAACTCATCCCGCTAGACCCCAACACCCCCTCCCTGCCGAGCCCCCCTTCGCAACCCTCACCAGCTCCCGCACCCCCCGACACCAACCCTGACCAGACCATCTGACCTGGTTCCACCCTGTGAGGTTGTTTATGAACGAATCGCCCAAGCCTTCCCTCGAGCCCCAAGCCGTCATGGATGCCGCCGCCAGGTTGCGCACGCTTTTGCTGGAAGTGAAGAAGGTCATCGTCGGTCAGGACCTGATGCTGGAACGCATGCTGGTCGCCCTTCTGGCGCGGGGCCACATCCTGATTGAGGGCGTGCCGGGGCTGGCCAAGACCCTGGCCATCAAGACCATGGCCGAGGCCATCGGGGCCAGCTTCAAACGCATCCAGTTTACGCCCGACCTGGTGCCCGCCGACCTGGTCGGTACCCGCATCTACAACCCCAAGGAAGCCCGTTTCGAGGTTGAGCTGGGGCCCATTTTTGCCAACCTGATCCTGGCCGACGAAATTAACCGTGCCCCAGCCAAGATCCAGTCGGCCCTGCTCGAGGCTATGCAGGAGCGCCAGGTGACCATAGGCCACGAGACCTTTAAGCTGCCCGACCCCTTTTTGGTGCTGGCCACCCAGAACCCCATCGAGTCGGAGGGCACCTACTTCCTGCCCGAAGCCCAGGTCGACCGTTTCATGTTCAAGGTCTGGATTGACTACCCGGCCTTCTACGAAGAAATGACCGTGGTAGACCGGGTTTCCACCAAGTTCGAGCGGGTGGCTGAGGTGCTCACCGGTGACGACCTGCGCCACCTGCAAGTCATGGCCGACCAGGTGCACGTGCACCAGGCTGTTACCGAATACGCGGTCCGGCTGGCCCGTGCCACCCGTGACCCCGGCGAGGTGGGACTGGCCAGCTTGAAAAAGTACATCAGCTTTGGCGGCAGCCCCCGCGCCAGCGTCAACCTGATTCTGGGGGCCAAGGCCCTGGCCATCGTGCGGGGCCGCGAGTACGCCCTGCCGGAGGACGTGCGCGACCTGGCCCCCGAGGTTCTGCGCCACCGTATCATCCTCTCTTACGAGGCTCTGGCCGACGAGGTGAAGCTCGAGGACGTGGTCGGCAAAATCATCGCGGCAACACCTCTGCCCAAGGTGCACATCGGTGATCCCTACCGCGATACCCGGCAGGCAGTCTCGGAGAACCCCTCGGCCTAGCCCGGATGTCCTGAGAGTGGGAGGTTTTGAGGGAGGCTTATGCTGTTCCGGCGACCTGGCAAACACAGGATAGAAGTGACCCTGGAGGCCGAGCCCCGCAGGACCAGCCTAGGTCGGCGCGAACTGCCTGCGGAGCTTTTGCGCAAGCTCGAGTTCAGGGTTTTGAAACGGCTGGACGGTTTTTTGTTTGGCGACTACACCGGGTTTTTTTATGGCCCCAGCCTGGATCTGGCCGAGGTGCGTGAGTACCAACCCGGCGACGAGGTACGCCGCATCGACTGGAATGTTACCGCCCGCACCGGAAAAATTCACATCCGGCAGTACCGCGAAGAAAAAGAGGTCACGGTCTGGCTGGTAGTGGACTTGTCGGCCTCGATGCAGTTTGGTACCCGGCGGGTGCTCAAGCAGGAAGAGGCCCTGGAGTTTGTGGGCACCGCGGCAGCCATTGTGGCCCGCCATGGCGACAAGGTGGGCGTGATTGGCTTTTCCGAGGCCGGTATGCGGATGGTTCCCCCTGCCACGGGCCGCCGGCAGGCTTTGCGAATTCTGCACGAGCTGTACGGCCTGATCTCACTGCGAACCAACCCCAGTGGAGCAGGAAAGCGCCCGTTGCAGGCCAGCGGTGCCTCTGCTTCGCTTGAACAAGCCTTAGAACACGTCGCCAAAGCCCTCAAGCGCCGGGCTTTGCTGTTTGTGGTCTCCGACTTTCAGAGCCCCAATCCGGAGCAGGAGCCTCCCTGGGCGCAGGCCCTGCGGCGGCTGGCCTTCCGCCATGACGTGGTGGCGGTGCGCATCTTCGACCCGGCGGAAAAAGAACTCCCCAATGCCGGTGAGCTGCGGATGCGCGATCCCGAGAGCGGTGAAGAGGTCTGGATCGATACCGGTGACCCCAGGGTGCGCCGCGCCCATGCAGTCTTGGTGCAGGCCCGTGAAGCCATGCTGGAACGCACCCTGCGGGCAGCCCAGGTGGATGTGCTCTCGCTCTCGACTGCTCAGGAGATTGTAGATCCGTTGCTTAAATTCACCTTACGAAGAAGGGGGCGACGATGAGCTTTACCTGGCCTGCCCTGCTGTGGTTGCTGCTGCTTGTTCCGCTGTTTGTCGGATTTTTGCTGTGGATCCAGCGCCGGCGGGCGCAAACTGCGAAGGCTTTCGCCGATGCCCGCCTGCTGGAAGCGGTAGTTCGCCGACCGCCCAAGGCCCACGAGCGCTGGCCCCTGGCTTTGCAATTGCTGGCCTTATTCTTGTTGTTGTTTGCTGCAGCCCGCCCGGTGGCCAGCCCACCGTTGCCCACCAACAAGGCCGCGATTGTGCTGGCGGTGGATACCTCGCGCTCCATGTTGGCCCCCGATCTCAACCCCAACCGACTGGAAGCGGCCAAGGCTACGGCGCGCAAGTTCATTGAGCTGGCTCCGCCTACCACCCAGATCGGGTTGGTCAGCTTTTCGGACTCGGCCTCGGCCCTGGTGCTGCCCACCACCGACCGGCAGAAGCTGCTCGAGGCCATCGAGCGCCTCAAGCCTGCCCAGAACACCTCCATCGAGAACGCCATCATCACCGGGGTGCGGATGCTGCCGGGGCGGCGCGATCTCAAACCCCCCGCCGAGCTGCAACCGCCCGGTCTTCAGCAGCCCGACCCCTTGCAGGGGGTGCCGGACCTGCCGCTTCCGCAGGCCCAGAACCCCAAGGAACTGCCCTCAGGTAGTGTGGTTATTTTGTCGGATGGAGCCTCTAACGTCAGCTCCAATCCGGGGCTGCCAACCCGAAGCAGCCTCGAGATTGCGGCCCGCTTTGCTAAGGAACACAACGTCAAGCTCTTCGCTTTTCCAATGGGCCAGCAAGGAGGGGCGGTAGCCCAGATCGAGGGGCGCAACTACTATATCCCCTTTGAGCCCAGGAACCTCGAGCAGTTGGCTCAGGCCACCGGTGGCAAGAGCGTCTTTCCGCCAACCGAGGAGTCTCTGCGGGCCATCGCCCGCGAGCTGGGCACGGTGATCCGTTGGGAGGGCACCCAGACCGAAATTTCCTTCTTGCTTTCGGCTCTGGCTGCCCTGCTGATGGTTGTGGCCGCAGGCCTGAGCCTGCGCTGGCAGCGCCGGGTGCCATAGGGGAGGGCCCATGGGCTTTCTTGCACCGTGGAATCTGCTGGCCCTACTGGTTCTGGTGGTGTTAGCCGCATTGTACCTGCGCGGGCGGCAGGGCCCCTCCAGTGGGCACGTCTGGTATCCGGGGGCAGGGTATTGGGGTGTCACAATGCAGAAAGGCATCTTGGTGCCTGCTGTTGCTTTTTTTATGGCCCTGGCTCTGGCTCTGGTCGCCACCGCCCGCCCGACCCTGCAGTTGACGATGCCCGAGAATCTGGCGGGAATTATCCTGGCCATCGAAAACGGCTGGTCCATGCGGCAGACTGATATTGCTCCCAGCCGCATCGTCGCGACCCAGCTGGCTGCAAAGGCCCTGGTCGAGAAGTTACCGGGCAGTATCAAAGTTGGGGTGGCCACCTTCTCCGGCTACGGAACCTTGCTGCTGCCCCCCACCACCGACCGAAGAGCCTTCCGTGAGGCCATTGACAACCTCGATCTGGGTGGAGGCTATTCGTTTACCTATGGCTTGCTGGCCGCCTTGGAGGCCCTGCCCGAAACCCCTCCCGAGGGTGTGCGTCCTGGGGTGATTGTTCTTTTCTCCCACGGCCACGACGTGTCGGGCAACGACCCGCTGAAAATCGCCGAGGAGGCGCTCAGGCGTGGCATCCAGGTGCACACCATTGGGGTCGGTACCCACGGTCATAACTTCGACGATGAGATGCTCAAGAAGGTGGCCGACCGAACTGGGGGCCGCTACTATCCTATCTTCTCTGCCAGCGACCTGAGCAACGCCCATGCCGATCTGGGCCGGGTGCTGGCCTGGCGGCCTCAGACCACCGAGGTGAGCGCCCTCCTGAGCTTGCTGGCCGCGTTGCTGCTATGTCTTAGCATCGGCTGGTCGGCGATTCGGCGGAAGGTGATTTGAATGGTGTTTATGTGGCCATGGGCCCTTGGTTTGTTGCTACTGGCGCCCTTGTTAGTATGGCTGTACATCCGCAGCTTAAGGCCACCCGCCGAGTCGGTGGTGCTGTACCCGGATGTGGCGATGCTGGCCCGAGCCACTGGGGATAGCCGCAACTGGCGGCGTCACCTTGCTGCAGGACTGTACTTGTTGGCCCTGATGTTCGCGGTGTTCGCCCTGGCCAGGCCCACCCTTCCGGTCTTGCAAGCCGACCCCAGAGCAGCGGTGGTGCTAACTGTGGATATCAGCCGTTCGATGCAGGCCACCGATGTGCAGCCTAGCCGTTTCGAGGCGGCCCGAGCCGCCCTTCGCACCTTCATCCGTGAACTACCCCAGGGCACACGGTTGGCGCTGGTCACTTTTTCTCGGGATGCCCACCTGGTCGTGCCGCTTACCACCGACCGAGGGCGCTTGCTGGAGGCGGTGGACCTTCTGGAACTCAATCTCGGCACGGCCATTGGAGATGCCCTTCTGGAGAGCATTGCAGCCTTGCCCCCTCTCTCTGAGCGGGCCGATGCGCCAGACCCCAGAAGTCTGGCGACCATCATCCTGCTGACCGACGGGCGCAGTCTGGCTGGGGTCGATCCTGTTGAAGCCGCTCAGGAGGCGGCCCGGTTGAAGATTCGGGTGCACGCGATTGGCATTGGCCGAACCACCGAAGGCCCGGTGCCGGGACTGCCTGAGCAGTACGCACTGGCCGCACAGTTTGACGAGGCGACCCTTAAGGAGATTGCCCGGGTAGGGAATGGCTCGTACTTTTTTGTGGACTCAGCCACTAAGCTCAAGGAAGCTTACCGCGATCTGACCCGCCAGATGACCTGGCGCATCCGCAGGGATGAGGCCACCGCCCTTGCAGGCCTCCTGGCAGGGGTACTGTTGATGCTGAGCCTTGGGGTTTCGGCCCTACAGAGAAAGGTGGTGTAGTGTGCAGCGAGTGGTTCCTTGGTTTTTGGTGTTTTCCTTGGCGCTAGCCCAGAACCTGCGCCTGGAACTGGCTCCAGGCAGCGAGGCTCGCTACCGGGTGCGCGAGCAACTGGTGGGGGTCAACTTTCCCAACGATGCGGTGGGGACGACCCGTACGCTGAGCGGCGGTGTGGTGCTCGAGCCTGGTGGCAAGGTGGTTTCGGGGCGCTTTGTGGTCGGTCTGGCGGCCCTGCAAAGCGATGAGGCCCGCAGGGATAACTTCATTCGTCGAAATACCCTGCAAACCGACCGCTTCCCTGAGGCGGTCTTTGTACCTAAGGAAGTGCGCGGCCTCAGCCTGCCGCTGCGACCCGGTAGCCGGGCCAGGGTCGAAATCGTGGGTGACCTGACCATCCGCGACGTGACCCGCAGCCAGACCTGGACAGGCGAGTACGAGGTGACCAGCGACGGGGTGCGTCTCCAGGCCAGCACCCGCTTCCGCTTCGACGACTTTCGCCTGACCCAGCCCAGGGTGGCGGTGGTGCTGAGTGTAGAAAACGAGATTCGCCTCGAGGTCGATTTCCTTTTCAAGAACCCCGGCTAGTGCTATGCGCGAAAACCTCCAGACCCCATGGAGAACCACGGCTGCGGTGGATTCGATACCAGCTTC
>DAIUDO010000044.1:6709-9201 GCA_036845585.1 Meiothermus sp. | reverse complement strand
GGCACACTTCGTTTGGGTATCGGGTATTGCAACGGTTCGCTCGAGCCGGCCTCAAACCCGTTTTCGGCTCAAATCTTTGAGCAAAACCCGGGCAGCGTTTCGCCCGCTCGCACCCATGATGCCCCCGCCGGGATGGGTGCTGGCCCCGGTCAGGTAGAGCCCCTTTATGCCGGGGAACCGGTACTCGTGGGCGCCCAGCCAGGGCCGCATCATGAACATCTGGTCGGGGGTCATCTCGAGGTGCATGACATTGCCTGCCGGCATAGCAAACTCGTTCTCCAGCCACAGCGGGGTCTGCACCAGCTCGGCCACAATTTTGCTGCGAATATCGGGGTCAAAGCGCTCAAAGCTCCGAATCACACCTTCTCTGGCCTCGGCAGCCCTGGTTTCCCACGTTCCAGAAGCCAGTTTGTAGGGGTAGTATTGCGCCCAAAGCCATAGCGTTTCGCCGCCGGGCGGGGCCAGCGTCGGATCCACAGCGCTAAAGCTCATGGCGATGAGCGGGGGGTCGTGGGTCGGCTCACCCGAAAGGTAGTCGCCATAAGCCCGGCTCAGTTGCATTTCCCCGGTAATGAGTAGCCCCAGGCCAGTGCGCGACTCGTCGCCGGGGTTCGTCTGATAGCGCAGCCTTTCTGAAAGCCCCAGGCGCAGAATCAACCCAAAGCCGTTGCCCACGCGCAAGCCGTTCGCTACGGCGGGCACCTTTTCTGCTGGCAGCATGGCCAGGGTTTTTTGGATGTGCGCGCCCGAGACCACCGCTCGAGCGCCCACGGTCTGCCCGTCCTGGAGGCGAACCCCCGAAGCTGCGTGGCCCCGTACCAGAATCTCCGAGACCGGGGAGTCCAGATGAACCTGGCCGCCTGCGGCCTCGATGGCCCGCACCAGAGCCAGAGACAGCCCCCCCGAGCCTCCCCTGGGCCGGGCCACCCCGCCCACGTGGTAGAGAGGGTGCCAGAGCAAAAACGGCGACGAAAGCGGATCGGAGGGCGGGGGGCCGGACTGCGCGGCCATCCACACCAACGGCGCGCGCACCCGCTCCTCGCTAAAGTACTCCCTGGCTACATCGCCGTAGGGCCGCAAAATTTGTGGTAGACGCTTCTTCCAGTCGCGCCCGAAGCCGGCTCCCCAGATCATCTTCCGCCCCAGGTTCAAGGGGCTGGGGGAGGCCAAGAAGGCTTCCTTGACCGCGAGGCCAAAGGGCATCCATTCGTGCATGAAACGGCGGTAAGCCTGGCCCTGCCCCGGATACCGTTCGTCCAGCTCTGCCGCCGTGCGCTCGGGGTCGCGCCAGATAAACCAGCTCTCCTTGGCGTTGGAGGCATGGAAGAGGGGGTCAAGTTCAATGTACTCGAGGCCATGCCTGTAGAGCTCGAGCTCGTCAGGGATGGGGGTCAGGCGAATCAGGATATGGGCGCTGCCTCCCAGGTCAAAGCGGAAGCCCTCGTAATCAATGGTCGAAACGGCCCCACCCGGTACTTTACGCCGCTCGAAGACCCCTACCCGGAACCCGGCCTTGGCCAGGTAGGCTGAGGTCACCAGGGCATTGTGCCCCGAACCCACCACCACCACATCGAAGTCGGACATGTCGGGGGAATGATACCGCAGATAAGCTAGATCATACAGGAAGCGGTGCGGACTTTTGCAAACTCAGACGGGCGCCCCTTAACCTGTGGGAGTGAAGCGCCTGCCCTTGTTCCCTTTGCCCGAGACCGTGGTCTTCCCCGGACTGCTGATTCCTTTGTACATCTTTGAGGAGCGATACAAGCAGATGGTGCGCGACCTGCTCGCCCAGAGCGAGGAGCAGCGTCGGTTCGTGATCACGCTCGCCACGCAGACCGGCATTCGCGAGGTAGGGGGGTATGTGGACCTGCTGGCGGCGTCCGAGAACCCCGATGGAACCTTTAACATTGTGTGCCGGGGAGGGGAGCGATGTCGGGTAGAAGGGGTGGGTGTGTTCGAGAAAAGCCTGTACCAGACCACGCTCGACATTCCCTTCCCCCTGGCGCGTAGGGCCCGCAGCGAAGAGATTGTGGCTGCCTGGGACGCCATGGAGGCTTTCCGAAGCTACATGACCGGAGTAGCCGACCCCCAGGCTTTGGAGGAAGCCATCGCTAACTTGCCCGACGATCCCCTCTACCAAGCCTCGTTTTTGTGCGTGAACCTTAGGGTACCGGCGGTAGACCGCCAGGCTCTGCTCGAGGCGCCCTCGCTTGTAGACAGGCTCGAGCTGGCTCAGACCCTCATGCACCAGGGCTCGTTTTCAAGCGGCAGTGCAGAAGCCTAGAAAGCGCTTTATACGGGATTCATAAAGATGATCTTCCCAGTCAAAAACTCAAGAGGCTTGGTTGCGCCGCGCGCGGCGCAACCAGAATCCACGAGCACACCCCACCCCTCTCTGCCCTCGGCGAGACCAGCGTATCCCTTCCAAGGGGCGGTATCGCGTTCCGTTAGTGCAATAAACGGTATTGCGTTCCCAATGATGCAAAGAGGTA
>DAIUDO010000044.1:0-6609 GCA_036845585.1 Meiothermus sp. | reverse complement strand
CCAAAGCGGCCGGTTATGTAGGCTTCGGTGCGCTGGTCTTTAGGGGTGGTAAATAGTAATTTGGTGGGACCAAACTCTACCAGGTCGCCATTCAAGAAGTAGCCGGTGAAGTCCGATACCCGGCCCGCTTGTTGCATATTGTGGGTCACGATAGTTATGGTAACGTGGTTCTTGAGTTCGGTTAGTAGGTCTTCGATGGACTGCGTAGAGATCGGGTCGAGGGCACTGGTGGGCTCATCCATCAATAAGACCTCGGGTTCGACTGCTAGAGCCCTGGCGATGCACAAGCGCTGTTGTTGTCCGCCCGAAAGGCTCATACTGGGCGCATGGAGGCGATCCTTAACCTCATCCCACAAGGCAGCCTGGGTCAGGGAACGCTCCACGGCTTCGTCTAGGAGAGATTTTTTACGAATGCCCACCAGTCGCAGACCCGCTACCACATTCCCGTAAATCGATAGGGTCGGGAAGGGGTTGGGCTTCTGGAAGACCATACCGATTTTGCGTCGCACCTCGACGGGGTCTATCCCCGCAGCGTAGACATTGACACCATCTAGCAGAACCTCGCCGGTTACACGTGCGCTGGGGGTCAGATCGTGCATACGATTCAGGGCACGTAAAAAAGTAGTTTTCCCACAACCCGAGGGCCCGATTAAGGCGGTCACCTTGTTGGTGTAAATGGGCATATCCACGTCTCTGACGCCGGCCTTCTGCCCGTACATTACGGTAACACCCCGTGCTTCGATACGTGGCTTGAGGCTTGGATCTAAGGTCATGACCTCGGTATGTCCTGTTTGAGGATTCTGTGCTGCTTTGAATTCGCTCATCATCAACTCCCTCAACGGCCTCGAGTTACCCAGCGTGCGAGCAGACTAGTTAGAACTATTAGTCCCAACAACACTACTGCTGCCGCCCAGGCCTGCCTGTGCCAGTCATCGTAGGGGCTAATGGCATAGGCATAAAGGCGTAACGGCAGGGCATCCATCGGCTGTGCCAGATTGAAAGTAAGCAAGCTATTGCCAAATGCGGTGAAGATTAGAGGGGCTGCTTCCCCAGCAGCTCTTGCTGTTGCCAACAACAATCCGGTTACAACCCCGGCCCGGGCAGCGGGGAACACCAGTGACAGGATGACCCTCCAGCGTGGCAGTCCTAAAGCCAGTCCAGCTTCGCGAATGTTCCAGGGCACCAGTTTCAGGACACTTTCGGTGGCCTTGGCAATAATGGGAACCATGATGAAGGCCATAGCCAGCGCTCCCGAGAAGCCTGAAAATGTGCCCTGGGCTTTGACTACCAGAACATAAGCCAGCAATCCTTTCAGGATGGCGGGCATTCCGTTGAGTGTGTCAGATAACAAGCGAAGGGTAGGATTCAGCCTGTTGTCGGGGTATTCTGCTAGCAGAATACCAGCCCCAATGCCGAAGGGAGTGGCTAGCAGTAGACCTGTCCCAGTGATGAGGAGCGTACCGACAATGGCTGGGGCCATGCCACCGCCAAGCTCTCCTGGGGGCTTCGGCGCCTTTGTAAAGAAGTCCCAGTTGAGTGAGGTAAATCCATTGGCTAGAGCGTAGCCCAGCACCAGCGTCAGCGGCAGCGCGGCCAGGATGGTTCCGACAATTACCACGGCCAGAATCAGGCGATCGCGTGTATAGCGTGCTCGAAGATTGCGCATGGTGTCTCCTCTAAGCCCGTTGGCCCTCAACCTTCAGCTTGTTTAGAAGATAACTTGCGGTCGCGTTCACGATGAACGCGACCAAAAACAGGTAAAAGCCTACCCCAATAATGGCTGAGTAATGCAAATCCTCAACGGCTTCTTTCAACTCGAGGGCTATAACTGCAGGCATGGTAGAGGCAGGGCCAAAAAGAGTGTACGGCAAAACGTTGCCGTTCCCGATGACCATAGCTACCGCCATTGTTTCGCCCAGAGCGCGACCTAGGGCGAGCATGGCTCCAGCAAAAATCCCACCCCGTGCGTACGGAAGTATTGCGGTCTGTATGACCTCCCAGCGAGTTGCCCCAAGGGCGTATGCGCCCTCTCGTTGGGGAGCAGGAACCAAGTTAATGGCATCCCGCGACAAAGCTGCCGTGAAAGGTATCACCATGCTGGATAGAACCACTATTCCGGTAAACAGCCCATAGCCCGATGGATTGCCTAGATAGCGAGACAACCAAGGGGCGTTTTCCGCGGCCCACACAAAAACAGGTAGGTAGAAAACTTCCCGCAGGAAAGGGGCCAACACAAAAATGCCCCAGATACCATACACTACGCTCGGAACTGCAGCCATGAGGTCAACCAGGTAATTAATAAAACCTGCTAGCCAGCGCGGAGCATACTCAGCTGTAAAAATGGCTGCGGCGAGGGCCACCGGTACCGACAACACCAGAGCGGCCAGGCTGGTGATAATGGTACCTGAAACATAGGGCCAGATGCCAAACTCGATCTTGAGGGCTGGATCCCAGGTAGTGCCTGTCAGAAAGCCAAAAAAACCTTCTTTGTTTATGGTCTGTGACCCTCCCAGGTAAAGGTAGTAGCCCAGCCCAAGGGTCAGGGCTACGATACTCAGGGCTAGGGCCAAAACAACAGCTAAAAAAATCCGGTCGCCAAGTACGCGAAAGATTGCTGAGGGTTGTCGTTTAATGATGGAAGACTGTGCAGGGGCCTGTTGCATGCGCATGCCTTTAGTCTACAAAGTGAGGTGGGAGTCAGGCTCCCACCTCATAGTAGTTCTTATTGGCCTACAACCTCTTTACCAATGGGTTTGCCCTGATAGGTGATGCGGGAGATCATGGCCAGCGCGCGGGCTTGAGCGGCGTCGGTGAGACGGGCATAGGTGAGCGGCTCGTTGAACTTTTGACCTTCAGTAACGATCCACTTCAGCAACTGCACAAAAGCCCTGGCTTCGGCCTCGCTCTTGAAGGCTTTGTTTTTGTCCAGTTGCTCGTAAACCAGCATGTAGGCAAAACTGGAAACTGGATACCCGTCGGGAGCTTGGGTATTGGTCAGGGAAACACGGGCATCGCCTGGCAGCACTACGTTTGCGGCCGCGGTAATGGCGGGCAGTTCGGCCACCATAAAGCGGCCAGCACGGTTCCGTACGGCTCCGAACTGGATGTTGTTTTGTACTGCGTAGGTTACCTCGTTGTAACCGATCGCACCCGGCGTGTTGCGCACCACCCCGGCAACACCCTCGTTGCCACGCCCCCCCACTTTGTTGGCCGGGATCCAGTTTACGCTGTTGCCGCGTCCAACCTTTTGAGCCCACTCAGGCGACACCTTGGTGAGATAGTCTGTCCAGACGAAGGTTGTGCCCGAGCCGTCGGAACGGTGTACGACGGTAATTGGGAGCGGTGGTATGCGAACATTGGGGTTGAGTGCAGCGATCGCCGGGTCGTTCCAGTTTTTGATGTTGCCCAGAAAGATGTCGGCTAGAACCTCACCGGTGAAGTTCAGGCGCTGGGTTACCCCAGGTAGATTGTAGGTAGGCACAACCGCACCCAGTACGAAGGGAATGTTCAGGGCGGGTGAGCCGGTATTTTTACGAATATCTGCCATTTGTTGGTCGTTAAAGGGGTTGTCGGAGACCCCAAAGTGTACGGTTTGTTCGATGAACTGGCGCTGACCCCCACCCGAGCCAATGGACTGATAGTTGACGCGTACCTGGTTGTTGGTTACTTTGAGGTACTCATCGAAGTATTTTGAGAGAACTGGAAAAGGGAAGGTCGCCCCCGCACCTGTCAAGCTCACCTGAGCCAGTGCAGAGGTAGCAAGGCTCACAAGAGCTATGGCTGTAATCAGCATTTTTTTCATCAAACGCCTCCTGTTGCGGTCAGTGGTGCTCAGGCACCACCTCACGCTTGATAGCTTGTCAGCGGATTGTCATAAGATTGTCATGTACATAGCAAAAAAATGATGAAGAAGGAAAATTTCGGCACGCAGTTGTAAGGTGCTTGTCCCTTTTTTGGCTTATCCTGCTAGTGATGTGTTGGAGTGGGGCCATCCTGGCTGGAGGGTTATCCCGCCGGTTTGGGCGGGACAAGGCGTTGTATGTGTACAGGGGCAAGCCCCTGATTGCCTGGGTCATGGACTCCATGGCCGAAGCCTGCGAGCGCTTTGTGGTGGCGGGTCGTAGCTACCCCGGACTAGGCCCGGTATACCCCGACCTGAGGCCAGGGGGGGATGCCCTGTCGGGCTTGCACTCGGCCCTGGCCCATGCACGGCACGAATGGGTGGCAGTGGCAGCCTGCGACCAACCTTTTTTGAGACGAAATTTCTGGCGGTACATGCTCGAGCACATCGCCCCGGAAACCCAGGCGGTCGTGGCTGCTTCAAGGGATTTCCTGGAGCCGTTGGGAGGGCTCTACCACAAGTCCCTCGAGGTCCAGATCTTACACAGGCTCGAGGTGGGCCACCTCAAGATGCAAGACCTGTTGCACAGCATTCCGCATGTGGCCCTGGATAAGGCCGAGCTGGAAGCTCGTTTTGGGGCTGGCTTGTTTCTCAATGTCAACCGCCTCGAAGACCTGCTGCCAGAGGGGCCTTAGGAACAGGTGCAAGCAGAGGAACGGGGCTATCTTTGTGCTTCGCATGCAAACCTGTACAATGAAGCGCTATGGCTGGGATGTTCTCGTTTCGCGGTGAAGATGTGGGTATTGACCTGGGGACTGCCTCGGTGCTGATTTACATGCGTGGCAAGGGTATTGTGCTGCGTGAACCCTCGGTTATTGCCATGGTTAGCGACACCAAAGAAGTTAAGGCGGTAGGGGCCGAAGCCTACCGTATGCTGGGGCGCACCCCAGGCAATATCGTAGCGGCCAGACCGCTCAAAGACGGCGTGATTGCCGACTATACCCTCACCGAGCGAATGCTTACCCTCTTCATCAAGAAAGTTCTGCCCCCTCTGCGCTTTTTTCGACCCCAGGTGATGGTCGGCGTGCCCTCTGGCGTGACCGAGGTGGAGCGCCGCGCGGTCGTACAGGCCATCGTGGAAGCCGGGGCCAAACGGGCCTACCTGATTGACGAGCCTCTGGCTGCGGCCATCGGGGCCGGAATCAAAATTGCCGAGCCGACCGGCAGCATGGTGGTGGATATTGGGGGTGGCTCCAGCGATATTGCGGTTATCTCGCTGGGCGGTATTGTGCGCTCATCCAGCCTGCGTATTGCTGGTAACGAGTTTGACGAGTCCATCATCCGCTACATCCGCAACAAGTACAGTCTTTTGGTAGGAGAGCGCACCGCCGAGGAGCTCAAAATAAAAATCGGGGCGGCCATGCGCACCCCCGACGAACAGAATGCGGTGGCTGAGGTGCGCGGCCGCGATCTGATCTCGGGCCTGCCCAAGAGCATCGAAGTGACCACCGACGATGTAGTGGAAGCCTTGAGGGAACCGTTAGAGAAGGTTGTCCAGGGGGTGAAGAGCGTGCTCGAGACCACCCCTCCAGAACTGGTGGCCGACATCATCGACCGGGGTATTCTGCTGACTGGCGGCGGCGCTTTGTTGCGCAACCTGGATCTACTGCTCCAAGAGGCCACCGGAGTACCGGTGGTGGTCGCCGAGAATGCGGTTGAGGCCGTGGCGCTGGGTACGGGCAAGGCGCTGGATATGCTGCACGTCTTGCGGGATGCGTTGGTTACCTCCGACAATGTGCTCAAACGCTGATGAGCCATCCCATGCGGTGAGGCGGATAAGCTAAAGGTGCTGCGGGATGCGAGTTTGTGAAACCATCTGGCGAACGGCGGAGTTTCCGTGCTAGCCGGCAGACTGGGCCTAGAAGACGATTCGGCTTATGTTGCTTTCTGAGATTGCCCAGCGGGTGGGGGGCCGCCTCGAGGGCCCCGACCAGGATATTATCGGTCTGGCGGCGCCCGGTCGGGCGGGTGCAGGCGAGCTGGTGGTGGTGCGCGAGGCAAAATTCCTCGAGGTTGCCCTGGCCAGCGGTGCGGCCTTGCTGCTGGATGAAACCTGCTTCTGCCCGGATACCGTCAGTCGAATTCGCGTTCCCGTGGTGCAGAAGGCTTGGCTTGCTGTGCTGGCGCTTTTTGATCAGCCGGAGCCTTGGGCGGCTCCAGGCGTTCATCCCACCGCTACCATCGAGGCTGGGGCCAGCGTAGATCCTACCGCGAGGATAGGGGCCTATGTGCTGGTACGTCGGGGCGCGAAGGTAGCTGCGGGCGCGGTCATTGCGCCGTACTGCTATGTCGGCGAGGGGGTTGAAGTTGGCCCCCGAACGGTGCTCGAGCCCAGGGTTACGCTCCATCGCAATACCCGGCTGGGGGCTGACTGCCTGGTAGGCGCGGGTACGGTGCTGGGGGCGGTTGGCTTCGGATTGCAGGATAATCGGCGCCTGCCGCACACCGGTAGGGTGGTGTTGGAGGATGGGGTGGAGCTGGGGGCAAACTGTGTGGTTCAGCGCAGCGTGGTTGGGGAGACCCTTATCGGGGCGCACAGCAAAATTGGCGACCTCACCCACATCGGCCACAATGTGCAGATTGGCAAGGATGTGGTGATGGTGGGCAGCAGTGCGATTGGTGGCAGCGTTGTGGTGGAGGATCAGGTGCTGATGGGGGGCTGGGTGGTGCTGTCCGACCATGTGCGGGTGGGTAAAGGGGCCCGACTG
>DAIUDO010000043.1:0-15215 GCA_036845585.1 Meiothermus sp. | reverse complement strand
TCTGGTAGGCGGCCTCGAGGCTGGCTTGCAGCCGTTGATTGCAGGCCTCGTTGCGGTACTCGATGCCATCCAGGGTGCCTAGGCCCAGTAGGGCGGTGGACTGGGTGAAGGGGTCGCCTAGCTGGAGGCCAAACGAAAGGCTTTGTCGGAACATCTCCCTCGCGGCGCCATACTCTCCCAGCGACGTGTAAAGCTGTCCGAGCCCGGCCAGCACCAGACCTAGCCCTCGGGCATCGGAGAGGGTACGGTAGACCTCGAGGGCCTCATGCAAGTAGGCCTGGGCCTGGGCAAAATTGCCCTGTAGCACGCAAAGGTAGCCCAGGTTGTAAAGCGCACTACCCAGACCCCAAGGCCGCTTCTGCTGGCGGCGCATTTGGAGGCTTCGGTTGAATAGGTCGTGAGCCTCCTGAGCTAGTCCGAGGCCCATGGCGGCCATTCCCCAGTTGTTGAGTGCGTAGGCGGTCTCGTAGCAGTCGATTCGGCCCTCACCTAGCTGGAGACTTTGCTGATGAGCCCGGTACGCCGCCGCGCTCTGACCCTGGAGGTACAAGAACCGCCCCTGCCGGCCCAGGGCAAGGCTGCACAACAAGGGCTCGGAGCTTTGAGTGGCTGCGAGCATAAGGGTCTGGCCCTCGGCAAACCAGCCGCGCAGCTCGAGCAACAAGCACAGTCCGTCGATCATCTGCAGGGCCAGGTCGTGCAGGCCCTGTTCCAGCACAAAAAACCAGGCCGCGCGCAGGTCGGCATACTGCCCTGAAAGCTGTTGCAGGGCCCCGACCTGGTTGCCCCCGCGCAGCCCCTGCTCGTGCTGCTTGAGCAGGGATGCGTGGTGAGCAGCATGGGTGCGACGTACTTCTACGGGGATAGATGGGGACAGGTGCTGACGGATTACGGTGAGCATTCGATATCCGGCGGCCTGCTTCTGCAGCAGGGCACGGTCCAGCAGCGCGGTCAACGAGGCGGGTGTGGCCCCCGCCACGGCTTGGGCGGTAGGTAGGTTAAAGGCATCCTCGAAGACCGCAAGCCTTAGCAAGATTGCGTGCTCGGAGGGGTTTAGGTGGTCCAGGCTGCTCTCCAGCACTTTTTTCAGGCTGCTGTGGCGCTCCGGCAGATCGCTTGGACCAGCCTCCAACAGACCTAGGTCTTGCCGCAGGTACTCGGCAATCTCCTGACAGGACATCAGCCGCACCAGTGCGGCAGCCAGCTCGAGGCCTAGCGGTAAGCCTGAGACCAGCTGGGCAACTCGACCAATAGCAGCTCGCTCTTCTGGGGTGGGGTTGAAGCCAGGCTGCACCCGCTGGGCCAGCAGGCAGAACAGCTCCACCGACGGGCTTTGTTGCAGGGGTCGCTCTGGGGTAGGCGTCTCCAGGCCACGCACCTCATACACCCACTCGCTGCGCAATCGGAAGCGCACCCGGGAGGTCAGGACCAGCTTGGTTCCTGGGGTTTGCTGCAACAGTTCCTCCAAAGCAGGGGGGTCGGGGAGCTCCTCGGCCTCGTCAAGAAAGAGAATGGCCGGTTGTTGCCTCAGATAGTGCCATACGGCTCCCTGTAGACTACCCTGGCCTAGGCTGTCCAAACCCAGGGCCTCGGCCAGGCCAGGGTAAAGGGCCTGGCCTTGTAAGTTCACCCAGGCAACCGGTGTGGCTGGCGTGAGCTGCTGGGCTACCGCCAGGGCCAGCCGGGTCTTGCCCACCCCTCCAGGCCCCACCAGGTTGAGCAGGCGGCAGTCTGGCCGACGCAGAAGCTGCAACGCCTCCGCGAGCTCGGTTTGGCGTCCCACCAGCGGGGTGGGGGGGGTGGGCAGACGAGCGCGGGCTGGGTTGGTGTCCAGGGCGGCTGCCCGGGCTCGAACCTCCGGGCTTGGCTGCACACCGAGCTCCTGGAGCAGGTTCTGCTCGAGGCTTCGGTACAGGCGCAAAGCCCCCACCCGGTCCCCCTGGGCCTCACACAGGCGCATGGCCTCGAGGTAAAACTGTTCGGCTAGCGGATCAGCAGCAATGGCTTGTCGCCACAATGCCAGGGCTTCGCTCAGGTTGCCCTGGGCCTCTTCCCACCGGGCCAGCTCCTGCAAGCCGTGCAGGTAGTATTGCTGAATCTCTGCGCGCACCTGACCCAGCCAGTGCTCAAAGCTGGCCGTCTCGCGGGGTTGGAGCCCCTGAAGAAAGCTACCCCGGTACAGCGGTAAGGCTTTTCGGTAGGCTTGGGCGGCCAGTGCCTCTTCAAACTCCCACAGATCCACCTGGATAAGGCTGGGTTCGAGCCGCAACACGTGTTGTCCCACTTTTTGTAGGGCCGGGCCCAGCAGCTTTCCCAGCCTCGAGATCTCCTGTCGGAGGCTGGCTCGCGCCAGCTCTTCGGAGTTTTCCGGCCAGAGCAGCTCGATGAGCTGGCTTCGCGTGGCGCCCTCACGCTCCACGGACAAAAACGCCAGCAGGGCCAAAGCCTTGCGGGTTGTCAGGTGTTGGGGCTGGCCATCCCGCTCGAGGCCGGGCGGCCCCAGCAGCCGGAGTTTCAGCACTGGAACCTGCGCAATTTGCACTGAGGCATCATAAGACGGATTGCCAGCAGCACAGCGTGGTGCAAAACCCAGTCCTGCTCATCCTTGTATCAGATTTGGTTAGTTCGTCACCGGAGGGTGGCCACGCCGCGCCATGGTGCGGCGCAGAGTCACCGACCGAAGTTATCCGCGTAGCGGACGCCGACACCGCTTTAGTAATCACGCGAGCGCGATACCGATTGATTGCATCATGGGAAGGCGATGCCGCCTCTTAGAAGGGGGCCGTTTTCTTCGCCAAACGAGAGGTAGATGCTGGTTTCGCTGACCGCAGGGGGTGGGTTGTGCTCTGGGACCCTGCTTGCACCGCGTGCGGCTCAGGCAAGCCGTAAAGGTTTTGATTTGGAGGATTATCCTTTTTGACGGTATTACAGGTTTTGCAACATCACAATGGCCAGCCAGACCAGAAAGAAAACCGCCGAAAGTAGGGCTGTACCGTAACGAAGGGTATTCAGGTTTTTGTTTGGCTTGCGGGTCTGTTCCGACATGTCTGTACCTCACCCCAGCAACATCAGTAGTAAAGGCCTGGAAAGGTTTGGTTCTGACCACTGCTTCGAGCCTCAGCCTGAAAACGCCGGGCTCTGTTGACTATTTGCTGCGCCGATTCGGCATCCTCGCGGCCTGTGTAGCCCAGACTGATGGTCATCTGCAGCTCTGGGTGCAGTTGAGTCCAGGGGTATTTGAGTACGGCCACGCGCAGGCGCTCACAAACCCCAAAGGTCCGGTCGCCGGTAATGCCCCGCAGAAGAAGGCCAAAACCCTGGTCGCCTATCCGGCCCGCCACGTCTGAGGCCCGTAGGGCCTTGCGCACCAGCAGCCCCAGGCGGCCAAGGCTTTCCTGGTATGCGCTGGGGCTCAAACGCAGCTTGAGGGCCTCGAGGTGGTCGGGCTCGAGGTAGACCAGACTGAAGCTCTCCCCGGTACTGAAGACCTGCTCTAAAGTGCGGTTGAAGGCAGTCTGGCTCAGAAGTCCGGTCAGCGGGTCCTCCTCCAGCGCGAAGCCCCGGCTGCTGAGCAGGTTTTGCTGACGAGCCTCTAGCAGCTGCAGCGCCTCGTCCAGCGAGCTCTTGAGGATGGTTAGGCTGGGCTGGGGTTGTTCGAGCAGGTGGCGCATGGTTTGCAGCATCTCGGCCAGCCTCAGGTCTTCTTCGCGCACGGTCTTCATTTAGGCGGATTATAGGCAGGCTCAAAGCGCCTGCCTGTGAAGAATAAACATAACCTAAAGGTCGCCGGGCCCCACTAGGGCCCGGCCCCTAGGGTTTAGGTGCGCTTGATGTTGCCGTTGAGGCCGTTGGGGAAGAAGCCCCCCATCGTCCTGTTTGCCTCACCGGTCAGGTAGACGATCTTCAGCACCTCGCTGGTGGTCCGGCCAAAAGCGATGCCATCGTTATCGGCCAGCACCAGGTTGGCCCGGTTATTTTTGACGATGCCCTCGTCCTTGCCGCCCCCCACGCTGCCGCGCAGGTTGCTGATGGCCTGAACCACATCCTTAACGGTGAGGGTTGGCGTTACCGGCTCGTCTTTGCGATCATGGAGGAGCAGCCGGATCAGGCCGGCGTGGTAGGCCTCTACCGCCAGGATGCCCGCGGCGGAGTCGAGCACGGTGTTTTTGTCGGTGATCAGCTTGGCCGCGCCCTTGTAGGCACTGACCCCCACGTCCTCGAAGATAAAAGCCCCGTGGATGAAGAAAAGCTCGTTGGCAAAGGGGTTGAAGTTGGTAATGGCCCCACCGCTGGCGGCATTGCCGGCGGCCCGGAAGGCCTGGTCGAGGTCGATGACCGGGCGAGCTACGGCGGCACTCCCCAGGGCCTGGCGGATGAACTTGACGTGGGCCAGCTCGTCCTCGGCGATCTCCTGGGCGTACTCGAGCACATCCGGGCTCAGACCGGGGATGGGGCTGGTGCCGTTGAAGCCCGTGGGCAGCCGGATCTCAGCGTTCCCCCCGATGGTGGCAATCTCGTTGATGCGCCCCACCGCGGCCAGGTAGAAGGCGGCCTCGAGGTACTCCAAGTTGAGGGCGAAATTGAGCACGTCCACATCGATGTTGGGGCTCTGGCTCATGCCGGGGGTGGTGGCGCAGGCCCCCATCACCCCGCCCAGGACCAGGCCGGTGCCCATCAAGCCGGTTTGCCTTAGCATCTCCCTACGGTTCATACACTCCTCCTAGAACACGATCTGTCCGCGAATCTCGCCAGCCCGGAAAGCCGCGGTGTGGATGTCGAAGTACAGCTCCCCCTGGCGCAGGCGGGTGAGGTCCTCGATGCTGAGCTCGAGCCGGTCCATAAAGGTTGCGCTCCGGCCATCGGGGGCCGCCATCACCTTGAGGGCCTGCAGCAAGGGGCCGTTCTGTCCTTTGGGCCCCCGGTGGATGTGCACCGCGCTGGTCAGGCGGGCGTTGAGGGCCGGGTCGTCGACCGGGTCGCGGGTGTAGTCGCGGAAGGCCCCGGCCAGGTTGGCCACCGTCCCCTGGATGCTCAGCACGTTGCCCATCAGCTCCAGGCGCACCACGGCCAGAGCCGGGGTGTTGACCGGATTAGGCACGATCTCGGCCCCGCTCAGCACCACCGCCCGCACCTGGCCCATGCCCATCCCCTGGCCCAAAGCCACCGGCCCCAGGCCCAGAGCTGCCAGGCTACTGCCTACACCTTTTAGAAAGACTCTACGCTGCATGTGCACCTCCCTGTTTCAGGGGCCTCGAGGGCTACCTCGAGGCCCCAAAGGAACTACCTGCGGATGAAGCCCTGCACCGCACGGGTGGCCTGCTCTGGGGTGATAGCCACGGCAAAGGCCCGGCCCACCGGGGTCTGGGGCCCCTCAACCCGCCCGCCCAGCTCCAGCACCGAGTCGCGCAGCACGGCCAGGTGGGCCTCCTCGTTCATGGCGATGCTGGCCGCTGCCGAGAGCACCGCCTTGTTCTGGATCAGGGGAATGGCCCCCAGGTACGCCCCGGTGAAGGCGGTCTCCAGGGCCACCAGGGTCTCCAGCACCTTCACGCGGTTGGCTGCGTTGAACTGCAGGTCGCCGTAGGTGAACTGGGGCCGGGCCACCGGGGTGGCCCGGAAGGGGCCGCTGATGGTGTCCTGCAGGGCCTTGACGTGGGCCTCCTCGTGCTTCAGGGCCTCCGAGAGGTAGTCGCGGATGTCCCCAGGGAAGGCCACGGTCAGGGCGCGGGTGTAGGCGTCAGTGGCCAGGTACTCGGCGGTGAGGGCCAGGTTGAGCACGTCCAGATCGCTCACCCCCTGGGACTGGGCTACGGCCAGCTGGCCGAGCTGGGTGGCCAAAGCGGCGCTCAGGCCCCCGGCGGTCAGCACCTTGACGAACTGGCGGCGGTTGGCTTTCTTCGGGCTTTCCAAAAGTTCTAGCACGGCGTTCTCCTTATGGGTTGAACAAAAGAGGGCTTAGGGCCGATATACCGATGGAGGCGGCGTCTCTGTGCCGGGGCGAGTATGCAGATAGAGCAGCAGCTGGGCGTGGTTGAGCAGACTCCAGTGCTCTGTGATCAAGCCCCGCCGCAGGCGCAGAAGCTCGAGGTTCTCAAAGGCAAAGCGGCGTCCGCTGGGGGCCAGACCGGCAAACTCTCCCCGGTGGGTGCCTTGCCAGCGGCTGTGCAGGGCTACCCGGTCGGCCTCGGCAACTAGCCTGAGGATCTCGACCTCGAGGTCGGGGAAGGCTGCATGCAGCAGCGCGTACAGGCGCTTAGCCCCTTCCAGCCCTCCGGGCGAGCCCGGCAGAAGCACATCGTGGTCTTGGTAGTCCGGCGACAACAGTTGGTCTACCGCGCCCAGGTTGCCCCGATTGACCACCTCCTCCACAAATCGACGCACTATGCTTTTGTTAGCCTCAGACACGTACCTAACCTCCTGCGGGCTAGTGTGTAAAACTGGGCGTAAAAAAAACGTAAAAGGTCACAGGCACGGCTTGGGCAACCGCATCTACCGATGGACCGGCTGAATAAATAGTTGTCGAATTCGGGTAATGTAACCCCAACCTCGTTCATCGGAGCATTTCCAGGCATAATCTGAATACGAGATGAGTGCGCTCACCGAAGCCTCGGTACTGGAAGCCCTAAAGAGCGTCCACGACCCCGAGCTACACAAAGATCTGGTCTCGTTGGGGATGGTGGAAAAGATTGTCGTCCAGGGGGCACGGGTTGCGGTCAAAATCAATCTAACCACTCCAGCCTGCCCGCTTAAGGGTCAGATTGAAGGGGAAATCCGCGCAGCCATTGGCAGGATTGGCACCGCCGAGGTTGAAGTGCAGTTTGGCGCTCAGGTCAGGCCTCCGCAGAATTTGCCCCTGCCCGGCATCAAGCACGTCGTGGCTATTGCCTCGGGCAAAGGTGGGGTAGGGAAGAGCACCGTCGCGGCCAACCTAGCCATTGCCCTGGCCCAGGATGGAGCAAGCGTGGGCCTGCTGGACGCCGATATCTATGGGCCCAGCCAGGCCCAGATGTTCGGCACCCAGGGCATCAAGCTGACAGTCGACGAGCAAAAGCGGATGGTACCGCTCGAGCGCTATGGCATCAAGCTAATCAGCATTGCCAACATCGTGCCCCCGGGGCAGGCCATGGTCTGGCGTGGCCCTATTCTTCACGGCACCATCAAACAGTTTCTCCATGAGGTGGCCTGGGGGGAGCTCGACTACCTGATCATTGACCTACCCCCCGGCACGGGCGATGTACAGCTCTCCCTGTCGCAACTGACCCGGCTCTCGGGCGGCGTGATTGTGACGACCCCGCAGGATGTGGCCCGGATCGATGCCGAGAGGGCCGTAGACATGTTCAAGCGGGTACAGGTGGGTATCCTCGGCGTAATCGAGAACATGGCCTATTTTGAGCAGGGTGGCCTGAAAACCCACATCTTTGGCCAGGGCGGGGGTCGAAGGATGGCCGAACAGTACAAAACAGCCCTCCTGGGTGAGATTCCCATTGCGCTCTCGGTCCGCGAGGGCGGCGACAACGGGGTGCCTGTTGTGGTCAGCCAGCCCCAGTCTGCCGAGGCTGAAGCCTTCCGCCAGGCCGCGCGCAATTTGGCCGGTCAACTATCGGTGCAATCCTACATGTTGCTGCCGATGGCATAGGGGATTTATGGCCTTGGGAATGGGTGAAACCAAGTTGCGTATCCTGGAGACCTTGCGTTGTAAGTCGAGCTGCGCCGGTTCCTTAGCTGAGTCGCTGGGCATTTCCAAGGTTGCTGTGCACCGCCACCTGGAAGACCTCGAGCGCGAAGGCCTGGTGCGTTCTCGCCTCGAGAAAAACGAGGGCCGCGGTCGCCCTAAACAGGTCTACCAAGCCGTAGATGAGCAGGCTCCTTATGTACGCATGTGTGCCGACGTGCTCACCCACCTCAAAGAGCTGTTTGGTGCAGGTCTGGTACTTGAAGTGCTTTCTCGGCGCAACAACAAGCTGCTCGAGGAACTCGCCCCGCACATGGAAGGCCTGACCCTCGAGCAAAAGATCTATCGCCTGGCAGAATTCCTGACCGAGCAGGGATACCAGGCCAGCTTCTACTTTGAAAGCGGTGCCTGGTACTTGGAGCAGGGGCGCTGCCCCAAGCTGGCCCTTTCCATAGAGCACAGCGAGTTTTGCCATGCCGAGCTCGAGATGTACAAGAAGCTGCTGGGAGCTGTGGTTGTGCGTGAGGAGCGCATAGCCACGGGAGGCGATTGCTGCCGTTACCGAATAGAGGCAACAGGTGCACAGAGCTAAGTGGTTGGTCGAAAAAGTTTCGAGAGAATTGCTCAGCAACACAAGTTGGGAAGCAGTGTACTGGGTTCGATAAGTTCACCTAACGGCCCTTGGGCAGCACTCGGGAATTCATACCAGACTCGGTAAGTTCGTTGCCATCCGGGGACGAGCGGAACCGACCGAGGTTATCCGCGTAGCGGAGGGCGATACCGCCTCACTGCATAGCTGAAACGCGGTACCGCTATATTGCATTAACCGAACGTAATACCGCTTTGCTGCACTAAGGCAACAGATACCGCCCCTTGGAAGCGGGTTGCTTTCCTCGCCGAGATGTCGGTTTTGCTGATACGCTTTCTTCGCCGAGCTTGGTGAGGGGCGGGGGGTGCCTGAGCGTTGGAGAGGGGTTCGCCTGAGCGGTAAGAGACCTTCTCGGTGTACTCGTACCAGATTTGGTAGGTTCATCACTATTCGGTGACGGACTTACCCGATCGGAGTTATCTACATGGCGAAAGGGTACTGCCGTTTAGAAGGCAGAAGCTTCCCCTTCCCGATTCGGGTGAGGGTGCAGCCAGGATTGGGCTGTGGTCTTGGAACTGGCGCAAACGCTGGGGCTTGCCGGTTATTGCAGCTGGATGTCAGCCAGAAGTGTTAGGCGACGAGAGCTCCTATTGGACCGCTGGACTAGCTAAGCTTTATACGACCTAAGCAGATCACCTCGTTTTGGACCAGGAACTCCAGGTGGCAATCACCCGCCGATTCCAGGTCCAGGCTGAAACGTCCCGACAAATCCAGGGATTTGCTCACCTCCATGGTACCTTGCCTAAGACAGACCAGGGCTCTTTCAAAAGTAACCTGTTCTCTGCAGATGACCTGGCCTGCCAGGTGGGCGCCCGCTTGGTCCCACCTTAAGCTCAAGTCCAGATGATAGGGTCCAGCCTGATAAAGCTGCGACCAGCTGGCCATGGGCTGGGCCTGGTTACGCAGAGGTGTTCGTACCTCCCTGGAGTCCATCACCAAGATCGCCTGGTACACCGGCGCTGGTTGTTGGGAGGCCTCGGTGGGAGCGCGTTTTTGCATCTCAAGGGTTCCTTCTAAACCCCGCCTGCAGTCTAAGGCATTCGGCTGGGGGCAGTATCCAAAAATGAACAATATCACTAGATTGTACATAACGTTAATCAACAGACTATCGTCCAGGTTGCAGTCAGTTGCTTTAGCGTTAAGGCATATGGGGATGAATCTCCAGTAGCCGGGCACGGAGTCCTCATTCGTTGCGAAACCAACCGAATCTGGTACCGACGTTATTTGCGGGAACGACGTCAAGGTGAGGTTCACACTCGGAAGGGGAGCCCTGCACTACCGGTCTAGAAAGTGTGGACTCTCGATGGAGCTTGTACGACAAGAGGCTGTGGCCGAGGGCTTTTGTTGGTGATACCGGGCGTTTGGCGCTGCTTCTGCCTGCTATGATAAGAACATGTGGATGGCTACCCAGCTAGCACGACCTTAGAGGAGGCCGTTTTCGGAAGCTCCTCCTTCAAATTTGAAGGGGGTTTTTTCTGATTCCGATTGGTTTGTATCCGAATAGGCCCGTTTCGCTGTCCTTTTTTGGCCACCCAACCCCTACAATGAACCCTCGAGAACCGGAGAAGTGAAGCATGGTCATAACCGAAAAGTACAACCCCCACGAGATTGAGCCAAAATGGCAGAAATACTGGGATCAGATCGGACTGCTGAAGGCCACTGAGGCCGCCAATGGTACAAAAAAAGCCTATATCTTGGTGATGTTCCCTTACCCCTCGGGCGATCTGCACATGGGCCACCTGAAGAACTACACCATGGGCGACCTGCTGGCCCGTTTTCGTATCCAGCAGGGTTACTCGGTTTTACACCCCTTTGGCTGGGATGCCTTTGGCCTGCCCGCCGAAAACGCCGCCCTAAAAGGTGGTATTTCGCCTGCCGACTGGACTTTTGGCAACATCCGGCAGTCCAAAGAGTCGCTTAGCCTGATGGGCATCCGCTACGACTGGAGCCGTGAGGTTACGACCTGCCTGCCCGACTACTACAAGTGGAACCAGTGGATTTTCCTGAAGATGTACGAGCGGGGCCTGGCTTACCGCAAGAAAAGCTACGTCAACTGGGACCCCGTGGAGCAGAGTGTGCTGGCCAACGAACAGGTGATCGACGGACGAGGCTGGCGCTCGGGGGCTTTGGTCGAAAAGCGGGAGCTCGAGCAGTGGTACCTCAAGATCACCGACTACGCAGAGCGTCTGCTCGAGGACCTCGACAAGTTGCCGCGCTGGCCGGAAAAGGTCAAAGCCATGCAGCGGGCCTGGATTGGCAGGAGCACGGGGGCTGAGTTCGACTTCCAGGTCAAGGGTCACGATGCCAAAATTCGCGTGTTCTCTACCCGACCCGACACCATTTTTGGCGCTACCTTTATGGTGCTGGCCCCCGAGCACGAGCTGGTGTCACAGATCACCACACCTGAACAGAAGCCTGCTGTGGAGGCCTATGTGGCTGCTGCTCGGATGAAAAGCGAAGTCGAGCGCCAGATGGAAGACCGCGAGAAAACCGGTGTCTGGACCGGTGCCTACGCCATCAATCCGGCCAACGGCAAGGAAATCCCGGTCTGGATTGCCGACTACGTGCTTTCGGGCTACGGCACCGGGGCCATCATGGCGGTGCCCGGACAGGACGAGCGGGACTGGGAGTTTGCCGAGAAATTTGGTCTCGAGATCATCCGCACCGTGCAACCCCCAGCCGACTTTAGCGGCAAGGCTTACACAGACGACGGTCCTGCCATCAACTCGGATTTTCTGAACGGCCTCTACGTGGAGGATGCCAAAAAGCGCATCATCGCCTGGATGGAGGAACAAGGTATCGGCCAGGGCAAGGTCAACTACCGCCTGCGTGATTGGCTGATCAGCCGCCAGCGCTACTGGGGTACCCCTATCCCAATCATCCACTGTGATGCCTGTGGTACCGTTCCAGTACCCTACGATCAACTCCCGGTGGTGTTGCCCACCCTGAAGGATGTGGACGATATCCGCCCAAAGGGCAAGAGCCCGCTGGCCGCGCATCCCGAGTTTTATGAATGCGAGTGCCCCCGGTGCGGCGGTCAGGCCCGGCGCGATACCGATACCATGGACACCTTCATCGACTCATCGTGGTACTTCTTGCGCTACACCGATGCCCAGAACCCTGAGCGGCCTTTCGACCCCGATAAGGCCAACTTTTGGATGCCGGTAGACCAGTATATTGGTGGGGTTGAGCACGCCATCCTGCACCTGCTCTACAGCCGCTTCTTCACGAAGTTTCTGTACGACATCGGGATGGTGCAGGTTCAAGAACCGTTTGAGGGCCTCTTTACTCAGGGGATGGTGCAGGGCTGGACCGACGTAGGCGAGGTAGAGGTGCGCGGCGAGACCCTTCACTTCAGGAACGCCGAGCGGCGAGCCAAACTGGAAATTCCCGAGGTGCTCACCCTCGAGGAGGCCAGAAAGAGCGGAGCCGAGCTGCGCACCCATGCCGATGGCAGCGTCCACTTCTGGAAAGCCGCAACGATGTCCAAGAGCCTGGGCAACGGCGTGATGGTGGGACCTTTTGTTAAGGAACAGGGTGCTGATATTGCCCGCGTGACCATCCTCTTTGCCGCACCGCCCGAAAACGAGATGGTCTGGACCGAGGAAGGCGTGCAGGGGGCCTGGCGATACCTCAACCGCGTCTATCGGATGGTGGCCGAGAACCTTGCGGAGCTTAAGGCCCAGGGTGAGCTGCAAAAACCAGCCAGGCTCGAGGGCAGCCACAAAAGCCTTTACCAGAAGCTGCACCAGACCATCAAAAAGGTAACCGAAGACATCGAGGCGCTGCGCTTCAACACTGCGATTGCAGCCCTGATGGAACTGCTCAACGCCATGGGCGATTATCGCAAGGAGCAAGGCATCACTCCGGTTTATCGCCATGCGGTGCTTTGCTATTTGCAGATGTTGGCCCCCTTCGCCCCCCATCTGGCCGAGGAACTCTGGCACCAGTTCCATGACTCGTCGGTCTTTCATGCGGCCTGGCCCGGTGTGGACGAGTCGGCTTTGGTGGCCGATAGCTTCGAGCTGGTTGTGCAGGTTAACGGTAAGGTGCGCGGTAAAACCAGCGCGAGTGTCCAGGCCAGCGAGGAGGAGGTCAAACGGCTGGCTCGAGAGCTGCCTAACGTACTGCAGCACATCGCAGGCAGGGAAGTGGTCAAAGAAATATATGTGCCGGGCAAACTGCTAAATATCGTGGTCAAGGGCTAAGAAGCGGTTATGTGATGCCGATCTGGTCTTGTATACCGGTATGCTTTAGGTATGCAGATAGGCTTGCTGGGTCTCGGGCTGATGGGTCGTCCGATGGCCAGGGTGCTTCTGGCCAAAGGATGGAATTTGCGGGCTTGGAACCGCAGCGTGCTGAGCCCCTGTTTAGTAGAGGGTATTCCTCTGGCTGGTTCGCTTGAAGAAGTGGCAGCTGCCGATGTGTTGCTATTGATGTTAGCCGACTCGGAGGCGGTAGATGAGGTGCTGAAGCGGCTCGAGCCGGGCCTTCGTCCGGGCCAGCTGGTGCTGGACATGGGCTCTTCCGACCCTGAGCACTCCAGACGGCACTACCAGCGTCTGAAAACCAAAAATATTGGTTGGGTCGATGCGCCGGTCTCGGGCGGGCCAGAGGGAGCTAGCAACGCGACACTGGCGATCATGGTCGGCGGCGATCCAAGCGACTTTGAGCGGGTTAAGCCCATCCTGGAAGCACTGGGGAGGCCGACCTACATGGGCGAGGCTGGAGCAGGGCACACTGCCAAGGTGATCAACCAGCTGATGGTGGGGCTATACATCGAGGCTGTGGCCGAGGCCATTGCCCTTGCACAGAGTCAGGGTCTTGATCCCCGTACCCTCCAGGCTGCGCTGCGGGGTGGCTTTGCCGACTCGAAGGTCTTGCAGATCCATGGCACCCGCATGATTGAGCGGAAGTTTGTACCGGGGGCAAAGGTAAGGACCCAGCTCAAGGACTTGCGACTGGCACGCAAACTGGTCGAAAAAGCTGGACTCAAACTACCCCACCTGGAGAGCACCCTTTCCTTGTACGCCGAGCTCGAGGCTGCCGGTGATGGCGACTTGGATCACTCGGCGCTGTTCAAGCGGCTTGACCCGGCCTGAACACCATGGCGCTTCCCCATGGCCTCAGAGTAGCCGGATAAAGCCCTCCAAAGGAGTCTTTGGCCGAGGCCCGGCGTAATCGTGCTGGCACTGTGGACTTGCTGGTGATGCGAAACTACGACCAGAGGCTAGGTGGTTGCAGCTATAACCTACCTCGAGCCCTGCGCCTGCAAACCTTGTAGAGCCAGTTTAGCTTCGCGGTAGCCAGGTTTGTAGCGTAGCGCCGCCTGAAAGTCGCCCCGGGCTCCCTCCAGGTGGCCCAGGGCTTTGCGGGCCTGGCCGCGCCAGTAATAGCTTTCCTCGTGGTCGTCTATGCGGCCCAGCACATCGTTGGCCAGCGCAATGACCTCCTGGTAGCGGCCGGTTCTGTAGTAGGCCTCATAAGGGCCAAACTGGTACCACAGCATCCGCCAGGGCCAGTTGTGGGCTGCATTGGCTGGTCGGCGCGGGTCGAGGGTGCGGTCGGGCCCAAGGCGGCGCGACTGGTCGTAGGCCTTGGCAGCCTCCTGCACGTTGCCCAGCCGGAGGTAGACGCTGCCCAGGTTGAACCACGCAAAGGCATTGCTGGGGCTGGCCTGGGTTTCGCGCCGGGCGAGCTCGAGGGCCATCTGCAGCTCGGTCTGCCCGCTCATACGGCTGCCGAGAATGTCTGCGACCTGCGCCTTGCGGTCTGGCGGATACACCACCAGATAGGTGCGGTTGAAAACCTGCCAGAGCCGATCCACCTCACCATAGCGCAGCGTCACTTTGGGGCCATAGTAGCTATCGAAGGCGTTGAAGAGACCCTGGCTATCGTTGTATCCCACCAGCAAGCGATAATGCCCCATCCCGCCGTGGTCGGGGGTCACAAACCAGGTCTCGATGATCACAGGAAAGCCCCCGGCCAGCAGCCGCTTGAGCAGGTTCAGATCGCCCGCTACGCCCAGGTGCACGCCAAACCCCTGGCTGCGGGCATACGCCGCCATCTCGTCGGCGTTCACGTTTTTGTCGTTTTTGTTGGGTTTGAGGACGGGAGCAATCTGGTACTGCGTGTTGCGGCTGCCCCAGTAGCTCAGGGCCATTCCCAGCGTAACTGGGCCGCAGTTGTTGTAGCGCTGGTATTCGTGGCGGGCGCCGTCAAGGAAAACACTGGCAGGCTGAGCCAGCGCAAAACTCAAGGTAGCCGCAAGAGACGCATAAAAAATGCTAAAACGGTGCCGCATCCGAATAGTATGGCAGAGCTTGGTGAGTCCGAACTGTGTTCTTAAGCCGAAGCGGTACGACCTCCCGACTGAGCCACAAGCCCCTGATGCTCCAAGTCCCGAATCCATTCGCGAATTTTTGTGGCTATCTGATCTCTGACTTTGCGGAAGGTATTTGTTTTTTCCTCGTCGGTGCCCTGCGCTTGGCTGGGGTCTTCGAACGGCCAGTACAACCGGTGGGTGCTGAAAGGAAAAAGCGGGCACTCCTGCTCGGCCCGGTCACAGACGATGATTAGGTAGGTAAAATTGAACTTACCACCCCAGTATTCCAGTAGGCTTTTGGCGTACTGGCCCTGCATGTCCAGGCCTATCTCCTGAAGCGCCTTTTGGGTGAAGGGGTTGATCTCGCTTGGATGAAGCCCTGCGCTATACACGTCAAAGTGGTCGCCCGCAAAGTGGCGCAACAGGGCCTCGGCCATCTGGCTACGGGCCGAGTTGTGGCTGCACAAAAACAACACCGATAACTTTCGTATGCCCACAAAAACCTCCATATCAGTGCGCGTTGGTGGTCAGACCTGCGGCCGTGGTCAGCAGAGCCTCGCTGGGCTCCC
>DAIUDO010000042.1:0-15278 GCA_036845585.1 Meiothermus sp. | reverse complement strand
AAAGCCGTCCCGTGAGAACCGCGAAGCCCCGTTCTTCAGAACGGGGAGTCGTCACTCAAAGGATGCCAAAAAGCCGGGTCAAATTTCGTCCTTGGCCAAATCGTTAAAACGCACGTGCTGGGCATGAAACTGAAGCTCTACAACCCCAGTGGGACCGTTGCGCTGTTTGCCCACAATAATCTCGGCAATACCGGCTTTTTCGGAGTGCGGGTTGTAGTACTCGTCGCGGTATATGAACATGACCAGATCGGCGTCCTGCTCGATGGAGTTGTGCACGATGATGTTGTTA
Organism: Meiothermus sp.; assembly: GCA_036845585.1. Taxonomy (GTDB): domain Bacteria; phylum Deinococcota; class Deinococci; order Deinococcales; family Thermaceae; genus Meiothermus. The sequence continues at coordinate 14,989 of DAIUDO010000042.1, read as the reverse complement.
GCGACAAAGTTGTGCGGACCGGGGACCGTGAGGTCGAAGACCTCTTCCTCCCCGGCCGCCTCGACGGACAGCACTTTATCCCAGTGGATGTCACCGCCGGCTGTACGCTCGAGCGCTTGCGACCGCAGGGCGCGCTCGCGGCGCAGGTTTTGCTTGAAGAGGGCCGGGCCTGCGACCGCCAGGTCGGGCCCGCGGGTGGTGTACAGCAGGGCATGGCGCGGCAGGGTGCAGCCGTCGCCGATCAGGCGGAGGCTTTGCCGGCGGGAGGAGGCCAGCTTACGCGGCAGAGCCAGGTAGTCGCCCACAGCCAGCTCGTCCAGCCGCTTCCAGCCTCGCGCGGTGAGGAACTTGTGGTTGGCTGTCGCACGGATGCGGCGTCCGAGCCGGGTGGTGAGGGCGAACACCGGCTTCACCCCGGTAAAGAAGGCCCGGCTCACCCGGGCGGGCTCGAGCTTTTGCGTGGTCTCGTCGAGCGCGAGCACCTCGAAACCACTCTTCCCGACCAGCTCACGAATGGGCTGCCTCGAGCCATCGGCCAGATGCACCAAGGTATCGCCGGTGAGGCAGCCTGATTCCCTGAGGTCAGAGAGCATAGGCCGCTTGTTGGGGCGCGACTCCACAGCCCGCGAGAGCTGCGAGAGGGCAATCACCGGAACGTTCAGCTCGCGGGCCAGGCCCTTGAGCCCCCTCGAGATCTGGGCGATCTCCTGCTGGCGGTTCTCGCCACCGTTTTTGCTATGGCTGGGACCCGACATCAGCTGCAGGTAGTCGATAACAATCAGGCCCAGTTTGTGCTGGGCATGCAAGCGGCGGGCGCGGGCCCGTAGCTCCATCAGGGTCATGTCAGAGGTATCGTCGATCAGGATGGCCGCTTCGGAAATCCGGCCTGCCACATCCACCAGGCGAGAAAAATCGCGGTCGCTGAGCTGACCCTGGCGCAGACGGTTCATGTCGATGCGGGCTTCCGAGCAGAGCATCCGGGTGACCAGCTGCACCGCGGGCATCTCTAGCGAGAAGATGGCCACCGCCGCGCCCTCACCCCGCAGGGCCACGTTCTGGGCGATGGTTAGGGCAAAGCTGGTTTTGCCCATCGAGGGCCTGGCTGCGATGATGTTCAGCGAGCCGCTGGTGAGCCCACCAATCATGCTGTCCAGCTCACGGAAACCGCTCCGTACCCCATCGGTCTGGCCCTTATTCTCGTAGAGCAGCTGAATATGCTCGAAGGTCTCGTGAACCAGTTCCCGCATACTCTGGAACTCGGACTTAGCGCCCTGGGTAGAGACCTCGAGCACCCTGCGCCCGGCGGTATCGAGGATATCCTCGAGACTGCCTTCCTCGTCGTAGGCCATCCGCATGGCTTCCCCCGCCGCCGCAATCAGCTTGCGAAGGGTCCATTTCTCGGCCACGATGCGTCCGTAATAGTCGGCATAGGCAGCAGTGGGGGTGTGTTCCGAGAGGCCTACCAGATAGGAAAGCCCCCCCACGTTCTCCAACTCACCGGCCTGCCGCAACTGCTCAGAGAGCGTCACCAGGTCTACGGGGTCGCGCCTCGAGCGCAACAGGGTCATGGCCTCCCAGATTTTGCGGTGGGCTTCTTTGTAGAAAGCATCGGCAGCCAACAGACCCTCGAGCCGATCCAGCACCTCGCTGTCCAGCAGCACCGAGCCCAGCACGCTGGCCTCAGCATCCAGGTTATGGGGTGGGACGCGACCCTCGAGGGGTGTGGTTGCCATGCCAATACTCCTATCCAGCAAACCGATACCAGCAGATTCCTACTCTATTCAATCCAAGCAGGTTTGGCAAAGACCATCCATAGCCTACCCATGCTTGCCAACTCTCTCAAGCTCTGCTATATTTTTACCTGCTATCGGCGAACCGTTCCGCGATAGCTCAGTTGGTAGAGCGTTCGACTGTTAATCGAATGGTCGCAGGTTCGAGCCCTGCTCGCGGAGCCAAAAATTAAGTATAAGGCAGAAGACTCGAGGGTAAGCAAACCTCGAGTTTTCTACTTTCTCAACCTAACAAATACTGTCAAGTGCCAATATTTGGATATATGGACAGGAGCTCGATGCAGGTATCGTTGCTGGTGAATTGCCAGGGCATGCGATCCTATTCTCTATACTTAGTCTAAACTACATAGATGTTTTTGGTTGACAATGTACTAGACTAAGCTCTGTGCAAAGCGCTGAAGGATTTTCTGACTGGGGTGGTTGGAGAGAGAAACCAACTTGTTGGCGAGAGCTATGGGGATTAGCGCATTATCGTACATATCACAGCGGAGTTTCTCAAGGTACACGAGTACCGTATGTAGGTTGAGATACTGCTGGGCATCGGCAGGCTCTGGCTTTGCGGGGAAATGGGTGGAAGGAAGCGAGGCCACATAGACCTGGCCTTGGGATGTTTTGAAGATCAGCTTCTTGCCATAATAGGTGGTCCTGCCGTAAGGCTCAGCCTCGTTCCCCCTACCAGGGATGATGTATTTGTAGATGTACTCATTATCGAGTAGGAGGATATGGCCGTGTGGAAACTTCGCTGCAATCTCATAGGCGTGATCTACAAAGGCTCCGCTCTTCTCCAGCCCAGCCATGAATAGGTTGTGGTGGGCCTTGAGAAAGGCTACCAGAGCTCTCATCGGTCTATGTAGGTTAGCGGTCTGACCGAAAAAAGCCAGCGGCCCGTCCTTTATAAAGAGACACTTCCTCATCAGCTCGGGCTTGGTCTTGAGAATAAGCCGGATCAGGTGTGCCAAGATGATCTGCTCGAGGGTGGTGGTGAGGTAGCCGAGCACCCCGCCCGCCCCCAACTCATCATCTATCGCCTCGTGGAGACGCATCACATCAGTGATGTATATCTCCTTGCAGCAGTTAGGACAGGCAAAGGTATACTGACGGGTCATGCGAGTGCGCTCAAGGGGTATATTGAGCCCCTTAGAGTCATCCTTACCACAGTGGGGGCAGGAAGCCAGCCGCCACACCAGTTGGGGCTGAGCGAACTCCTCGAATATGAGCCATTTTAAGGTCTCGGCAAAGGTCTCTCGCTCTTCCGGTTGGTGGCAACAAAACTCGTATAGGGCACGACGAACCGAGTGGGTGAGGCTAGCCTCACCGGCATAAGCGATATTTTTGACCGGGATCGCCAGCTTGAGACGCTGGATATTACGAAGCTTAGAGATGTCTTCCGGGTCTATGAACGCCTGATGGTCGAGATTCTCGAGGTCTTTAACGCTAAAGAACAAGGCCCCAAACTGGAAAAAGGCCATCGTGGCCGAGGGGAACTCGGCTTGAACCACAACCTCGGTATAGCCACCGTCCACCGCAAGAATGTGGCTGATGGGGGCATCGTCCTCAAGGGGCCGATGCGGGATCAGGTTCTCGAGCTTAACCTCCTCGGCTCGTTTGGGCAGCGTGCACCGGCCCATGAACTTCTGCACATCGGGATCGTTGACCACGTAGCTGTGAGAGGATTTGCTCGCCGCCTCGTCCGGGCGCCTTCCAGTTTTGCTGCGGTAGGCCATCACTCACCTTCAGGCTCTGGAGTAGGGAAACGATCCACCTGCACCGGGACGACGAAGGGATTGGAGTAAGTTTTCATCCGCACAAAACCTTTGTCGCTCTGGGCGCTAAAACGCACTAGTCCCTCCACGAAGTCACCGTAGTCGTAATACTTGCGAATTTCTTTGGTTTCATCCTCGTTGTTGAGGTGGGCCACAAACCAGTTCTGGGTGTTTTTGAGGATATTGGCGCTGATCGAGCTGACCTCCTGAGTGGCGTAGATCATACCTAAGTTGAGCTTGGCTCCCTCCTTCGCAATACGGTTATAGATCTGGCTAAGGTCCTTGTCATCCTTCTTGGGGAAGAGGTTGTGGGCCTCTTCGAAGTAGAACTGGATGAAGTTGTTGGCTTCATTCCGGATGAACCGGCTCATAGCATTGTCGAAAATTTGACGGCAAATGCGTTCTGAATATAAACGCTGAACCTCAGGGTTACCCTGAGAGAGATCCACGATTACAATCCCGCCCGTTCTTAGCTCACCGATGATCTCCTCCTCAAAGGGTTTTCCCGTGGTGTCGGTGTGCAACTCCTTAAGGCTTCTCAGCTTGCGGTATCCGCTCACGTCCTGGCTGCCGCCCGGCTTTCTTCGGCAGGTAAGGAAAATTAGCAACGCTTTGAGGTTCTCATCCGCCCATTCGTGACCGTGGTCAGCCTTGTAATCCCGTAGATGGGGGGAAGTATCATACTGCTGCCAAATAGTGTCAAACCATTCGCAAGCTTTTTCTAAGCTGATGCCACGGGATGGATCAATGCTGCCGTCAGCCTTAACGAGCTGGTTGAGATCCTTCTGACCTTGAAACGTGACCTTGAGCCCCCGCGGAACGGGAAAACCGGCTTTGTACAAACAGCACTGATAAGCCGCTATCTTACGGTCATAGCGGTTTTTAGCCGAATAGTTGGTGTCGTAATCGTCGGGTTTCTCAAGGTCAATCGCCAAGAAGGATCTCACATAGTCACCGTCTTCCTCGGCCAGGTGCGAACGCACTAGCTCGAAGCCGGAAACAATCTCCCTGTAGAAATTCACTTTCATGACCCTAAATCCATCTTTAGGAATGACGCTGTACCGGGTGGTCTGATCCTTGAACATCTCGTAGATGGCGGTTCCCGCGTCCTGGAGGTTGGGGTTGGCGTACTCCCCGTTGATGTCAAAGATAATCTGCCCGGCGGGGTATTTAGGCATCCCGTCTTTGGCAAAGGGCTCGAGGAGTTCCTCGGCGGATATCTTCTCCGACCCGCTGCCCAGTGAGCGTGAGGCTTTCTCGCTCATTCGCACGGTGGCCTCAATAATTTTCTTGACCGTGTTCGATTTGCCCGTGCGGGTCATGCCGAAGAGTGCGGTGCGTTTGCCTAGGAAGTCCTGTGGTCGCACATAAACCGGAACTATGGCGTCCTGCTCCTGGAAGCGGCGGCTCGAGCTGTAGCGTACTCGCCCGATCCGCACGTCACTGGGCCGCCCAGTCACCTCACCCTCGCGGAAGTTGACAATGGCTTCTAGGACCTCCGGCTTAGGTTTGATGATGCTGTAGTGGTGAGCGCTGTAGAAGTTCTCTACGTCGGCCCCAAACTGGGTACGACCCTTGGCATCCTGATAAAAGGTACCAAGTACCCGGCACTCAAGGCCAGAAAAGCTGAACTCGTAGCGGGTGAAACTATCCAACTGGCTCTCTTGTCCCGAGGTACGCAGGTTATCTTTGTAATACTCAATCATCGAGCCAATCACGTCGTTATCGGTGGGGAGCTTGCAAGGCTTGAGTACCCGCAGGAGCAGGGCCTCGGAAACATCTTTTTCATTCTCGTAATAGGCTAGCAGGAACGACCCCTGAGGAAGTCCTTTAGCTTTGAGTTTCCAGGCATCGGCCACCAATATATAAAGACGCTCGTAATCAATATAAAACGGGCGGCCCACGAAAAGTCCAGCACTAAACTTACCATCACTCTCTCGTGCAAACAGATCTACCGAGGCGAGCTTAGCAATGGTGTCGGTGAAGTAGTTAGTCACTGGCTTCCTCCTTCCCTTGCAGAGCAGGGTCTTGCAGTCGAATTTGCGATTGTTGTGCGTAAACCTCTTCCATATCAATTCCGATCCAGCGGCGGCCTAAGAGTTGTGCCGTGTAACCCGTGGTGTTGCTTCCGGCAAACGGGTCAAGCACCAAGTCACCTGGGTCGGTGAGTAGCTCAATGAAAAAAGCGGCCAAACCTACCTGCATTCGGGCTGGATGAGGCACGATCTTTAACTCACGGCAGCGACGCATGAAGTAGCTATTGGAGTCCGTGTTGGAGAGCTTAAAGACGTTGGGTAGGCGCACCTCTTCCCCCGCGAGGATAGGGTCTACCTCAAAAAAGTTATGGGCGATACTGCCACCATGATCTGCCAGGAAACTATTCTTGCTGATGTGGTGCTGGGAAGGGCGGTTCCCGGCATTATAGGAGCCTCGCTTGAGAAGCGAACGCATACTGCTGCTGTAGGGCCTGAGCACCTTACGGTTGTCGGCTTTTGGGAAATCGGTCTTCGCCATCCACCACACGTGGGTAAAGCTGTCGGTTAATCGGATACGGTTAATCGTTACCCACTGCGCAGGTGAAGGCAAACGTGAGGGGTTATAGCAAATGAACTGCTGACACAGCCGTAAGCCCGCCTGTGGGTGCTCCACGAAGGCAATTAGGGACTCGAGGTGCAGCAAGGATTGTACTGGGCGACCCGGCTCCCAGGCATTTCCCATCTCGATGACGATGGAACCATCCGTGGTCAGAAGATCAGCAAATATCGGAGCTAAGGAAGCAAGCCATTCCTTGAATCTTTTCCCCTGGAGGTTCCCATAGCTCTTCTTGTTATTTAGTGGAAAGGGAGGGGAGGTCAGGATGAGTTGGACCTTTCCGGAAAGTTCTTTGCCTAGAGTGCTTTTTAGGAGCTTCTCAGAGTCGCCTATGTAGTAAGCTCCAAGCACGGTTTGATGATGGAGATTAGGAGGAGTCTTTCGATAGGCGCGTGCCATGGGGGTCTCTCAAATCTTAACGAGATATGATTTAGTTGTCACCAAAACCTGCCAGGAAGCCAAACACAAACTATCGGACTTTCTGCAGAAGCAAAATGGAGAAGACCAACCAGTGGAAACCCCTAGCGTCTCGGCCAGCCATTTATCGTCACAGTAAAGTCAACGGAAGCAAGCCACCTAGCCAAAAAACTGCGCTCAATCCCCCAATGCGGAGGCAAAAGCACAAAGCCGTTCTTGACCTCCCCGAGTTTGACCACGCACGGCCCGAAACCTTCCTCGGCAGCAGAAGTGACCTCCAACCCCAACCGATGCCCCAATGCATCTACGGCCATGTACACCTTGCCCCCTTTGCGTCTCCTAGCTCTTGGCAGCAACAGCAATGCTCTTGAGACTCAAGTATAAGGTACGGCCATCACAAATAGCCGCACTGGGCTGCGCCTCTCAACCCTCTAACTGGCCTAGGTTTCTTGCAAATCATGCACAAAATCCTCAAACACCTACATTGCACCCAAGGGTAGCAGGGCTAAATAGGGCATTACAGAGGCTTAAGCCTCATCGCTCGCGTCCGAGAAGTATGCGCTGTGCTTCGTGCCCTTAACATAACCGACACCCCTCATTTGGCGCAACTTCCTGACTGCCCTTAACTCCACCCCTACATGCTACAAACGACCCGCCGCAATAATGCTGGACAAAAACTGCTGGGTGCGCTCGTGCTGGGGGTTGGCAAATATCTGCTCCGGGGGGCCTTCCTCGTGCACCACCCCCTGATACATGAAGCAGACCTTGCTGGCTACCTCCTTGGCAAAGCCCATCTCGTGGGTGGCCAGAACCATGGTCATGCCCTCTCTGGCCAGCTCACGCAGCAGGTTCAGGACCTCCGAGACCAGCTCGGGGTCCAAGGCCGAGGTAATTTCATCCAGCAAGAGCAGCATGGGTTCCATGGCCAGCGCCCGCACGATGGCCACCCGTTGCTGCTGCCCGCCTGAGAGCTGGTCGGGGTAGGCCTGGGCCTTGTGCTCCAGGCCAATCCGCCTCAAAAGGGCCAGGGCTTTCTCCTGAGCCAGGGCCTCGGGCATCCGCAGGACCTGGGTGGGGGCCAGGGTGATGTTCTGCAACACCGTCATGTGGGGGAACAGGTTAAAGCTCTGGAAGACGATCCCCACATCGCGCCGAAGGGCGTTGAGATCCACCCCCGGCCCGGTAATGCGGTCGCCATGAAGGCGAATCTCACCGGCCTGTATCTCCTCGAGGCCATTGATGCAGCGCAGCAAAGTGGACTTTCCACATCCCGAGGGCCCAATCAAACAGACCACCTGGTGCTCCTCCACAATGAGGTTGATGCCGCGCAGCACCTCGTTTGAACCGAAGCGCTTGACCACGTTTTTGACTTCCAAAAAGCTCATGCCAGGCCTCCCTAGCCCTGCCGGAAACGGGCCCGGTCGCGCTCGACCAGCCGGTCTACCAAGCGGGTCTGTGGAACGGTGATCAGGATGAACAAAAGGGCCACGGTGGTCACAGCCGAAAGGTTGAAATCGTTGGAGGCGATGATGCGGGCCTGGTTGAAAGCGTCAATCACCCCCACCACGTTGACCAGGGCAGTGTCTTTTTGCATCCCGATGAAGTTGTTGAGGAGGGGGGGGATGATGCGCCTTATGGCCTGGGGGACCACCACAAAGCGCAAGGTTTGCCCATAGGACAAGCCCAGGCTGCGGGCGGCGGCCCACTGGCTGGGGTGGATGCTCTCGAGGCCAGCACGATAGACCTCGGCCATGTAGGCCCCATAGGTCAGGGTCAGGGCCAGCACCGCCAGGGCCTCGAGGGGCAGATTGCGGAAGAAGCCAATACCGGTCAGAGGCAGGCCAAAACCCACCAGATAGATCACAATAATGGACGGCAGGCTCAAGAACGCATCGGTGTAGAAGGTCGCCAGAAAGCGAATAGGCTGGGCTGGCTTACCCGGAAGCAGCTTGGCAATTGCTACCAGCAAACCCCAGAGCAAGGAGAAGACGCCGGCAAACAAAAAAATGACTACATTGACCCAGAAGGCTCGCAAAATCAGGCCGAACGAGTTGGCAATCAGCTCGAGCTGGAAAAAAGTGCGACCCACCGCCACGTTGTTGGCGATGAAGAAGAGCACCAGCAAGAGCAACAAAAGCCAGGCTCCGGCGTAGCCCATGGTAAACCAGGCCCAGGTGTGAGCCTCCGAGCCGTGCACCCTGGCGGCGATCAGATTTTCGCTCTGGGCGGCCAGGCGGGCAGCCTGCGACTGCCGTAGACTGTGGCTGGCTGGGATCAGCAACCCCAGCGGAACCAGGGCTGCCAACACCAACAAGCCATCGGCCCACAGGGCCTCGAAGCTGTTAGCGGTCATGGCTTGCTTGACCCGCACTATGACCCATCCGGTGGCCAGTACCAGCAGCAAGGCCAGCACCAGTGCCCCCCATGCAAAAGCAAGACCATCCCTGGGCGGGGTAGGGACACGCCGGCGTACCTCTTTGGAGTTTGAACCCGACTCCATCATGGATAAGGGATTCTACAAAAAAACCGGGGCGCATGCCTTTGCGCCCCACGGCCAGGCGAGCCAGGGCAAACCTGGACTGCGCGAAACGGCAGTTGGGAAGAACCGGCCCCGCGAGGGGCCGGCAAAAGAGAACCCCACGGCTTATGCAGCGGCTCAGGGCCGCCAGACTGGAACCGTGGTGGGGTCAACGCCCCACTCTTTGGCTAGATAGGTCTGCGAAAGCTTTTTGAGGGTACCGTCCTTCTCCAGGGCTTCCAAAATGCGGTCGATCTGGGCCCGGTTGGCGTTGCCCTTGGAAAAAAGGGCACCGTAGTTTTCGCCAGTCTGGAACTGGCCTACCACCACCAACGCCCCGTTCGATTTGGCTGCCTCGGAGAGCACAATTGAGGTATCGATGATGAACGCATCTATCTGACCAGCCCGTAGCGCCGTAAAACCCGCTGCCACATCGGGGAAGACCCGGGTCAGGTTTTGCGGATGCTTGAGGGTGTCGCTCAGGAACTTGGCAGCGGTGGTGGCCTGCTGAACACCCAGGCGTGCCGACTTGAGACTGGCTGGAGCGTTGAACTTGGTCTTGTCGACGGCCCGCACCAGCACCCCAATATCGGATGAGAAGTAGGGCCTCGAGAAGTCCACCACCCGCTTGCGGGCCTCGGTGATGGTGATCTGCGATAGGGCGAAGTCGAAGTTACGGGTTTGGCCGGCAATTAGGGCATCCCAAGCTACGTTTTGCACCACTACCTTATCCAGCCCGGCCCGGTGGGCGATGTTCGCTGCCAGGCAGTATTCAAAACCGTCTTTGATGGTAGCCGGACTATCGCCATTCCAGAAGCCTGGCCCTGGTAGGTTGGTTTGCACGGTGAGCTGTCCGGCAACAGCCGGGCGGATGGGGAACTGCCCTTTGGGGCCGGTCACTTCGCAATTGCCAATTCGGGTTTGGGCCGTACCTAGCGAGGTTAGCACCAACAGACCTGCTATCCAAAGACGTTTCACCTTGAACCTCCTTGTCACCGCAGAACTTCAAGAGCCAACTGGAGCATCGGGTTCAACATTACGAAAACCCGCAGGGCGTGTCAATCTAGCGCCTGGTGGGGAGGCTACCTCGACTGGGCTCCCAGGCCCAAAAAATATATCTCCGTTCCAATACCAGATTCGGCTGGTTTGTCACACCCAGTAACGAACCAGCCCGACCGAAGGGGGTCGTGTTCTTTGCCGACCGGAAGGGAGGGGTGGGTGTGCTCTGGGATTCTAGGTGTGCCGCGTGCGGCGCAACCAAGCCTCTTAAGTCTTTGATTTGCAAGATTATCTTTTTGAGTCCGGCATAAGACGTATCGCTGCGAGTCCACCGTCTGGTTTGGGTGGAGCAACGCCGTTTTCATCTTTGGCAGCCCAAAAACCGGGGCCTAGCGGGGTTCGCGCCAGGGTATGAGGGCATCTTCAGCTCGAGCCAAGGTCCAGTCCAGCAGCAGGGCCAGCAGGGCCACCGCCACTGCCCCCTGCACCACCAGGGCCAGGTTGCTCACCGCCAGCCCGGCAATGATGGGTAACCCCAGCCCGCCCCCACCCACCAGCGGGGCCACCGTAGCGGTCGCTAAAATCAGCACCAGGCTGGTCCGTATGCCGGCCAGTATCACCGGCAGGGCCAGCGGTAGTTCGACTTGCCACAGCATCTGGTGCCGGGCATAGCCCATCCCTCGAGCCGCCTCGAGCACATCGGCAGGCAGTGCGGCCAGGGCTTCCAAGCTGTTGCGAACCACCGGCAGCAGACCGTACAAAAACAAGGCCAACACTGCCCCAGCAGAGCCAAATCCAAAAAAGGGCAGGGCCAGCACCAGCACCGCAACCGGGGGGAAGGTCTGCCCCGCGGCCACCAGGTGCTCGAGCAAAGGGCGCAAGCCAACCCCCACCGGGCGGGTGGCCAGAACCGCCAGCGGCACTCCGACCAGCACCACCAACATGCCCGCACCCGCCGTAATGGCCAGGTGTTGCAAAGCCAGGTTCAGCAGGGTCTCGCGCTCAAAGACCGGGCTACGGGAGGTGGGAAACAGGGTCGAAAGCAGCTCTTTCCAGAACCCCTGCTGAGCAAACAGCGCCAGCACCAGCCCCCAGCCCACCAGCGGCAGCCAAAGGGGGTGCATCTGGGGAGCCTTCATGGCTCCTCCGAGGCCTCGGCCAGCAGGGCCTCGAGCCGCACCAGCCCCACCAGTTGACCGGCCTCATCGGTTACGCCCAGGCTGCGGCAACCATAAGCCAGGAGTGCCGAGAACGCCTCTCGGGCGGTTGCGGTGTGGGGAATGGTTGCCTTTGGATGATGTCCATCCGGCGGCTCCATCAGGCCATCAAGCGCTACCCGCGATAGGCGCAGCAGGGTCCGCGAAGGCCCCAAAAAGGCCTGTACGAAGGGGGTTTTGGGGTTACGCAAGAGCGTCTCCGGGGCATCGTACTGTTCGACCTGACCGCTGTTCATGAGGCAGATGCGGTCGGAGATTTTGACCGCTTCGTCGAGGTCATGCGTCACGAACAGTACGGTTTTTTTGAGCTGGCTTTGCAGCCTCATAAACTCGTCTTGCAGGTGTTCACGGGTAGGCGGGTCCACCGCGCCAAAAGGTTCGTCTAAGAGCAGCACCGGAGGGTCGGCAGCCAGGGCCCGGGCCAGCCCAACCCGCTGGGCTTGTCCACCCGAAAGCTCGCGTGGGTAGCGGCCCGCATAGGTGCGGGGTTCCAACCCCACCATAGCCAGCATCTCTTGGGCCCTGGCCTCACGTTGCGGCTTGCTCCAGTTGAGCAGGCGCGGAACCACCGCAACGTTTTCAAGCACGCTCATGTGCGGAAACAGCCCGATACTTTGTATCACGTAGCCGATCCCCCGGCGCAGCTCGACCTCATCAAGCTCGCGCACATCCCGCCCACCGATCCGCACCGTACCCGCGCTGGGCTCAATGAGGCGATTAACGGTGCGCAGCAGGGTGGTCTTGCCGCACCCAGAGGGGCCTAGCAGGGTTACCACCTGGCCTTTGTCGACCTCGAGGCTCACCCCACGCAGGGCTTCAAAATCGCCATAGCGCTTGACCACCTGCTCTAAACGAATCACCGCGGTAACCCCTTACACCCCAAGCTTCTGCCGCAGGACCAAACCCGCCCAACGCAGCAAGGTATCCATCAGCAAAGCCAGCAAGATGATCGGTATCGCCCCCAGCAGCACCATGTCCGGTGCGCCCCCTTCCACCCCGCGCAGGATAAAGAAGCCCAGTCCACCGGCACCAATCAGGGCCGCCACAGTGGTGATGCCAATGGTGAGCGTAGCAGCGCCGCGAACCCCCTCGAGCACCAGCGGCAGCGCCAGCGGCAGCTCAACCCGCCAAAATAGCTGTTGGGGGCTCATACCCATGCCGCGACCGGCATCCCGGGCGGCCTCGGGTACCCCGCGCAGGCCCGTGTATACATTGAGCACCACCGGCAAGAGCGCATACAGGGTCAGGGCCAGCACCGCAGGGGCCACCCCAATGCCGCGAATACCCGACTCCTGCAGGGGAGCCCTCAGCTCCAGGCGCAGAGGGTCGGGCCCCAGCAAAGCGTTGAGCCAGACCCCAGCCATCACCAAGGCCAGCAAACCGAGCGGCAAGGCCAGCAGAACCGCCAACCAACGGGAAACGGCCCACAGCAAGCGAAAGATAGCCGCCCCTGCTACCAGCAGGGCCAGGGCTACCTCGAGACGCATGGCCTGCGAAAGATCGGCCAGGAGCGGCAGCAGCAGACCAAACAGCGCCAGTGAAGGGATGGTCTGCAAAAAACCCATCGCCCCCAGCACCCAGCTAAAGCGGGGACCCCGGGCAGCCAGCACGCCCAGCGGGATACCCAACACAAGCGCCAGCACCACCGCGCTGGTCGAAAGCGAGAGGTGACGCCAGAGCTCGGTGGTGAACTGTTCGCGCCAGGCCTCAAGCTCGAGAAATGGACCCAGCCGCTCAAATACCCCCCACCACAGCAAAACCGCCAGCGCCAACGGCCCCGAGAGCAGCGCCCATCCACGGCCTTCGTGCCAGGCCGCAAAGTAGCCCACGTACAACCCCAGCAGCGATAGCCAGAAGCCCGCTCCTGGGGAGACCCGGGCGCTCTGGGAGTATGGACTGAGCAGGGCCTCTGCCCCTTGCCCAACCAGCCAGCCCCACAGCAGCAGGGTCGCGCCCAGCCAGACCCCCTGCCAGCGCCCCCGGCTCAGGGCCGTCGCGAGCCATAGTGCTAGCAGAACCCAAGGCCAGTCACTCTGCCAGCTCCACACCCCAAAAGGCTCGCCGGGTGCGATGCGACTGGGCCTGAGCTCGAGCCAAGGCAACCCCAGTGCCAACAGCCCCAGCCCGGCTGCCAGACCTGAAGCGGGGCCCAGGCGGAATCCGAAAACCACCCTCACCGAATGAAGTTCTTGGAGCGCAGGTAGGCCCGAGCTACCTCGGTGGGGTTCTTACCGTTCACTGCCACTTCAGCGTTGAGCTGGGAGAGGGTGGCTTCGTTCAAGGTTGCAAAGACTGGGTTAATCAGGGTAGCCAGTTCGGGGAAGCGATCAAAAACCGTCTTGCGCACCGTGATGGCCGGCTGGTAAACCGCCACCGCCCCCCGCGGATCGGTGAGTGCGACCAGGCCCAGAGCCGCAATGCCGCCGTCAGTGCCATAGGCCATGGCGGCGTTCACACCGCCTGTGCCGCGGGCGGCCGCCTGCTGGGTCTGGGTAGTGTTGCCGCCCGGCAGGATAACCAGTTGTTCGGGCTTCATCTTGAAACCATAAACCCGCTCGAAGGCTTTGAGGGCATCGTCACGGTCTACGAACTCCTGGCTGGCCGCCAGCCGCACCGCTGCACCACCGTTCACCCAGCGGGCGAAGTCGGCCATAGTGCGAAGGTTGTTTTGCTGGGCTAGGCTGCGGGGAACCGCAATTGCCCAGGTGTTGTTGGCCGGTGCTGCATTCAACCAGACGATGTTGTTTTTTGCGTCGAGCTCCCTAACTTTAGCAAAGCCTCTGGCTGCATCACGGGTCAGCGCAGCAGCTTCCCGGTTGTCTTTGAAGAACACCCCCAGGGCTGTGCCGGTGTACTCGGGGTAGAGGTCGATCTCGCCAGAGGTCAGGGCCTTACGGACCACATCGGTGGTACCGGTGCTGCAGCGGTCATTCACTCGAAAACCGTTAGCCTCGAGCAGAATTCGCACCATCTGACACAATACCGCTCCCTCGGTGTCGATTTTAGACCCCACCGTGATGGGGCCTTTCTGAGCCAGGGCCAGGCCCAGCGTGAACAGGAAAGCCCATACAATTCTCATCTCTTCTCCCCTCTCACTCCTGAGTGTCTTTGCTGGAGTGGCTTACGCTATTACCATAATACCTGAGACGCGGCCGTGTGTTGGCAAGGTCACCAAGCGCGCTCAGCTCCGTACCGGGTTGGCTGGTTCGGCTTCGGATGCGCCGGACAAAAACTTCGTCTGGGACTAAGCCAGCTAAAGGGAAGTAAAAGGTAGAGGCCAGCGGCGGACAAACCCTCCGCAGCATCACCGGCGGTGGCAAAAATCGAGGCCTTCCGCGCTGCCCATTCCAGCTCAAGAATACTGCGCTCGGCTAGCACGAGCGGTGCGGGCAGCAGCAAGGGGGTCAGAAGCGAGGCCATCGCACTGGCCGCCTGGGCATTGAGTTTCTGGGTGGTGTGGTGCAGTCCAGCGAGGAAGACCGAGAGCCCCAGCACCAACGACAGCTTGGAAAGGATCGAGGCGGTGGTGCCATCTCTAGCCTCAATTTTGCCAGCCAGCGGAGCCACAACGGCGATAATCGGCTCGGCAGCGTTGCGGGGTGTGCAGCTCTTGCAATGCTACCGTCACGTGAATGAATCCCAGCAACACATAGTTCCAGATACCCCCATCTTCGCGGAATTCGAGCCTGCGGA
>DAIUDO010000041.1:6978-15318 GCA_036845585.1 Meiothermus sp. | reverse complement strand
CCGTTTAGAATGGTGTTCAGGGGACGTCGGGAGGGGTTGGGTGAGCGATAAAGCCCTTTTTGGCAGGCTTCCGTTTAGCGCGATGGGTATGATGTCGAATTCAAAAAATCCGCATCCAAACCCAATACCTTTCTGCCGTCGGCGAAGAAAACGTTACCCTTCCAGAAGGCGGTATCGCGTTCCGTATATGCAATGAAGCGGCATTGTGCTCTCGTGACGCAATAAAGCGGTATCGGCCTCCACTGCGCGGATACCTTTGGTCAGGTCGGTTCGCTGCCATCCGAGTGCGCCCGCAATAGGATGGTTCGTATTTGGTTGAGTAGAATCTGCGTTTGAGACTTGCAGTGGCGCATCATATGACCCAGCTCTGGATCGCAACGTAGATTTCTGAGGTGGAGATACTCGGTGGCAAGCTAACCGAACCGGGCAGTACACCCTGGAGGGTTCCATCTGCGCAAAATGCGCTCTATCGCTGGGCCATGCGGTAGATGGTTCCACGGTGGTCAATTACGTACAGTTCGCCGGCGGCATCTTCGCCAAAGGAGCTGATGTTCAGATCCGTTCGGAGGATTTCCCGGCTCTGCCAGCGGTTGCCTTGAGAGGTAGCGGCCCAGATACGGCCACTGACGTAATCGGCGTAGAAATAAGCACCGCGAAAAGCGGGCATGGCGCTGCCCCGGTAGCGGTAACCACCCGTGATGGAACGGCCCTGGTCGTGGGTGTAGGTTAGCACCGGCAGTACCAGTCCCTCGCGGTTGCAGTTCTCACGCGGGCTGAAGCACCGGTCACCTTCCATGATGCGCCAGCCATAGTTCTCGCCGCCCTTGCTGCTGGCCGGTTGGAAGTGCACCTCCTCCACCGCATTCTGCCCCACATCGGCAATCCACATATCGCCGGTCTGGCGGTCGAAGCTGAAACGCCAGGGGTTGCGCCAGCCATACGACCAGATCTCGCTGCGACGCCCTGCCAGGATGGGGTTGTCGGTAGGGATGGCATACGCTTGGTTTCCCTCGCTGCGGTTTACATCGATGCGCAGTATTTTGCCCAGCAAGGTGTCTAGCCGCTGTCCGGCGTTGATGGGGTCGCCACCCGAGCCTCCATCGCCCATGCCGATGTAGAGCATCCCATCGGGGCCAAAGGCGATCATCCCGCCGTTGTGGTTAGCGTAGGGCTGTTCGATGGTGAGCAGAATTTGGGCGGAGGCAGCCTCGGTACGGTTGCCGTTGGCGCGGTAGCGAGCGATAACGGTGTTACCCTGGCGGTTGGTGTAGTTGACGAAAAACAGGCCGTTTTGGCGGTAGTTGGGGTGGAAAGCCAGGCCCAGCAGGCCGCGCTCACCGCAGCAGGAGACCAGGCTTGTGATGTCCAAAAAGGGTTCAGCCAGCAGGCGTCCTTCCTGCAGGATGCGGATGGTGCCGCCTTGCTCGACAATGAACAGCCGTCCCGTGTCATCCGGCGAGTAGGTTAGAAACAACGGACGACTCAGGTTGTTAGCTACCGGAACAAGCTGGATACTCTGGGCCCAGGCTAGACTTAGCAGTAAAAGGGTAGACCATGCAATCGCTCGCATGGCCCCAGTGTAGCCAGAGGCAAGCTGAGGGCGGTGTGTGTGGGCTACAAGTTGGCAGGCCGCAAGCGAAGGATTTGCCCCTGATCGGTGGAAATGTAGATAAAGCCATCGGGCCCCACGGCCAGGTCGCGCAGGCGGCCGAACTGGTTGTTAATCAGGATCTCTTCCCTGGCGATTTGTTCACCCCTGAGTTCCAGCCGATACAGTCGCCCGGTCTTGAGAGTCACGAAGAGCAAATTCCCTCTCCAGTAGGGAAAGATATTCCCGGTATAAAAAGCCAGATTGCTAGGGGCAATGGTGGGCTCGTTGCCACCGGCATACTCGCGTACAGCAGGCTGATAGTTCTGGCGTAGATCGTCTCCGGTGCAGTTGAAGGTGAGGTTGTCGGCAGCGACCATCAGAACTGTGCCAAAGGGCTGGGTTCCGCTGCAACGTGGCCAGCCGTAATTTTTGCCTTTGCGTATGATGTTAAGCTCATCACGGGTGTTCGGGCCGTGTTCGGTGGACCATAAGAGGCCGGTTCCCGGCTGGAAAGCCAGCCCCTGGGGATTGCGATGACCCAGCGTCCAGATAGCCCTGGCAGCTCCGGTGGTCTGGTTGTAAAACGGGTTGTCGGCAGGAATGCTGCCATCCGGGTTGATACGGAAAATTTTCCCCGCCAGTAGCTTCAGGCTCTGGGCCTTGGCGGCAAAGCCAAACTCGCCGGGAAAGTTGGAAGGTGCATCGCCTGCATCGCCCATCGAAACATACAATTTGTCGTCAGGCCCCCACACTACCCGGCAGCCGTTGTGGTTCCACCAGCCCAGCATATCGTCGAGCAGAATTTTCTCGTCGGTCAGTCGGTTGCCAGATAGAACGAAACTCGAGAGCCGGTTGCGACGGTTATTTTCGTTCTGGAAGCCTTCTTTCCAGTAGGAATAGCAGATGTACAGCCTGTTGTTGCGAGCAAAACCGGGGTCGAGCTCGAGGCCCATCACCCCGCCCTCGCCCTCGACGCGCACCGCCGTTTCGCCCTCGTACATGGTGATTCTGCCGCTGCGCAAATCCAGCGCTCCCACCCCCACGGTGGCCCTGTCCCGCTGGGTAAAAAACAGTCGTCCATCGGGGGCGAACCTCAGGCTCCAGGGTACCCCCAGGTTGCGGGCTACCTCTTCGACCCGGAAGCTGGGCGTGGGTTGGGCCAGGACTAAGCCGGACAGCAGCAGCAGTGCAAGCCAACGCATAGGCTTAGTGTAGGTGTCGTCCATGAACGACTTATGGAAAAGCCTGTGTCTACCGGACACAGGCTTCAGGCGCTCTTGAGTTTATGCAGGGTTATTACCTCTTTACAGACACCGCTGGGGGCATCAAGGCTGGTCTTCCAAGCGCCAGATTTGTCCTCCAAACAGGCTAAGGACGTACAGCTCTCCCTGCTCATCCTCCCCGAAGGAGGCTAGGCCATTTCCCGCCGAGGAAACCTCGGTTTTGCGCGTCCAGGTGCCGTTGACAAGGCGTAGACTCCAGAGGTTGCCGGTGCCAAAATCGGTGAAGAAATAGCGGCCCTGCATCCGTGGGAAGCGGACACCTCGGTACATGTAGCCGCCCGTTACCGAGTAGCCGTCGCCGCGCCCATAGGCATGGACGGGCCGGGTCAGGCTACTGCTGCTGCAACCGGGGGCGATGCTGTTGTCGTAGCAGGCGGTGCCTTCCATGATTTTCCAGCCGTAGTTGAGACCCTTACCACCGCCAGCGCCCAGGTTAATTTCCTCCTGGCTGCCCTGGCCCACATCGCCAATCCAAAGGTCGCCGGTCTGCCGGTCGAAGCTGGCCCGCCAGGGGTTGCGCAGGCCGTAGGCCCAGATCTCCGAGACCCGCCCGCCCAGGCTGGGGTTATCGGTGGGTATGCGGTAGTTGCGGCCCTGTTCGTTGCCGTTGATGTCAATCCGCAGCACCTTGCCCAAGAAGTGCCTGTTGCCGCTCTGGGCCTCGAGGCGCTGGGCGTAGTTTTGCGGGTCGCCGCCGGAGCCGCCATCCCCCAGGGGAATGTAGAGCATCCCATCGGGGCCGAAGCCCAGCCAGCCGGCGTTGTGGTTATCAAAGGGCTGGTCTACCGTCAGGATGACCTGCTCGGAGTTGGGGTCGGCCAGCTTGGTGCTGCGGTTGGCTGAGTAGCGGGCAATCACCGTATCGCCGGCGTTGTTGGTGTAGTTCACGTAAAAGTAACCATTGTTGCGGTAGTTGGGGTGGAAAGCCAGGCCCAATAGGCCCTGTTCGCCCCCCTTGGAGGTCTTGCCGGTGATATCGAGGAAGGCCTGCGGGCGTAGTGTGCCACGCTCAATCAGCCGGATGCGTCCAGCCTTTTCCACCACATACAAGTCGCCGCTGCCATCGCCTGCATGAGTCAGATAGAGCGGCTGGTTCAGTCCGGAGGAGACGACCGGGATCAGGCGAACCTGGGGTTCGCCGGCAGGGGATGGACTGCTGGCTGGGGTGATGACGCTGCGCTCAACCCCACTGCTGCTACCGGCGTTGTTGATGGCCTTGAGCCGGTAGGTGTAGGCCGTATTGGCGGTGAGACCGGTGTCGTTGTAGGAAGTCGCCGTGAGGTTATTGCCGCCAATAGCGGTAAAGCTGCCGCTGCCGGCGCGGCGCTCGAGGCTGTAGCGGGTGGCGCCCTGCGAGGCCGACCAGCTCAGGCTGACACTGGTCGGCGACGTTGCGGTGGCGCTGAACTGGGCAGGGTTGGGTGGGGCCTGGGTAGGGGAGGGTGGGTTGGGGGGATTGAGGTTGGCATCCTGACAGCTTGCCAGCACCAACAACAAACTGGCCACTGGGTACCGCATATAACCTCCTTGACAAAAACCGAGCGGAAACTTACGGGTGCTCGAGATTTACGTTTAAAAGGCTATGGAGTGCACCTGAGGGCTTCCTGAAAAAGCCTTCAAAATCTGCAGAGACTTTTTTGCTTACGAGCCTGTTCGTTCTCTCTGACCAGGTTCTCAGCTGGGCTTAGCTGAGGTTATCAAAGCCCTCAGACCTGCCTATCGGGCTGTGCAATGCGCAGTACCCCAAAGGATACCCGGCTTGCTTCAACGAAAAACAGACTTTGGCAGAAGTTTCTGGTGACCGTAAACACACGATTGAGCATGGCTTACCGCACCGGTGGGGTTGCGAGAAGCCCGTTCGGTTTGCAAGTGCTCGGTGCGATGCGAGCGGAAAAAAGCCAGGCCTAAACCTGGCTAAAACGATCCAAGCCCGATCAGTTTTGTGGAACCAAGCGCAAAATTCGCCCCGAATCTGTAGAGAGGTAGATCAGACCGTCGGGCCCGGTGGCGATGTCGCGCAAACGCCCAAACCCAGGATGGGGGCCGTTGTGGGTATCAATCAAGACTTCCTCCTGAGCGACCGACTGCCCATTCAAAACCAGCCGGTATAGCCGTCCGGTTCTGAGGGTGACAAAGAAAAGGTTGTGGTGCCAGGCGGTGAAGACGTTGCCTGTATAGAACATCATGTCGCTGGGGGCGATGGTGTTGTTGGTGGTGTACTGCTTGATGGCGGGCTCGTAATTGCTGATGCTGGGGCAAGGGTCGGTGCCCATGCAGTTGGGCCAGCCATAATTTTTGCCTTTTTTGATGATGTTGAGCTCATCCTTCACATCGGGCCCATGCTCGGTAGACCACAGAAGGCCGGTACCTGGCTGGAAGGCCAGTCCCTGGGGGTTGCGGTGCCCCAGCGTCCAGACCGGACTTCCGGGGAAGGGGTTGTCGCTGGGAATCGAGCCATCGGGGTTGATGCGGAAAATTTTGCCGGCCAGCGCAGATATATCTTGCGCGGCTGGCTGATCCTGAGCATCCCCCATCGAGAAGTAGAGTTTGCCATCGGGCCCCCATACCACCCGGCAGCCGTTGTGGGTAGATGCGCCACGCATGTTGTCCAGCAAGATCAATTCATTGCTTAAGGAACTGCCGGAAATTTCGAAGCGCGAAAGCCGGTTGCGCGGGCCGCCGCTGGAAATGGAGTAGCAGATGTAGACCCGGTTGTTACTGGCGAAGTTGGGGTCGAGTTCCATCCCCAGAATGCCACCTTCGCCATCGTCCCGCACTGCCGAGGTGCCGCTGTAATGGGTGATGTTTCCAGTGCTCAGGTTCAGGGCACTTACACGAATCTGGCTCAGATCCCGATTGGTGAAGAGCAGCCGACCATCGGGCGCAAAATTGAGGCTCCAGGGCACACCGCCCAGTCCGCTCTTAACTTCTTCTACCCGAAAGCTGATGGGGCCGGAGGGTGTATTGTTGCTCTGGCAGCTTGCAAGTCCAAGGGCCAGTAATGTAACTATTGCAATCGGTCTCATGGATTCTCCTGGGTTTGAACCTAACAGTGAACTTCCAAACGCACTTGAGCTTAAACCTAAGCCGAACTTCTGAGTGCTTCCTGAAATGCTGTTCAACAGTTCAAAACCGGGGTGGCCTGATGGATGATTGACAAGGGGCAGTTATAGAATGACGTTGAAGTTTAGCAGAGGAGGAATCATGCGCCGTAGAGACGTACTCAAAGCAGGTTTGGTTGGCGGAGCTACTCTAGCCGGATTGACCCAGGCTCAAAATGCTGGCAATTTCACCATGACCATCGTCCACATCAACGATACCCACGCCCGCCTCGAGCCCACCGGCGGCTTGACCCTGGGTGGGCAGCAGAACCAGCGCCTGGGCGGCTTTGCCCGGGTGATTTCGTTTTTTGACCGGCTGCGCGGCACTGCCACCAACCCCCTATTCCTGCACGCCGGAGATGTGTTTCAGGGGACCCTGTACTTCAACCAGTACCAGGGGCTGGCTGACCGCTACTTCCTGCACCGCATGGGCATCCGGGCTATGGCTCCCGGCAACCACGAGTACAACCTTGGGCCTGATGGGCTGGCAAACTTTCTGAACGGGGTTCGCTTTCCGGTGGTCTCGGCCAACACCGATGTCTCGAGGGAACCCAAGCTGGCCGGTCGTATTCGCCCCTACACGGTGGTGAGCGTGGGCGGCCAGCGGGTGGGCATCATCGGCCTGACCACCCCCGAGACCTCAATCCTCTCGAGCCCCGGCCCCAACGTGCGCTTCACCGACCCGGTTCCGGCTACCCAGCAGGCCGTGGTCGAACTGCTGGCCCGCGGCGTCAAGAACATCGTGGTGCTCTCGCACCTGGGCTACCTTCAGGACCAGGAACTGGCCCGTCGGGTGACGGGTGTGCAGGTGATTGTGGGGGGCCACAGCCACACCCTGCTGGGCCAGACCCCCTTCCCCGAGCTGCGCCCCGGTGGAGCTTATCCCACCATTGTCAAGAACCCCGAGAACAAGGATGTGCTGATCGTACAAGCCTGGGAGTGGGCCAAGGTGGTGGGCCGCTTGCAGGTCACCTTCAATGCCCAGGGTGAGCTGGTAGCCCACCAGGGCCAGGTCATCCCGATGAGTGTCAACCTGCCCGAGGATCGCTTCGCTCTGGACGCCATAACTGCCTATGGCCTGCCCATCGCAGCCCTGCGCTCCCAGGTGGTTTCCAGAGCTGCCGTTGCCCTCAACGGCGAGCGCAACGACGTGCGCCGCCGTGAGACCAACCTGGCCAACCTCATTGCCGATGCCATGCTGTGGAAAACCCGCCAGGCCGGGGCCACCATTGCCCTGCAAAACGGTGGAGGTATCCGTGCCAGCATCCCGGCAGGAAACATCACGGTCGGACAGGTGAACGAGGTGCTGCCCTTCGGCAACACCCTGACGGTGCTCGAGCTCAGGGGCAGCGAGGTTCTGGCCGCACTGGAAAACGGGGTTTCCCAGTGGGAACAGATCGCGGGCCGCTTCCTGTCAGGTGTGGCTGGCATCCGCTATACCTTCGACATGAGCCGTCCAGCGGGCAGCCGTGTCACCCAGGTGCAGGTGCAAACCGCCAGTGGTTTCCAGCCCTTGGACCCCAATGCCACCTACCGTGTGGTGACCAACAGCTTTACCGCCGGGGGCGGCGACGGTTTTACCTCTTTCCGCGATGCCAAAGGGTTCCGCGCAGATACCGGCTTCAGCGATGCCGAGGTGCTGATTGAGTACCTGCGCACCCAGCCCTCCTGGGAACCCCGTCTGGAAAACCGCATCACCATCCTCAACGAACCCAGAGGCCAGCGCTGGGAGGGGCCGTTCTACTCCGATCGCTTCTTGCGGGCGGGGGTATAGGGCGGAAACTCGCGGTTGACCTCGAGAGTAAGACTTGACGGGTTTGTCTACCCAACACTACCGAACATGCCTCCTCTGGAGGCATGTTTTGCTATGGCCCGGACACTCCTGCTGCCGAAAACTCGATACAATCGGCCCATGCGCGCAGAGGTAACTACCTACTATCTAGAAATGACTTCCCCGGAAGCCCTGCGCCCAAAGCGCTCGCAGTTACAGGGACTGCAAATTATAAAAGCCCAGATACCCAGCGCTGAGCTGCAACATTTCCTATATCGCAGCGTAGGCGGCAACTGGTACTGGTACGAAAAGGCCAACTGGACATACCGGCAATGGTTGGAATATGCCCAAAATCCCAACCTGCACACCTGGGTAGCCTATTTGAAAGGCACACCTGCGGGCTATTTTCAGCTCGAGGTGCAAAGCCAAGGGAACGTGGAGATCGTCTATTTTGGCCTTATGGAACAGTTTGGTGGCATGGGATTAGGGGGACACCTGCTAACCTGCGCCCTCGAGGAAGCCTGGCGGCTAGGGGCCAGTAGGGTCTGGGTGCACACTTGTTCCCTGGATAGTCCCGCTGCACTGGCCAACTAC
>DAIUDO010000041.1:0-6878 GCA_036845585.1 Meiothermus sp. | reverse complement strand
TAGGGTCTGGGTGCACACTTGTTCCCTGGATAGTCCCGCTGCACTGGCCAACTACCTGGCCAGGGGCATGCAGCTTTATAAGCTCGAGACTGCCTGGCTGGAAATTCCCGACCGAACCCCCGGTCCCTGGGACGGGGCCTAAGGCTCACCAAACCACTCGTTGGCTTTCTGACGAGCCTGCTCCTTGACGGCAGGGGTGATGTAAGCCACAACCGTACTTACTGCCACCAACAATACGCTCAGGTCATCGGTAAAACCAACCAGGGGGGCCAGATCGGCCACCAGGTCGAATGGTAGTAAGAAGTAGACCAGTGCCCCGATAATGGTGCGCTTGGCCCAGGCCGGCGTCTCCGGGCGTTGCATTGCGTAGTAGAGCCAGAGGGCCTTCTCTACGACCTCGCGACCTGCCTGGCGGGCAGACCGACCCAGCTTGCGCCAGAAATCGGCCTCGCTGTAGCGCTCGTTCACGTTGACTTCAATTACTTCTATCTTTTGAATTTCGTTAGCCACAGTTGGCCCTCCCGCTTGCCTAGCGCTAAGCCCAACATACAACAGCACGAAAGCCACCCTTTAGCATGAGTGTACATCCTATGGTAGCAGATGACATAGCCGGCTGGGTCAGAATGCGCCAGCTTGGTGGGAACACGGCCGCACTGCCTCGGTACAATACCCGTGTTCGGCCAGAACAAACGCCTCTCGGCGCCGTCCGGAAGGCACGGCCAGGATCCGGTCCGGTGCGTCCAGAGACCGGCCAAATGTAGTCTGGACTGCAAGATTTTGGGTGGGTTTTTCCGTATTCTGACGGCACGTAGCACGAAGCCTCTGGGCCCTTTGGGCGATCCAGGTCTTCAGGTAAGTATGCTCGTCCATATGGGTACGTTTTGTCTATAGTCCTCAGACCCGCTGGCATGCGGTCTTTGCACGCCCCAGGTTTGACCGACTTTGGATAAACAACCCCAGGACAAGCTACGAATGGAGGAGGATATGCGACTCAAACTTTTGGCCGCGTTAGTGCTGGGCTTGGGCCTCTCGGTGGCCCTTGCCCAGACCCGTACGCTCATCATTGCCCAGGGTACCGACCCTACCTCGTTGGATGCCCCCCTGGCTACCGATTCGCCCTCCGGGACGGTGGTTAGCCACGTAGTAGAGACCCTCTTCTACTACACCCCCGATGGCAAAATCGTACCCCAACTGGTAGAGCGCTTCAGCTTCAGCCCCGACCGCAAAGTGCTGACCCTCAACCTACGCAAAGGTATCAAGTTCCACGACGGCACCGATTTCAACGCCGAGGCGGTCAAGTTCAACCTCGAGCGCCTCATCTCCCCGGAACTGGCTTCTTCCTTTGCCTTCCTGCTGCGTGGCCGGGTCTCGGCCTTTGAAGTGGTTGATAGCCACACTCTGCGCCTCCGCATGCCCGAGCCCTTTGCCCCGGTGCTGGCCCACCTGTCGCACGGATCAACCGGTATCCAAAGCCCTGCGGCCATCCGCCGATTGGGGGCCTCGTACCGCGACAACCCGGTTGGCACCGGCCCCTACAAGTTTGACCGCTGGCAGAAGGGTCAGTTCGTAGAGCTGGTACGCAACGACGACTACTGGGGGACCAAACCAGCCATTGAGCGTCTGCGATTCCTCGCCGTGCCCGAAGCGACCACCCGCATGGCCTTGGTCGAGACCGGGCAGGCCCACGTGGCGGTGCGGGTACCTCCCCAGGATGTGCAGCGCCTGAGCGCCCGCCCCGAAATTGATGTGGTGACCACCCCCAGTGTGCGTACCATCTTCCTCTACTTCAATCAGACCAAAAAACCCTTCGACGACGTACGGGTGCGCAAGGCCATCAACCATGCGGTCAACAAGGAAGAAATCGTAAAGTTTGTGCTGGGCGGTTTTGGGCGGGCATCGGATGCCCCCATTAGCCCCGGCATCTTCGGCTACACCAAGATCGGAAGTTACGACTACAACCCCAACCTGGCCCGCCAGTTGCTGGCCCAGGCGGGCTTCACGGCACAGAACCCTCTGCGCTTCACCCTGCACTGCCCCAACGGGCGCTATCTGCAGGATATACGGGTTTGTGAGGCCATCCAGAGCCAGCTCAGGGCTGTGGGCGTACAAGCCCAGATTCAGACCCTTGAGTGGGGGGCGTACCTGGCTGCCAGCAACCAGCCCCGCGAGCGCAACGAGTTCCAGCTGGCCATGCTGGGCTGGGGTACCGTCACGGGTGATGCCGACTACGGCCTGTATGGTTTGTTCCATACCACGCAACAAGCGCCGAACGGTTTTAACCGGGGATTCTACTCCAACCCACAGCTTGATCGGGTGCTGGAGCAGGCTCGAGTCGCCAACAATCCTCAGGCCCGTCAGCAGCTCTACCGTACCGCAATGCAAATCATTTACAACGATGTGCCCTGGGTCTTCCTGCATGCTGAGCAGCAGGTGACCGCCATCCGCCGGGAGGTGCAAGGCTTTATCGTGCATCCCACCGAACGCCTCATTGCCAACGAAGCCCGCTTCCGTACCTCGGCTGAGCGCTAGACAAACCATCCCCCGCTTGCTTTGCAGGCGGGGGCAGTATCAACCTATCCTATCGGCATAACTTATCGTTTGCGATGGGGTAAGTTCGGCAGTGCCGATAATCCCGTCGCTCTGCAAACCTGGCAACTGGAACAATACCGCCCAAAGGCTGTGGCAAACTTTAATGCGGCCTCGCACCCACGAGGTTAGAGATGTTGTTGCGCAGAACCCGGTCATACTGGAAAATCGAGATGAGCTGCCTCTAGTTGCTGGGTTTGCTGTACAAGTTTGGAAAAACCACCGCGCCCAATGACTACCTACATCGCCCGCCGTTTGCTGACCATTCTCCCTACTTTGCTGGGGGTTTTGCTGGCCGTATTTTTGATGGTACGTTTGGCCCCTGGTGACCCGGCACAACTGCTGGCCGGAGAGTTTGCTACGCCCGAAACCCTGGCCGACATCCGCCAGCGCTTTGGACTGGATCAGCCCTGGTATGTCCAGTTGGGCCTGTACGCCGTGAATGTCGCAAAAGGTGACCTCGGACAATCGGTTCGTACCCGCAAGCCTGTCGCCTACGAACTAAGCCAGTATTTCCCCAACACGCTCCGCTTGACCCTTGGGGCCATGCTGGTGGCCCTGCTCATTGGAATTCCGGCCGGTATCATCGCTGCCATCCGCCCCGGTACGGTATTCGATTTGCTGGCCATGCTGGGGGCTTTGATTGGGGTCTCGATGCCGGTGTTCTGGTTTGGCCTGATGGCTATTCTGATTTTCTCCGTGCAGCTTGGATGGTTTCCGGTAGCCGGTATGGGCACATTGTGGCACCTGGTTTTGCCGGCCATTACCCTGGGGACTGGTACGGCTGCTATTCTGGCCCGCATGACCCGCAGTGCGATGCTGGAGGTGCTGTCGCAAGACTACATCCGCACCGCACGGGCCAAAGGGGTTGCGGGCCGGGTGGTGGTGTTCAAGCATGCCTTGCGCAACGCCCTGATACCGGTGGTCACCATTACCGGTTTGCAGTTTGGCGGGTTGTTGGAAGGTGCGGTCATCACCGAAACGGTATTTGCCTGGCCTGGCATCGGACAGCTGCTGGTGGGTTCGATTCTGGCTCGAGACTACCCGGTGGTGCAGGGTGCCGTTCTGCTGATAGCGGTGGCTTTCATTCTTATCAATTTGGTCGTAGATCTGCTGTATGGCGCGATTGACCCGAGAATTCGTTACGACTAGCCTGGCATGGTCTATCCAGAGGATCTGACATGACCAAGACCGCTCCGACCATACTCCCCAAGCGTGAGACCCCCCGCTGGCGGCGGCGCTTATTCCGCAGTCCGCTGGCCGTGGCCGGATTTCTCTTCATTGGCGTTTTTGTCCTGGTTGCGGCCTTTGCTCCCTTTATCGCCCCTTACAGTCCCATCGAGCAAAATCTGCGCGGTACCTATGTTCCTCCCATGCGTGTGGAGTTTCGCGGCCCCGAGGGTCAGCCAGGCCTCTGGGTGCGCGAGGTCACCCGCACGCCACTGGGTCAGCTCGAGTTGGGCCAGGAACTGTATTCCATCAAGTTTTTTGTCAGGGGCGAGCCCTGGGTCTGGTGGGGCGGACTGCTGCGCAGCGACCGGCATCTGTTTGGGGTGGATGGCCCCATAAAGTTTTACCTCTTGGGCTCCGATGAGCAGGGCCGCGATATTCTAAGTCGCCTAGCCCATGGCGCCTGGATTTCCCTCTCCATCGGTTTGATTGCCGTGGCCATTGGACTCGCCGTGGGGGTACCGGTGGGGTTGGTCTCTGGCTACTTCGGGGGCACTTTCGACCTTGTCTCGCAGCGCATTGTGGAAGTGATGCTATCGTTTCCGGGTATCTTACTGGCCATCGTGCTGGTTGCTACCCTGGGCACCGGCCTGACCAACGTGATGATTGCAGTGGGCATTGCAGCCATTCCAGTGTATGCACGCTTGGTGCGGGGTTCGGTGCTGTCGCTGCGGGACCGGGAGTACGTAGAAGCCAGCCGGGCGCTGGGCAACCGCAACCGGCACATCATGCTGCGGCATATCCTGCCCAATGCGCTCTCACCCATCATCGTGCAGTCCAGCTTGCAGATGGCGGTGGCGATCCTGTTCGCGGCAGGGCTGGGCTTTCTGGGTCTTGGGGCCCGCCCTCCCGAGCCGGAGTGGGGTCTGATGCTGGCTCGGGGCCGCGAGTACCTGGCCACCGCGCCGCACGTGGCGACCTTCCCTGGGCTGGCAATCATGTTCGTGGCGCTGGGCTTCAACCTTTTGGGCGACGCGCTGCGCGATGCGCTCGACCCCAGAGCCTTGCGGTAGACCTCGATTACCGACTGGAGGCTTCCGCCTGCCGCCGGACGACTTATACCACCGGATCAGCCAGCCCACCGAGAGGCCTGTCATCAGCAGCATCAGCAAAAGGCCCCACAGCCACCAGCCCTTGCCAAAGAAGTACGACGGGATGAGCACCTCGAGAAGCTTGTGGAAGTATCGCGAGCGATGCCAGCAGATGCTGGTGGAGGGCTGTGGGACAGTAGGAGGTGTAAGCCTCCGATTTGACAGAGAAGTACTGAAACAAGCAAGTGCAAACACAAATTCCGTATTGAACGCATAACGAGCCTGGCTGGGGACCTCGAACAGGCCTACCCAAAAATCCAATGTGGTCAGAATGCCCAACACCGCCAGGGCGTGCCTGATCGCCAAGCTTGTCTGGACCTGCGTAGAGCTTTGAACCTGCAGTTTGAGACCAGTTTGCCGGATACCCTTGTTGTGACAGGGCGTTTATTGCGCCTGCGACCTTCGGGTGGGCCCTGGCGATCTGGGCCAGACGTTGGGTCTGGCTCTAGTCCAGCGGGATAGGCCAGGGCACTCGAGGAAGCCACAGGGCGGAAGCGCCAGCGTGAACAATGCAAGCCGTAGAAATTCACGGCGTTTCACAACCATTATCCTAGTACGACGGCGCGACCGACAGAAACACCCGCAAACGCCTTTTTGATCCAAGAAACTTGGCCGACCCAAGCTTTATCAACCTCTCACCCCCACCCAACCCAGGCCCCCGCATTTTTAGCAAAGGTTCACCCAACGCCACCTGCTCACCAAGAGCCGCTAATATGAGGGCATGAAGCGGTGGTTGGGTCTGACGATTCTGGCCCTGGCGGGCTGCGTGCCGCAGCCGGGGGAGCAAGCCTATCAGGTCTGCGAGATTCAGGTGCTATTCGCTGAGAACAGCGAGCGCTGGACGTACTTCTACGGTGAGCCCCAGACGGTGCGGCTGGGCGAGCGCGGCCTGGCCCTGACCCGTGGCCCGTCTGCTAGTCCCCTGGCCGTGGCCGACGCTCTGCTGGTGGGGGGTGAGGCCCTCTATCGGGAGATTAACCCCGCCCTGCCCCGCGTGGCCCAAACCACCCGCACCTTCCCCGGTTTGCAGTTTGTGGTGCGCACCAATCGAAACGTACAAAGTGCTTGGCTGTTTGATGGAAGCTGGTCGCGGCTGGGCAGTGTCTTCGCCAGCAATGCCACGCAAGTGGTTGAAAACAGACCAGGCATACCCAGGCTGGCCGCGCTCTCCGAGGCCGAAAATGAGGTCGTTCTGCGGGAAATTCTAAGCCGGCGGGGGAGTCGCCCGGTTGTGTTGTACGAGCTCGAGCCCCCTCTGGTGCCCAACCGCTACGAACCCAGCCCCAGCCTGAGCCGCGTGGCTGCTTTGGCTGTGCAGTACGGCCTCGAGACGGAGTTGACGCTGATGCCCCCCAGTCCACCACCCCAGAACCCCCGCGTTATGCAGCAGGGCGCACAGTCCGCCTACACCAGTGCGAACCCCGCCGCCTACATCGCCAGCACCACTGACCAACTCCTTACTATCTGGCGTCTGGCGACCGGCAACCAACTCCCCCAGCCGGCCACACCTTCGGTGGACTTCAGCCAGTACCGGGTGGTGGCCTTCTTCTGGGGCCAAAAACCCACTGGAGGCTATGGCCTACAGCTTCAGGGTACCCGGCTGGTGGGCGATACCTTGCGCGTGACCCTGCGCCTCAACAGCCCACCACCGGGGGCCATCGTAACCCAGGCTCTGACCAGTCCTTTTGTGATGCTCGAGGTGCCGGGTCGATTTACTCGAGTTGAGTTCGTGGATGCCGGTGGGCGGGTGCTGGCCAGCGCTGGAAACTAAGGGCTTCGGCCCGTACCTAGGGGGTTGGGCGGGCCAGCGGTCCCGCAAAAGTTGTATTGCGCGGTGTGGGCTAGGCAGCATCCGGTGACGAACCCGAGGCATCAGATGGTTCGAGAAAAACCATCTGCGAAGGCCAGGCTGCTATTCCCGCCGTAGCCACCATAGCCGATAAGACCTTTTTAGCGCTCCTAAACATGCTT
>DAIUDO010000040.1:0-15590 GCA_036845585.1 Meiothermus sp. | reverse complement strand
CTAAACATAACTGCAGTGCCTGATTTGGGTAAGGTGGTTTGTAGATTCTAGGGTAAACTCCTCCACCACCACCGCCCGCTGCATATAGGCCAGCAAGCCCCCGGCCACCCCGCCATAAAAGGCCCCCAGGGCAAAGGCCATCAGCTTGGTACGGCCCGGATCCATGCCCATGGCATCCGCCGCGCGGTCGTTGTCGCGCACGGCGATAAGGGCGCGGCCATACTTGCCCCGCAAGAGGTTGCGCCAGGCCATCACCATCAGCACCAGCACAAACAGGATGACGTAATACCAGAAGTAGTTGTGGTTGCGGAAACCGATTTCCAGGCCCAAAAAGTTGCGCATCTCCACTGGAATGGCCGCCCCCTGGGCCAGGGCCGGGCTGCGCCCCACCACCCAGACGAAAATCTCCTGAAAAGCCAGCGTAGCCAGCACCAGATAGAGGTGTTTGACCCGGAGGCTGGGAATCCCCACAATGAACCCGATGATGGCCGCCGTAAAGCCCCCCAGGGGAATGGTCAGCCAGAAGGGTAGGCTGGGTGCGCTTAAGGCCACCGTATAAGCCCCCACCCCCATAAAGGCCGCCTGCCCCACGCTGATCAGGCCCGCGTATCCGGTGGTGATGTTAAGCCCCAGCACTGCAATGGCATAAATCAGGATAAAGTTGAGCACCAACACCTGCGAGCGCTCGAGAAACAGCGGCAGAATGCACAGCCCCACCAAAAGCAGCACCACCGAGACAATCTCGCGGTAATTGGCAAAGATGGTGGTGTCCTGCACGTAGGAGGTGCGGTAGTTGCCGGTCTGGGCCCAGGGGTTACGCATGGACACCCTCCCTGCAACAGTCAAGCTGAATGGGTGTGCTCATACCCGCTCGATCTCCTCGGTACCAAACAGCCCGTGCGGCTTGAACCACAGCATAACCAGCAGCACCACAAAGGGCATCACGTACTGCGAACCACCCCCCACCAGGCCAATCTGGCTGAAAAGCCCGTCCAGGTAGGCGGTGGAAAAAGACTGCAGAACACCGATGATAATTCCTCCCACCACCGCCCCTGGCACCGAGTCCAGTCCACCCAGAATCACCGCCGGAAACACCGCCAGGCCGATGGCGATCAGACCATCCTGGTTCAGGCCCGAGACCATCCCCACCACAATGCCCGCAGCGGCGGCAGTAAGCCCGGCCACGGCCCAGGCCAGCGCAAACACCCGCTGCACCGAGACCCCCACACTCATCGCGGCCATCTGATCGTCGGCCACAGCCCGCATGGAGACCCCCAGCACCGAGCGCTGGAAGAACCAGCCAAACAGCACCAAGAAAATAGCGGTAAAGCCAATCGCTAAAAGCTGCGGATACGAAACACTAACGCCGCCCAGGCTAAGGCCACCCTGTGGCAGGAATTGCGGAAAGGTGAAGTTGCCCGAGCCAAAAGGGGTCAGGTACATCAGCCCGTCCAGCACGCTGGCCAGCCCGATGGTCACCATGATGACCGAGATAATCGGCTGGCCTACCAGCCTGCGCAGAAAAACCCGCTCGACCAAAAAGCCCAGCCCTGCGGTAAGCAGCATAGCCAGCAACGCAGCCAGTAGAACCGGCAGCTTGCCCCACACCGCCAGGGCATAGGCCATAAAAGCCCCGATGGCAATAAACTGGCCGTTGGCAAAGTTGATAACCCGGCTGGATTTGTAAATCAACACAAATCCCAGCGCCGCCAGGGCGTAGATGCAGCCCACGGCCACGCCGGAAATGAGGTTTTGCACAAAGTCAACCACACTACACCCCCACTATTTCAGGCTTTCCGTCGGCCTCGAGCACCCGTACCTCCACCGAGACTTTTTGCACCGTGCCGTCTTGGTATTTGAACTCGGTATCCACCTGTACCTTGTCGGTGCCGCTATACAAAGCATCCACAATGGGCTGGTAGCGCTGCATGATGAACTTCCGGCGTACCTTGCCGGTGCGGGTTAGCTCGTCGTCGTCGGCATCGAGCAGCTTGTAAAGCAGCACGAAGCGCTGAATGCGCAGGTGCTCGGGCAGCCCCTCGTTGACGCGCTGGACTTCTTTGCGAATAAGCTCGGCCACCTGCGGTTTTTGCGATAGATCGATGTAGGTGGTATAGGCAATCCGGCGATCCTCGGCCCATTTGCCCACGGTCTGGGGGTCTACGTTGATGAAGGCGGTCAGGAAGGGCTTCTGGTCGCCAAAGACCACCGCTTCTTTGATGTAGGGGCTAAACTTGAGTTTGTTCTCGATAAACTGCGGACTGAACATCTGCTGGGCGCTGGTATGCATCACGTCCGATACCCGGTCGATCACCACCAGGTGCCCCTCGGGCGTGAGGTAGCCGGCGTCGCCGGTGTGCAACCAGCCATCGGCGAAGGTCTCGGCGGTGGCCTCGGGGTTCTGCCAGTAGCCCGCCACCACCGCGTCCGATCGGCATAGAATTTCGCCGCGCTCGCTGATTTTGACCTCACCGCCGGGGATCGGAAGCCCCACCGTGTCGGCCCGCACATCGCCGTCGCGGTGCACGAAGGCAATCCCGATAATCTCGGTCTGGCCGTAGATTTGCTTGAGGTTGACCCCAATGGCATGGTAAAAGCGGAAGACATCCGGGCCCAGCGCCGCCCCCCCGGTATAGGCCCGACGCAACCGCAAAAAGCCGAGCTGGTCGCGCAAGGGCTTGAACATAATCTGATCGGCGAACCAGTAGGCCAGGCGCAATCCTAGAGGCATGGGTCTGCCGCGCATGCGATAGTCGGCGGCGCGGTAGCCAATTTTGAGCATCTGCTGGTAGACCCAGCGGTTGAAGGCGTAGGTCTCGGAGATGCGCACCCAGATCTGGCTCTGTGTACCCTCCCAGACCCTGGGCGGGCTGAACATCACGTGCGGCCCGATCTCCTTGAGGTCGCTCATGGCGGTCTCCACCGACTCGGGCATGTTAACGGCAAACCCACCGGCCAGGGCCATCCCCACCGACATCATCTGCTCGCCAATCCAGGCGAAGGGCAAGAACGACAGGTAGTCGTCGGTGGGCTTTAGGGGATCAATCTCCTGCAGGGCCACCCCCATGTGCAGCAGGTTGCGGTGCCGCAGCATGGCGGCCTTGGGGCGGCCCGTGGTGCCGGAGGTGAGCGAGAGGTGGCAAACGTCCTCGGGATGGCCCTGGGCGATGCGCTCCTCAACGGCCTGGGGATGCTTCTGCAGGTATTCCTCGCCCAGCCGCTCCACCTCGTCGAAGCCGATAATCCAGGGGTCGTCGCGGTAGGCCCGCATCCCTTTGGGATCTTCGTAGATGACCTTGCGCACGCTGGGAATTTCGCTGCGGATTTCCAGGAGTTTGTCTACTTGCTCCTGGTCTTCGGCCACCACGAAGGCCGCCCCGGTGTAGGAGAGCACATAGGCGATCTCGGGGGGCAACGAGGACTGGTACACACCAACCGAGATGCCCCCTAGAGCCTGTGTGGCCAGTTCGGCGTAGAGCCACTCGGGGATGTTGTCGGCGATTACCGCCAGCCGCTCCCCTTTTTCGAAGCCCAGGGCCAAAAGACCCGCAGCGAAACGGGTCACGTGGCGGTAGTAGTCAGCAAAGGTGATCTCGTTCCAGATGCCCAGATCCTTCTCGCGGATGGCCACCTGCTTGGGCATCGCTTTAGCCCGCATTTGCAGCACCTGCGGGAGGGTGTATTTCTTGAGTTCGTAGCCCGAAGGCATCATGGGCGGCCTCCCGCAGGCTTGCAATCCAAAAGCCGAAGGCCTGGGCCACCGGCCTCTGACAATTCACACCGCATGATCCACCCCCACATAGGCCTCCTGTACCCGCGGGTTCTGGCTGACTTCCTCGGGCAGGCCGGAAGCGATGACCTGGCCGAAGTCCAGCACATAGACCCGGTCGGAGATGTCCATGACCACGCCCAGATCGTGCTCGATGAGGATAATGGTGGTGCCCCGTTCGGCCCGGATATCCAGGATGAAGCGCACCATGTCTTCTTTTTCTTCCAGGGTCATGCCGGCCATGGGCTCGTCCAGCAGCAAGAGCTTGGGCGAGAGGGCCAGGGCCCGGGCCACCTCGACCCGCTTGCGCACCCCGTAGGGCAGGTCGCCTACCAGGGCTTTGCGGTAGGGCTCGAGCTCCATGAAGTCTATGATCTCCTCGCAAAAGCGGCGGTTCTCCACGCCCACCCGCATGGCCCGGCCATAGATCAGGATGTTGTCCAGCAGGTTGTAATGACCAAAGGTGTGGCGGGCCATCAGGAGGTTCTCCAGCACCGACATGCCGGTGAACAATTCGATATTTTGGAAAGCCCGGGCGATACCAAATTTAGTGACCTGGTGGGGCGAGGCGTGGGTCAGATCGTGGCCCTCGAAGGTAATCTTGCCCGCGCTGGGGTGGTAGAAGCCGGAGATGCAGTTAAGCAGGCTGGTCTTGCCCGCCCCGTTGGGGCCGATCACCGAGACCAGCTCACCCTGGGCGACCTCGAGGGAAACCTCGCTCAGCGCCTTGACCCCGCCGAAGTTTAGAGAAACACGTTCTACCTTGAGCTGCACCAAGCCTCCTAAAACTTTCTACGAACACCGCAAAGGCGCGTCGCTGATAGCTAACAAACGAGCGTTTGGTTGGGGCTGAGTATACCGATGGCCCCTACGGTATGTCAACGTTTTACGGTTCATTATGCAAAAAAGCGTTATGTTGCAGGTATTGCAAAAAACACAGATTTTTTGTCATGTGAGAGGCCCCTGCTCGCCCCCACCCACCCCCGCTTCCCGCCTTTGGGCAAATGTGCTAAACTCTTAGGGTTGCCTGGCTCGACCCGGCAGGATATTTATCTGGCCCCTTAGGTCAGTTCTCTGGAGGAAGCGATGAAACGCACTTGGCAACCCAACAAGCGCAAACGGGCCAAAACCCACGGTTTTCGCGCCCGCATGAAGACCGCCAATGGCCGCAAGGTGCTGGCCCGCCGGCGTGCCAAAGGCCGTGTGAAGCTTACCGTCAGCAGCGAGCCCCAGCTCCGCCGCTAGGCCCAGCCCATTGGCCCAGCTCCCCTCTGCCGGGGAGTTTTTTTCCTGTCTAATCTGTCCATGCCGTTCTCTTCCCTCAAGGGTGAAAAAGCCTTCCAGCGCCTTCGGGGGGGGCGTGTGGGGCGTGGGAAGTATCTGACGGTGCGCTGGTTTCCGCTGCGGCCCACCGCCTTCAACCCGGTGCGGGTGGGTATTGTGGTCTCGAATAAGGTCTCTAAAAAGGCCACCGTGCGGAACAAAATTCGGCGTCGCCTGCGAGAAATTCTGCGAAAAATGCATCTTCCGCCGTGTGAGATGGTGGTCGTGGCCCAGCCCGAGGCGGTAGAGGCGTCGTACTGGGACTTGCTCAAGGATTTAACCCATGCCCTAAAAAAGAGCGGGCTGGTACAATGACACAGGTTGGTTTGCTCTATCGTAGGAGCTTGGAGCATCGGGTGATGATCAATCTGTTTCTAAAAGGGAGCGTGCGTTTCTATCGGCGCTTTATATCCCCTTTGAAGCCGCCCACCTGCCGCTTTTACCCCACCTGTAGCCATTACGCGCTGGAGGCGCTCGAGCGTCACGGGCCTTTTTGGGGCCTGTACCTGAGCGTCAAGCGCATTCTCAAGTGCCACCCCCTGCATCCGGGTGGGCTGGACTATGTACCCACAGAAAGGCCTCGAGTCCGCTGGAACCCCCTGGACTCGCTGAAATAGAAGGAGCAACTGGATGAAACGTTGGTTCTGGATAAGTTTGGCTGTGTTTGCCCTGGCCCCCGCCCTGGCCCTATCCCCCGAATGGCGCGATGTGGACGTAAACAAAGACGGCAAGCCCGAAAAGGTGGCCGTCACCAACCTGGCCGACATCGCCTTTAACGAACAGGGGCAGATTGTGGGCTGGTACATCAAAACCGTGCGCGCCACCGACTTTAAGGGCAACTACGAGCGCGCCCCCAACCTGGTACGGGCCGGACAGACCCCGCCCGGAACCCTCGAGGGCTTCACCCCCACCAGCCGCGAGTTTACCCGCCGGGAGCAGGGCAACCCCGACGCCGACTTCATCGCCCGCTTTAGCGACGGCAGCACCACCCTGACCTACACCATCCACCCCCGCTTCCTGACCATAGACGTAGACGTGCAAAGCCCCACCCCGCGCAAGCTGGTCTGGACGGGCATCGGCGGCACCGACACCCCCATCACCAAGTGGCTGGGGCAGGGCAACAACCAGCCCCTCAATGCGGGGCAGGGCCCGGCGGTGTATGTGGGCTGGCAGACCCATAAGGCTTCGGGCTTCGCCATGTTTATTCGCCCGCAAACCCCCACCCCCATCACCCTCACCCAACTCAACGGGGCTGGGATTGCCGAAATTAGCGTTCCAGCAGGCAGCCTCAACCTTAAGGTGTACGGCGGGGCCAACGAGCTGGTGCGCCTGAGCGTGGAGAACTTCTACGAGCTGCCGGGGGTTTTCCAGCCCAACATCTGGGGCCAGATCTCGCTGGGCCTGCTGTGGCTGCTGGAGGAAGCCCACCGCCTGGTAGGGGGTAGCTGGGTGCTGGCCATTGTGTTGGTGACCATCCTGATCCGGCTCTTGATGTGGCCCCTGATGCACCAGCAGTACAAGAGCATGGCCGAAATGCAAAAAATCCAGCCCCTGCTCAAGAAAATTCAGGAAAAGTACAAAGACAACAAAGAAAAGCAGCAGGAAGAGATGATGAAGCTCTACCAGGAGCACAAGATAAACCCCCTGGGCGGCTGCTTTCCCTTGCTGCTCCAGATGCCCATTTTGTTCCTGATGTACAAGATTATGGTGGGCTACGAGTTCGGGCAGGGCTTTTTGTGGATTCCTGACTTGGCCCTACCCGATCCGATTTATGTTTTGCCGCTAATTTACATAGCGGTTATCTTCATCTCAACCTTGCTGACATCTGCTGGAAACAAAGACGCTATTAGGCAAGGTATCATCTTCAATCTAGTATTTGCTTTCATCCTCTTTAGCTTTCCTGCAGGAGTAAACCTGTACTACACTTTTTTTACTATATTAGGTATTGGTCAACAGTTTTATATCAATAAACAGCTTGGCATCAGCAAGCCATCCATGCTCGCCAAATAATTCGCACTTGACCTTAGAAAATGCGTGGGCCAGCCGATGTCAATCGGCTGGCCCATCAAGGTATCTTTTTCATTGAAAGGAGGTGAGCTCATTCATGGAGTGGCTGCTTGATTTGTTTGGTTTCTTTATAACCTTAAGAGCCAATGGAGTAATAACTTGGTAGGTCTATCAGCATCCAAATCTTTGCAAGATACACCACCTAAGAGATAAAGCCTGAACTATTACTGCTCTAGGCCTGCCCATGCACCCAGCTAAAAGCTAGGGCCTGTTCGGCGGTCACCGGTACAGCAAACCCGCTGTACCGGTGCGTTTTTTGGGAAGCCCTTGACACCCGTCAGGTTACGGTACTTCTTATGCCTGGTAAGCTATAATCGGACGATTAGTTATGGATGACAAAAAGCGCGGACTCGACGATCTGTTATCCGACCTGGGGATTGGGGAAAACGAAACCGCCCCCGAGGTCGTGCTTAAGGAGGAGGAGGCAGCCCCCATCGTGACCCAGCCCACCCCAGCACAAGACCCCAAGAGTGTCCTCGAGCACTTCATGGTGGGGCTCTTGTTGCGCCTCGACCCGGCCTACTCGGTGGATATTGTTCAGGAGGAGAACCTGTTTCGCGTCGAGATTCTGGGGGGCGACTCGGGGCGGGTGATCGGGCGCGAGGGCAAAACCCTGCAAAGCCTCGAGTTTATCGCCAACGTAGCCATGGCTAAACACTTCGGCTCGGCCTACCGGGTGGTGCTGGACGCGGCCGGTTACCGCCGCCGCAACGAGGAGCGCATCCGGCGGATGGCCGCGGACGCGGTGTTGCAGGTGGAGGTGAGCGGCCAGCCCATCGAACTCCCCCCCATGCGCCCCAGCGAACGGCGCTTGATTCACGTGATGCTCAAGCAGCACCCCAAAGTGACCACCACCTCGGTAGGCGAGGGAGAGGCACGCCACGTGGTGGTTCTGCCCCGCACAGCCACCCCTCCTGCCTCCCCTGAGAATGACCTCGAGTAAAAGCCACCTGGCGCTTTTACAAGCCTTGCAGCAAAAGCTGGTGGCCGCCGGAAAACCCGCTGTCGAGTCTCGCTGGATTCTAACCCATGCTGCCCGGCTGAACGATGCGCAATTGGCTGCCCGTCTGACACAGCCGGTTCCACCGGACGTAGAAGAGGCGGCCTGGGCCATGCTTGATTTGCGCCTGAGCGGCCACCCCCTGCAACTGCTGCTGGGCGAGAGCGAGTTTTATGGGCTCCGGCTCAAAGTGGCGCGGGGGGTTCTGATCCCCAGACCCGAGACCGAAGGGCTGGTCGAGCGGGCCCTGACTCATCTGCCACTGGATGCGCCGGCGTGGGTTCTGGATGTTGGCACGGGCAGTGGGGCCATCGCGCTGGCCATCAAGGCCATGCGGCCCCAGGCCACAGTCTGGGCCACCGATATTAACCCCAAGGCCCTCGAGCTCGCCAAGGAAAATGCCCTGCACCTGGGCCTCGAGGTCAGC
The DNA here is from genome assembly GCA_036845585.1 of Meiothermus sp. Lineage (GTDB taxonomy): Bacteria > Deinococcota > Deinococci > Deinococcales > Thermaceae > Meiothermus. The sequence continues at coordinate 7,004 of DAIUDO010000040.1, read as the reverse complement.
TTCCTCGAGGCCCCCTTTACCGCCAACCTGACGGGGCTCGACCTGGTAATCTCCAACCCGCCCTACCTACCCGAAAGCTACCGCGAGGAGGCCCCGCCCGAGCTGGCCTACGAGGATGAGCGTGCCCTCTATGCCGGCCCGGAGGGGCTCGACGTGGCTCGAGCGCTCCTGCCCCAGGCCTGGGACGCCCTCCAACCCGGCGGCTGGTTGTGGCTGGAGCTGGCCCCCGAGAACGTTTACACGCTGCTCGAGGAGGCCATCGCGCAGGGCTGGCGCGAAGCCAGGGTGTTCCGCGATCTGGCCCAGCGACCCCGCTACCTGGGTGCTCAGAAGCCTGGCCTGGCCACTGTCGCGCCCAAAGATGAGAAAAACAGCTTGCCGGTCTGGGACATCAGCAGCACCAACAAAAACCGCGATAGAATCTGACCCATGGACTTGCGTGCCTATCTGCAAACCGCCCTCGACGCCGCCTATTTAGCCAAAGGCATCCACCAGTACTACCAGGAAAAAGGCTTTACCCAGAGCACCAAGTCCACCCCCACCGATCTAGTCACCCAGGCCGACCACGAGTCGGAGGCGGCCATCCGAGAACTCATTGCTTCGCGCCACCCCGACCACGTGGTGCTGGGCGAGGAACAAGGCCAGGACAAAGAGGGGGCCTTCCGCTGGATTGTAGACCCCCTGGACGGCACCGTAAACTACGCCCATGGCTTCCCTTTTTATGCGGTGAGCATCGGCCTGGAAGCCCACGGCGAGGTGGTGCTGGGGGTGGTTCTGGATACCGCCCGGGGCGAGCTATTTACCGCTACCAAGGGGGGCGGGGCCTACCTGAATGGTCGTCCCATTCGGGTATCCACCCGTTCAACCCTGGTGGGCAGCCTTCTAGCCACCGGATTCCCCTACGATGTGAGCAAGGACACCGAAAACCTGGTCTACTTTCAGCGGGCCCTGACCAAGGGGCTCATGGTGCGGCGACCGGGCGCGGCAGCCCTCGACCTGGCTTATGTGGCCGCTGGGCGCCTGGACGGCTTCTGGGAAGTGAAGCTCAACCCCTGGGATGTGGCCGCGGGCTGGCTCATCGTTAGCGAGGCCGGAGGGCGGATAACCGGCCTTCAAGGGGAGGATTACCGGCTGGGCAACCGCTACCTAGTGGCCTCCAACGGCCTGATCCACGGGCCGCTGCTGGACACCATCCACGGGCGATAGGCAGAAGCAGGGGATCGGCTGGTGAAATCCTCACAAAGATGGGGAAGCTCGAGGGTACACAGTACCCGCTGCCGATGCAGAGGTGTTCCTCGACCCAAACCGGCAGGTCTGCCTGGCCTGCGGGATGGAACTGCCCAAGGATTTTGTGGCCGCTTGTGGTTTACAGCGGCGCTGCCCCTACTGTGCGCACAAATACCCGCTGGGCGACTGCGCGGATTGATACCGGCCAGCCGTTCAAATTACCTTCCGACCAATATCCCGCCGATACAGGGCGTGCTCAAAGCGAACCGCCCCCACCCCGGCGTAGGCCCGCTCGAGGGCCTCGCGCAAATCGCGCCCCAAGCCCACCACGCTCAACACCCGCCCCCCGTTGGTAACCAGCCCCTGGGGGCCCCGGCGGGTTCCGGCCTGGAAGTAAAGCACCTGCTCCGGGGGTAGCTGGGGCAGCGACAGCGGCAGGCCCTTGTGGGGGTCGTCGGGGTAACCGGGCGCGGCCATCACCACACAGGCCGAGGCCTGGGCCCGCCAGCGGATTTCCAGCTCGTGCAGGCGGCCCTCCACCACGGCCAGGGCCAGCTCCACCAGGTCGGTCTCCAAAAGCGGCAGGATGGCCTGGCACTCCGGATCGCCAAAGCGGGCATTGAACTCCAGCACCTTGGGCCCGTCGTCGGTGAGCATCAGGCCGGCATAGATGACCCCTTTGTAGACAATCCCTTCGGCCCGCAGGCCGTCTACCAGGGGCTTGAGCACCCGTTCGACGATCTCGGTCATCAGGCCCGGCGCCAGGGGGTAGGGACAGATGGCCCCCATACCCCCGGTCATGGGGCCGGTATCGCCGTCCAGCAGACGCTTGTGATCCTGGGAGGGCAGCAGGGGCTTGATGGTCACGCCGTCGGTCACGGCCAGCACGGTGACCTCGGAGCCGCTCAAAAACTCCTCGATGACAATCTCGGCCCGCTCGGGCCCCGAGAGGATGTTGGTCACGGCCTGCTTGGCCTGTTGCAGGCTGGTTGCTACCGTGACCCCTTTACCGGCGGCCAGGCCCGAGTCCTTGACCACGATGGGCGCCCCTACCGCCTCGAGGTAGGCCAGGGCATCGAGTACGTCGCTAAAACTTCGGTGCTTGGCAGTGGGGATACCAAAACGCGTCATCAGCCCCTTGGCAAAGGCCTTGGAGCCTTCGATCATGGCAGCTTGCTGGGTGGGCCCAAAAATCTTCAGGCCCTTCTCCAAAAACGCATCGGCGATGCCCTCCACCAAGGGCCCCTCCGGCCCCACCAGGGTCAGCTCAATACCCTCCTGAAGAGCCCATTCGGCCAGCCCGCGCACATTGCCATCCCAGGGAACGCACTCGGCCAGCTCGGCCATGCCGGGGTTGCCCGGCGCAGCGTAGAGCTGCGACACCAAGGGCGACTGCGCCACCTTCCAGCAAATCGCATGTTCCCGCCCACCCGAACCCACAACCAAAACTTTCACGGAGCTAAGAATAACAGGGGACGGGGTCTAAAGGGATAGGGGGTGAAGGAGCAATAGAGCTTCCCGCTCCTTAAATCTCCCCCTTCAACACCCGCCGCACAGCCTCGGGGTAGGCCAGGTGCTCCTGTTCCAGAATGCGGGCGGCCAGGGTCTCTTCGGTATCACCCGGTAAAACCGGCACCCGGCGCTGCAGCACGATGGGGCCGGTGTCCATCCCAGCGTCCACAAAGTGCACCGTGCAACCCGTCTCGCTTACTCCGGCCTCGAGGGCCTGGCGCTGGGCGTGTAGGCCCGGAAACTGCGGTAAAAGCGAGGGGTGAATGTTGAGGATGCGCCCCTCCCAGGCCTGCACAAATCCCGGCGATAGCAAGCGCATAAAGCCCGCCAGCAACACCAGGTCGATGCGGTGGTCGCGTAAAAGCTGGCCCGCTACCCGCTCGAACTGTTCGCGTCCACGTTCTTTAGGCCAGGGCACATACTCGGCTTCTATCTGCGCCTCGACGGCTTTTTGCAAGGCCAGGGCCTCCCGCCTATCGGAGATCACCAGCACGATGTGGCCCAGGGGGTTGTCGTGGGGAAAGGCCTTGAGCAGGGCCTCGAGGTTGCTCCCGCGCCCCGAGGCCATCACGGCCATGCGGGCCGGCCGTCCCAAAGGAAAGTAGCTCATCCGATCACCCTCCAGTTACGCTCTACGGCCAGTGCACGCAGCTTCGGTTCGGGGTATACCGCCACCGGCTCTTCGGCCAGCTCGAGCATCGGTACGTCGGGCAGGCTGTCGCCATAGGCTCTATAAAGCACCTCGCCATCCAGGAACTTGCGAAGGTGCTCGGCTTTATGCGCCCCCGAGCGCACCGGCCCCCGCAGCCGACCGCTAAAAACCCCGCCCTCGACCTCGAGGGGTGTACCCAGGGCCACCACCCCGGCCCCCATCCGCCGCGCGAACGCCTCCAGAATGGGCTGGTAGGTGGCCGAACACAGCACCAGCCGCCGCCCGTCCTGCCGCAGCCTGAGGAGTTCGTCCAGCACGTCCTGGCGCCGCTTGGGCCAGAGTTCGTTGGTCACCACCCACTCGCTCATCGCGGCCAGCTCGGCCTGCTCCAACCCCGCCAGCAAGCCCGCCGCTCCTTCCATAAAGCGATCCTGAAAGGCCCGCTTATCCTGCAAGCCCAGCCGTGCGGCCACGGCCCCCGGTAGGTTCCGGTAGAAAAACCACTGGTATTGCGCAGCCCGCCCGTGCGCCTGCATCCAGGCGGCCATACCCCGCCAGGTCTCGCCGGTGGTAAGGGTGCCCTCGAGGTCTGCTGCAATGGTGCTCATAGCTCTTTGTTCAAAATACCATTTACGCCAGCCGCGAGCAGACCAGGCGGGGTTCTTCCGGAATTCTCCGGAATTCAGGGCAAGAGCAATACCTTGGGTTCTTGGCCCCTGGGCTCATAGAGGGTATCTTTTCTAGCGTAGCGTAAATGAGTAATAGGTACACCTGCCAGTCCAGACCGTGATGGGCCCCTTGCTGCGGCTGGGGTCGGGGGCGTTGACCTTCACAGTCACGCGGCAATCGTTCGTTGTGAGCCCGCTGTTGTGGACGTTATAGAGCTCAAAGATGTAGCTGGTGGAGGCGGTTTCGGAGAGGAGAAGGTTATCAAACCCTGGAGGGCTCACGTAGAGCTTCCAGTCGTAGGTCAGGGCCTCGTTGCTGGGGTTTTCCACGGTTATACCGCCATAGTAGCGGTGGGGGGTAACACAACCTCTATTGTTCAAGTCAATGGTACGGCCATCCGCCACCCTCACCGAGCCACAGCGGATCGGCCCTCCGGTGTATTCATCCGAGTACACCCCATAACCGGTGATTTTGGGATAAGGGTTTACAGGTGGGGGCAGCACATCCAGGGTGAGGGTTCTGGTGGTGGTAGCTCCCTCGCTATCTCGGGCGGTCACCCGGATCTGGCGGGCACCGGTAGTGCCAAAGGTAACCGAGACCGAGCAACCGGTAGTGGCCGATAGCGTGTCGGGTGCCTCCACCGACCACTGAGTACTGCCGCATAGCCGGGTGGTGTCGGGTTCGTTGGGGTCGGTGATAAGCACGGTGATGGGATATATCTGGCCCTGGCGGGGGTCTCCCCCGTATTGCAGGTTCAGGGTGGGCGGGGTGTTCACCACGTCGAGCACCAGGCTGCTGCTGGTCTGGCTGTTGACATACCTGGCAATGAGCGTCAGCGTTCGGCTGCCCACCGTGTTGAAGGTGCGCTTGAGTTCGGGGCCAAACAGGCTATTGGGGTTGGTGCTCCAGCTCCCGCTGTAGAGGGTGCCGTCCAGATTGGAGGTTACGGTCAGGTCGACGTTCCCGAGGGGGTGGGCAACCCTGAAGAACTGAGCCAGGTCGGTCTCGACCCGGAGCTGTACGGTAGCAGGGCTGGTTCTGATGGTGATCGTGGGTGGGGGGGCCGGGGAGCGCCCAAACTCCCTGCCAATTTCATAAAGGGTGCCGCTATGTTCTGCTACCCTTCCGATAACGGGTATATCAACGATGAAGCTGTAGTAGGCCCTGAGGCTCCCGCGCAAAATCCAGAAGGGGTCGCGCGGTACAGCGACGTCGAGTTCGATGGACATTTGTGCGCCAATGGTCGGCCCTGCAATGCCGTAGAGCATGAGGGCTCCTTCGGCTTTGGTGTACGCCCTTGTCTTGAGCCCGGCGTTGATATCAAAGTTTTGGTCAAACGAGGTGTTGAATGCCGGTGTGGGCTCAATTTCTTCCCAGCCCCTGCTATCTGTCCATCTCGCGCCCATCTTTGCCTGAGCGGTTTGCACGGCATTGTAGCTAAATCTTAGGTTAACCTCACCGGTTGCGCCCACAAAAATGTAGACAGTCGGGACAACGCACACCGGCACTGGCCCAATCGCAAAGCACAAGGGTTTGAAGCGGTATTCCGCCACTTTCTTTTCCTTGTTGACTTGGGCATTCGCTTCCCCCGAGACCTGGAGCTGCGCCCGCTGCTCGAAGCCTATCCAGGCCTCGAAGTGGTCAACGTACGCGGGTGGAATACCAAAACGGGGCTTGATGCCGACAGCGATGTTGTAGCCCGCATTAAAGTAGAACACGCCATTAACGCGCACTTTGACCCTGACGTCCCCTTCGTTGATATCGAGTACAGTTTCGTCAAACCTAGCTTCAAAGCGGAAACCATCGCCTACGTTAGCGGTGGGTTGAACAACCCCTACCGAAAGCCCTTCCACCAAAGCCATCGCGGAGGCCAGATCGGAAGCCTCGAGGTCGTCTGCAGCCTCGAGCCAGCCCTGGTGAATTGCGTCGGTGAGATTGGCTTGAACGGTCTCGAGCACCACCTGAGCACCTTCGCGCCGAATCGCCTTGATCTTTCGCAGGTAACCGTAGGGAGCGGCGGACGAAGGTTCGCTGACCAGTACGTTGTCTATCTTTAAGCTATCGAGCAGTGGTGTGGAGGTTGAAAAACGCAGGATTCCGGTCTCGGGGTCATACAGCGTGAGCGCGTCTCGCGTGGAAGGATCAGAAACTTTGGTGGTTGCTGGAATAATCGCTTCGCGTGCGCGAGGATCTGGTGGGGTGCCGCTGCAGGCTGGTAAGCCTAAGATTAAAACGACGATTATCCACCGAAGCCACAGGGTACTTGCGAAATTCTGCCAGCCCATATTACCTCCTGGTAAGATCTCGTTTCCGTCCACCAAAACAGCTCTTGGTTTTCGCTATTTCTTACTTTCTTCCAAAATCTCGGCCAGCTCGAGGCCACAGGTTCCACAAAACCGCGCATAAGGCGAGGCGAAGCAGGAGCAGGCCTTAGCCGTTTACCACCGTTGAGGCACAAGTACTCCTGCGATGGCGCAGCATGGACAGATGCGATAAAAAATCCCCGGACGGTCTTCCACAACCCAGGCCCCCAGGCTCGAGCGCACCGTGTGAACGAGCTTTTCAGCTCCTTAAGGGCAGCCGTCGCTTTCCTCTCGTCCTCGCTAGAGTAGAGAGCATCCAGTAGCTCGAGCTTGCCCACCCCCGGCTCGTCCCAAAAGGCTAGCGCCAGCCCGACCCGCTCGAGCGCCACGCTTTTGAGGCGGGGATGTATTAGGGTTGTGAGCCCCATCCGGCCATCCGTAGAATCCAGTCTTACCATGGCCCGGATTCCAGGTTAGCCAAAACAGCGTTATATCCGCGTTACTCATCCACAACACTCCTCTGCGAGCACATGGGAGTGTTATCTTTGAGTCGTCCTTATCTAAGTGCCCACCCCTAATTTTCCCTCCACTGTTTGCAGCGCGACGGGCCCAGGGGCGGAGCTTCTGTGGGGTACTTAGAG
>DAIUDO010000039.1:12211-15633 GCA_036845585.1 Meiothermus sp. | reverse complement strand
AAAGTCAAAACCGTGCCGGGCTTGTTTTGTACCACTTCACCCCATATCCTTTACCCCCAGGCCACCAGCTGACGGGGTGTCCTTCACGAGTTTGCCGCGGGAACTACAGTGGGCATGAGTGGAGTGAAAGCTACGGAAAAAGGACATCATGCGGCTGGGATTAGCAGCCTAAACAGAAAGCACCACAAAAGCTCAGCGCAGTGCGAATTCCTGCCCCACCTTCCAGTAGGCAGCCATCACCTTACGGGCTGCAGGTAGCGCCACCCCGCTGCCCTCGCCGCCGTTTTCAAAGAAGGCGACCACCACGAGCGGAGGCCTGGGGTCGGCGGGGTCCACGGGGCCGTAGCCCATGTACCAAGCGTGCTCGAGGCCGGGGGTCAGGGTTTCGTTTTGAGCGGTGCCGGTCTTGCCGGCAGTTGCTACCGGGAAATTGTCCAGCACGTGCTTGGCCGTGCCCCAGGTAACCGTTTTGCGCAGGCCATCCTGCAGTTCTTTCCAGTGCCTCCCCGGAACATTAGCAATCGGACGCACGATGTTCTGCTGGCCAATCCGCCGCACTAGGTGGAGCTCGGGCTGCCTCCCTCCTTGGGCAATGGTGGCAAGCATGCGGGCAATTTGAACTGGGGTGGCCTTGTTGTAACCCTGCCCAATGGCAATCGAGAGGGTCTCGCCCGGCCACCAGCGGGGGTCGCGGGGAATGTTCTGGCGCTTCCATTGCAGGGTGGGCACGATGCCATTCTGCTCACCGATCTCGAGCCCTGTAGGACGGCCCACCCCCAACTCCAGAGCCCGCTTGTGCAGTTTGTCGACCATGCCGATGGGGTCCTGCATGGCGACCTGGTAGTACCAGGTGTTACAGCTTTGGGCTATGGCCTCCTCAACAGTCATCATGCCCATGTCGTAGCGGGCCCAGTTCCGCCGGATACCCCCAAACACGATGAAGGGGCTACAGCGGTAAGCGGTTTGGGTGGTTACGTAGCCCGCCTCGAGGGCTAGGCTGGAGGTAACCAGCTTGTAGGTCGAGCCGGGTGGATAGGCGTTGACGGCGCGGTTCAGGGTGGGGCGGTCTTTATCGGTAAACAATTCGCGAATTTTGTCGTTGGGGCGTGGTCGGCGGCCAAACAGGTTGGGGTCGAACGCAGGTGCGGTGGCCATAGCCAGCACCTCACCGCTGCGGGGGTCTAGAGCTACGATGGCCCCCTTGGTCCTGCTGGCCAGAGGCAGTCCGTTGCGTACACGGATTCGATTGACGTCCTCGAGCCCCTCATGCAAGGCCTGCTCGGCAGCCCGCTGCAGGTTCAGGTCGAGGGTCAGGTACACGTCGGTTCCGGCCTGCGGTTCCTTTAGCTCCTCGAAGCGCACCCGCTGGCCGCGGGCATTCACCTCGGCCAGCACCACGCCCTTGATGCCCCTAAGCTGGGCCTCCAGGGCCGCCTCGAGGCCGGCGGCCCCAGCCAGCTCTTCGGGGTCGTAGCCTTCCTTGATTTGTTCCTGGCTGGGCAGGGCTGTATAGCCGATTACCGGTCCTGCAATGGGGTTGGGGTAGACCCGCTCGATGCGCTCCAAAAGCTTGAGGTTGGGTTCCCCCGCCGTTAGCTCGGCCAGGGTCGGAATCAGGGCCTCGGGAATATTGACCATCAACTCGACCGGTTCCCGCTCGACTTTAGGCAGTTCCTTGAGGCCAGCCAAAGCCAGAATCCGCTCTTTGAAGTGTACCTCCCCACCCAGATAAATCAGATCCACAGCAAGCCGGTTGGTGGCAATCACCTGCCCGTTGCGATCCAGGATGCGTCCCCGTGGGGCCAGCGAGGTCTCGGTACGCAGGTAGTTGCCCTGGCTGCGGGTGGCATACTGTTCGTATTGCACCACTTGCAACTGCCACAACCGGCCCACAAACAGCAGCAGGAAGAGGTAAAAAAGCCCTAAGAGAACCCAGACTCGCGCGTTCACGCTGCACTCCTACGGGCTGCGAAGCGGGAAAAGATGCCGGTAGAGCCGAATGACAACTGGCGCGACCAGCAGTGTCAGCAGCATCTCCGGTAGGATAACCGACCACAGCGTGAGAGGGTTGAAATTGCCCAGTCGCAACCAAAAAGCAACCAGCAAAATACCCAGCCATTTGGCTACAAAGCTGCCCCCCAGGATAACCGCTTGACCAGCCAGCTCGTCCCAGTGCACCAGACGCGACAAGCGGTAGTATGCATAGGCTGCACACACCAGGCCAACTGCGTGCAAGCCCGGATACCCTGCCGATAGCAGGTCTTGCAACAGCCCCAGGGCAAAAGCCAGAGGCAAACCCAGGTAGGGCGATGCGGAAGCCGCTAGCAACAGCGCAGCCAGATAGATCATGTCGGGAGGAGCTAGATGATCCCCCAGCAGCCCGGAAACAAATCCCTGAAGGAGAAAAGCCACTATGATGGTTAGGATCATTCGCATAAGGTAATTCGCATCATGAGTGGGTGCATATTCCAAACCGTGCACATAGCGCCAGGTAGGTTGTACTGCCTTCCATCTGGTCTGTCAGGGTGAGGAGAGGCTAGGATTGGCATGCTTATGGGGAGGTTTGCCGCCAGAGACCCAGCAACCCGATAAGTCCAGCCCAGGCTGCATTGGACAGACATCTGGCGCACAATAAGTCTCGGACAAACCCTCAAACAGAACTGAGCTCATAGGGGTTTGAGCACCTGCACTTCCTCCAGCAGCGAGAGTTGAACGGCAGGCCGCACCATCAGGACCCTCTTCAAGGCCCCTGGCGAGAGGGGCAGCACCTGCTCGACGGTACCCACGCTGATGCCAGCCGGATAAAGCCCCTGCAAGGCCCCCGAGACCACCTTATCGCCGGGCTTGACGTTGGCCTCGGGTGCAATTTCGACCCGCAGCATGCGGGGTGGGGCCCCATAAGCGATGCCGCGCCCAGGGGCATCTGCCAGACGAACCCCCACCCGCGACTCGGGGTCGAGTATCGTTCGAACCACTGCGTTGTTTTGTGTAACCTCGGTGATGACCCCTACCAGCCCACTGGCTGTGGTCACGGGCATCCCGACCCGCAGACCCTGGGCCGCTCCGGCACCCAGGTAGAGCCTCCGATAAAGCCCCGAAGCGTCGTCATCGATGACCGGTGCTACAGCGACCACGCCCAAACCCTGTACGGCTTGTACCCTCAAGGTGGCCTGGAGTTTGCGGTTTTCCAGGGTAAGACGCTGGTTTTCTTGCCTCAGTCGCTGCAGCTCAGCCTGCATCTGGCGTTGCTCGGCGCGCAGGTCACGGCGGTCATAGATGGCTGCCAGGCTGGCCCTGGCGTTTTGCCCCAGGCGGAAGGAAAAGCCAAACAACGGGGCTGTGCGCGCGGCAAACTCGCCTGGCAGGCTTGGGGCCGACTGGCGGGTCAGGGTGGCCAGCAAAACCCCGAGCAGCACGAAACC
>DAIUDO010000039.1:0-12111 GCA_036845585.1 Meiothermus sp. | reverse complement strand
TTTTTACTGCTGATGTGGGTGCCCTGCTTCCGGTGACCAGGCCTCCACGACCACCCGGGTCTCGATGTGGGCGTTCAGGGTAGCCGAGACCGAGCAGTACTTGGTGTGGGATAGCTCAACCGCCCGCTCGAGGGCTTCCTGGGTAACGTTGGGCCCCGAACCATAGTGGGTGACCACGATGCGCGTGTAGCGCTTGGGGTGCTCCTCGGCCCGCTCACCTACGGCCTCGACTCGGTAGCGCGAGAGTGGCTGGCGCTTTTTTTCCATGATGTCGACCACATCGTAGGCCGTGCAGCCAGCCAGGGCGGCCAGCAGCAACTCCATCGGGCGCATGCCGGTGGAAGGCTGGTCGCCGTCCACCATCACCTTGTCGCCCTGCTCGTTGATGCCTACAAACCGGTGTCCTCCCAAGCGATGCAGTACCACTTTTTTCGTTGCCATATACCTCCCCGAGCGGCGCCTTGGCTATGCAAACTACAAAACCGCCCAAGACATTCAAAACAGGGACACGCCGGGCGCGTTGCCCTGCTTGGCATCATATTCCAGGCCCAAGGGCCGAATGACCCGTTAGCTTCACATTGCGACGCCCGTCTCTGTGGCTTACTCGTCGGCTAGAACAACCTTTGGTCGGGGCTAAGGCGTTGCGGCGTTGAACCGAATGTGAGCGTGCAGACAGGTAACCCTCGGCCCGGGGGCCGATAATTGAAAGATGCAGACGCTCGAGGGAAAAGTTTACATTCTAACCGGCGGGGGTGGAGCCATTGCCGGAGCCATCGCTCAGTCGTTTACCCGGGTTGGGGCCAGGCTGGCCCTGGTGGATACGCACGATGGCATCATCTACCAGCGGGCACAGGAACTGGGGGGTCGGGCCTACGTAGCCAACCTGACCCACTACCCCGATTCCGAGATGCTGATTCGACAGGTCAAAGCCCAGATGGGCCGGGTGGATGGTCTGGTGCACACGGTGGGCGGATTTGCATACTCTCCCATCAAGGACAGCGAGCCCAACCTATACGACCGGATGTTCGACCTCAATATGCGCACCCTGTTTTACATGACCCGAGCCATCCTTCCCGAGTTGCTGGCTCAGAAAGATGGCTTTGTCGCCGGCATTTCGGCAGCGGCGGCCTGGAACGGGGCCGGGCCTGGTGTGGCCCTTTATGCAGCAGCCAAAGCCGCAGTAGCAACCTACCTGCGCTCGCTGGACGCTGAGTTGGCCGGTACGGCGGTGCGGGTGGCCATTGTCTACCCGATGGGGGCGGTGGATACCCCGGCCAACCGCAAAGAGATGCCCGAGGCCGACCCGATGGCCTGGGTAGACCCCAACGAGATTGGCGAGAGCCTGGTGTATGCCGCCAGCCGAAGCCCCAGGGGCCGGGTGATGGAGTTGCAGATTTTCCCACCCCGCTGAACCGCAAAAGTCCTGAGCTGCCCTTGCTGTTGGGATTTGTGCCCACGTTGCCTCGAGCGTGACCGGTGGTTACCTATCCAACCGGCTTGTCGGCTGGTCCCATCTTGCCTTAGGGTGAGGGGTATGGATGTGTCGGCGTATGTGCAGGCTGTAGGGTATCTGGGCATTTTTGCCACGGTATTTGTAGAAACCGGATTGCTGGTGGGCTTTTTCCTGCCCGGTGACTCGCTGCTAATAGCGGTGGGGCTGCTGGCCGCGGCCAGCCAGTTGCAGCTATCTATTGCGTTGCTGGTGCTTTTTTTGGGCTCATTGCTGGGCAACAACCTGGGCTATTTTCTGGGCCGCAAGATTGGGCCTGCTTTGCTCAGCAAAGCCAGGGTCAGAAACGAGGATCTGGACCGCACCCACCGCTTCATGGCCCGCTTTGGCCCGCTTTCGATCCTGATTGGCCCTTACGTACCGGTGTTCCGGGCGGTGGTGCCGTTCGTGTGCGGCACACTAAAAATGCCCTGGTGGCGCTTTTTTCTACTGAGTTTGCTGGGCAGCTTGCTCTGGACGCAGGGCCTGACCCTGGTGGCCTACTATGTGGGCTCGAAAATTCCACACCTCGAGCGCTACGTGTACCTGATTTTGCTGTCCGGCGTGGGCTTTGCGGTGGTGCTGGCGGTTTGGCGGGCCTACCGGTCGGGCCGCCTGCCCTGGCTCCGACGGTCGGCTCCCTAGTAGCGTGCGCATGCCTTCGAGAGACTGGAGATACTCAGTGGCTATCTGCCTCGACCAACTCGACCAGCACCCCACCCGACCATTTGGGATGAATAAAAGCCACCAGATGGCCGCCAAAACCGGGGCGGGGGGTGGGGTCAATGAGCGGCGTACCCTGGCCCTCGAGGCGCTTTAGCTCGGCTCGAATATCCACGGTAGCGAGCGCAATATGGTGCAGCCCCGGCCCGCGTTTCTCGATGAACCGGGCGATGGCCGACCCCGGATGGGTGGCCCGCAGCAGCTCCAGCCGGCTGTGTCCGTTTTTGAGCATCCAGACCTCCACCCCCTGGCTTTCTACGTTGCCCTGGGCCTCGAGGGCATACCCCAGCATCAGATAGGGCTGCGCAGCCTGTTCTAAATCCTGTACTGCGACGCCGATGTGGTGAATTTCCATAGCCCCAAACTACCCCATCTGCAGCTCAGTGGATAGGGATGTTCGTTGGTTTCTGTGGCTGCGCGAGGATGCTCGCCAGGGTCAGCGGAGCTACTCAACGGGAATAAAGACCAAACTGGCAATGCGATCCTGGAAGACACCCAGCGAGGAAGACCGAACACCCGCACTGGTGAGGGCACTGGCCCAATTGACCGTCAAATCAATGACCAGAAGGGTAGGAAAGTCCAGGTCGGCGATGTACAAAAACTGGTCAATCCCCACGGCAGCCGTGCTGTAGCGGCGCGTACGCAGCAGCCCGGTCTCGGTTTCGCGGGGTAGCTGAAAACTGCCCTCAAACCGGGCCAGGCCGGTGCCCAGCACGGAGACGGGGGGCGCTCCTCTGGCGAATGCCCGTGCAGCGATGTTGCTATCGCGAACGAGCCCTACCTCGCTGGTGGCGCCTAAGTTCCAGGAGACCAGGGTGGTGTCGGTGGTGGTGGGGTCGTTGTCGTCGAAGAGGCCCAGGGCCTGGCCGCCCACAAAGATCAGATCGGTGGGGCGCGAGGTGCCGAGGCTCAGGGGCCGCTCGACAGAGGGGTTGACGAAGTCGTACAGGCCTACCTGCGCTGGGGTCAGGTAGAGCAGCTGGTCGCCAGGACCCAGGGCCAGCCGGGCGGGGGGGGTGAGGCGGATTAGGTTTAGGTTGGGATCGCGAAAATCAATTGGGGTTGGAAGGGTGTTGGCCGTAAAAGGGATAATCCAGGCCTGGTACTCCTCGAGGGGGCGGGGTGGGTTGGCGGGCGGGGGCGGACAGACCAGCAAAACCGCGCCCTGCCCCTGCCGCAGGTAGCCCTGGCTGCAGTCGGTTCCCAAGGCCTGGTCGAAACCGTCAAGCTGGGGGGTTCCCACGTCGTCTATCGTGAGACTGTTGGTGGTGTAGCGGCGCAGGCGGCTCTGGGTGAGCACCCAGAGCTGGTCGTTGCCAACCCCCAGGCTGCGGCGGTAGAGCAGGGCTACGATGGGTTCGTCCAGATCCCAACTGCCCACCCGGCGGGGCGGGTCGATACTGCCCGGTTGGAGGGTGCTGCTCTGGAAAAAACGAATCTGGTAGGTGTTGCTGATAGGGTTGTTGACCCCGGCTGTCAGCAGGGCACGGGCAGGCTCCTCGCTGCTGCCGGTGCAGGCTGTCAGCAGGACAGCCAGGGCGGGCATCAGGACATACCATCTCATCTACCGTCCTCCAGGTCTGGGGAGCTTGATGCCGCCCGGCAAGACGATGCTGCTTTGGTTGAAGAGGAACTCGGCGGCATCGCCTCCCAGGGCGAAGGAAAACTTCAACTCCTGTCTGAGGGTGTCAGCGCTGGCCCGGAAGGCCCAGCAGCAGCGGTCAACGATCAGGTCGAAGCGGGGGCGCAAAATGGTGCCCTCGAGGTTGGGCAGGAAAAACTCCCTGGGGTTCACCCCACCGCTTTCCGGGGCGTTCCACACAATGCGGTAGAACAAGCGGGTTTTTTCGATGCCCATAAAGCTAAAGGTAGGGCCAAACTCGCGCAGGGTTACCCGGAAGCGGCCGCTGGTGCCAATGCGCTCGAGGCCCAGAAAACCCTGTAACGATAGCCCAGGCGGATCTGCCGGGCGCAAAGGCGCCGGAAGGATCTCCAGCTCACCGCTAAAGCGCAAGAAGCGCAGGAAGGCCTGGGTGTCGTCCTCCAGGGTGAGGGGATTTTCTTCCTCTGGGAAATGAAACTCCGCCGAGACCTCGTTGATAAACAGATCGGGTTCGCGCACCGCGGCGCGCACGACCAGGCGGGGGTTGCGTAGCAGGCCCTCGCGGTAGTTCCACAGGAGATCGGCCTGCAAAAGGTCGGCGCTGTACTGATAGCCCAGGCGGAAGCGGCTCTCGCTGCCGGGGCTGAAGCCGATGGTGTTGGCAAAAACGAAGGTGTGCAGGCTCAGGGTGAGCTGGGCCAGGCCGTCCAGCAGGGCTGGGGTGGGCGCAGGGTTGGGGTTGGCCGCAGAGGGCAGGGGCGTGTAGAGGTGGATGAGGGTCTGGCGTAGGCGGAAACTGTCGGGGGGGTCTTGCAAGACCACGTTCAGCTCGCTGCGGACGGCCTGCCCGTTGTTCAGGTCGCGGCTGTGCAGGATGGCGGTGGTGTTGCCGGGGGGGTTGTAGCTGGCCGCGAGCTCCAGAGGGTCGTAGCGGGCGATCAGGGGTATCTGGGCTATGGGCCGGGTTTCTTTTTCCTGCACGTCCCAGTAGCGGTAGCCGGTACGCAGCGAGAAGTTGAAGGGCTGAGGGTTGAAAGCAGTACTCAGGGTGAGGAGCCGGTCGAGGCCGAGCTCGAGCTGACGCTCGTAGTTCAGGCTGAGGCTAAAAGGGGCCGGTGCTATGCTCAGCGCTGTGCGCAGCAGGCCCCAGCGGCCCTGCTCGAGGTCGCGGCTGGCGCTGGCAGATAGGCTGAACCAGGGAAAAGGGCGCGAGGCCAGGGCGAACTCGGCGGGAGGGTCGAAGATTCGGCGCTCGAGGTCGCGGCCAGCCCGTGCCGTGAAAGAAAAAATGGGGTCGGGGTTGAAGCTGAAGGACCCCTCGAGGCGGCTGTTGCGCTGGGGGCGCTCGAAGTCGAACTGAAAGGGGGTCTCGCCCTCCACCACACTGCGGCTCACGCTCAGGTTCAGGCCAAAGGCCCCCAGGCTCTGGCCCAGGCTGGCCCGGGTATCCCAGCGGATCAGGCGCTCAAACTCGGTGGGATTGCCTTGAGGGTCGAGGTTCTGGGTGCTGTAGTAGCGACCGATGAAGGTATTTTCGACACTAAAACTCAAACCTGGCCAGGGAGGTCTGGCGGGGCGGTAGCTCTCGCGGTGCTCCACCCAAAGCCGTCCAGCACCGATATAGGGCCCCAATCGCCGGGCGCTGCGGTTGAGGGGGTTGGAGGGGGCCTGGTAGTAGCCCAGCAGGACCCGCCCATTGAGGCGCAGCTCGCCCTCGAGGCCCCGGGGAAAACTGACCTCGGCCTCGGGCAGCCGCTGGGGGGTGGTGCGCTCGTTGGGCAGGGCCAGGGGGTTGTGGTCGATGTAGCCATCCAGGGTCAGGCGGTAGAGGGGTTCAGGGTTGCTAGGGGTGGCCCGGGTGGCGGCCTCGATCAGGAAGGTGGTGTAGTCGGGCTGGCCTCCCGCGCCCTGCAAAAAGCGCGGCTCTGCTTGTGAGCTATCGTCGCGGGTGGCCTGCCCTTCTACCCGCCAGTCAGGCTCTTCCAGTTTGTAACTGAAGCGGTACTTGAAAATCCCGTCCTTGCGCGGGTCGCTGTCGGGCAGCACCAGCCCGGCAGGCGGGGGCAGGTACAAAAACTGGTAGCGCTCCTGGGCCGCCCCAATGCCGTAGTGGTCGAAGCCAAACCCCCAGCCGCGCCGCTCGAAGTAGCGCAGCAGGGTAAAGCCGAGGCCAAAATCGGAGACGTAAGGCAGGTCGGCACTCACAAAAACCCCGTCGGTATCGCTCTGACCGAACTCGAGCTTGGGGCGGCGCTCGTTCAGGAAGAGCAGCAGCACCGGCAGGTACAAGGTGCGCTCCCCGCGCAACAGCACCCACACCCCCCGGGCGATGATGCGGTCGCCCGGATAGAGCACCACCTCGCGGGCCTGGAAGGCGTAGTCGGCCACCTCCTGCTCGCAGCGTTGGCAGGGGGTCAGGTAGCCCTCCTGCAAGAGAATCTGCCCGGCGGCCCGCTGGCAGATGGGGCCGCTCAGAAAAAACTCGCCCGACTCGATCTTGACTTCAATGGCTTCGAAGCTCTCGTCGTCGGTGAAGAGCTCGAGCTCCTCCGCCTCGATAAGCTGGCCCTGTTTGTCCTGGTAGCGCACCCCGCCCATCAGCAGCAGGCGTTTTTGGGTGCGGTTGAAAAGAACCCTCGGCGCTTCGATGCGCTCGCCGTCCCGATCCATCTTGACCGGGTTGCCCACCAGTATGACCAGTTCTTGGTTGTTCTCGTTGCGCAGCTCCAGGCGAAGGGCCTCGAGGATTCTCAGCTTCTTACCCCCGCTGGTCTCCTGGGCCAGGGCGGGTGGGCAGAGCAGGAGGAGGAGAACAAGCCATCCTCCCCTCCAGCGCCGTGCCCCGATCCCCCTCATCGCTTCCCCAGCCGCAACAAGACCAGCCCGGCCATGGCGTAGAGCAGGTTGGGCCCCCAGGCGGCCAGGATGGGATGCAGCACCCCCTGCTCCCCCATGATCCGCCCCACGCTCCAGGTGGCGTAGTAGACAAAGGTCAGCACCACCACCCCCAGCATGCCCAGGCTGCGGCTGCCCCCCAGCAGGTAGAAGGCCAGCCCTACGGCAAAGATGGCAAAGGAGTAGACCGCCGCCGGCTCGGCCCATTTGCGCTGCAAAGCGGTCAGCTCGGCATGGTAGGGCAGCTTCTGGGCGCGGTACTGGGCGATGCGCTGGCGCAGCTCGGCCACGGTCAGGGTAAAAAGGCCCCCGGGGGGCTCCAGCGACAGCTCGACCAGCGGAACCGTGGCCCGCTCAAAACGGGCTACCGTGCGGGGTCTAGCCCCGCCAAAGGTGACCCGCAGCCCTTCGGATAGAACCAGGGTACCCCGCTCAAAGCGGCCCTGCCTGGCCACTAGAACCTCCTCAGTTGTGATGACGCGCACTCTGCCAATTCCGTTATCGCTGACCTCACCCACGTACACGATCCGCCCGTAGGCGTCCACCAGCTTGGTGCCTGGCTGCAGCAGAGCCCGGGGTTTTTGTAGCACGGCCTGGCGCAAAACGTTCTGACCCTGCTGCAGACTGCGCGGCACCAGGCTGTCAGCGGCCAGCAGGCACACCACAAACAGCAAACTACCCAGCAACAGCAGCGGAAACAGCACCCGCAGCTTGGAAACCCCCCCGGCCAGCATGGCCTTGAGTTCGGACTCCTCGCCCATGCGCGAGAGCACCAGCAGGAGGGCAAACAAGAAAGCCAGCGGCATTCCCCGCACCAGTGCCTCGGGCACCCGGTAGGCCAGGTACTGGCTCACCACCCAGGGGTCGGCCCCGCGGGCCAGGAGCGGGGCCAGGACCTCGTACAAAGCCCCGCCCAGCAGGGCCAGCACCACCACCGCCAGGGCCCCCAACAAATAGGCCCCCACCTCCTTGGCCAGGTAGCGGTCCAGGGTGTTCACCGCGCGAGCCTCCAGGTGCCCAGCAAGGCCAGAGCGCCGTAAACGATGTTGGGCAGCCAGGCCCCATACGTGCCCAGCAGGTCGAAGCGGGCAAACTGGGCCGAGAGGGTAAAAAGCGTCCAGTAGCCAAAGATAAGCCCAACCACAGCGATGAAGGCCCAGGCCGCCTCACGCAGCGAGAGGCCGATCACCACCGCCAGCCAGGCCAGCACCAGCGTGCCGGCGGCATTGGCGTAGCGCCGGGCCAGGGGGAAGCGGGCTGCGGGGTCGGCCTGGGCTGCGGCTTGCAGCTCCTCCATACGCATGGCTTCGTAGGAGACCGCTTTGGGTTGCACACCCACCGGAAAGGGCAAGGGGTGCTCGGCCTCCTGGTAGATATTGCCGTTGGGGTCTACCCGGTAGGTTTGCTGTAGCCGCCAAGCACCGCTGACCCAGAGACCTCGCTCGGCGCTCCAGACCGAGCCTCCGGGCTCCACCACCCGGATGCCCTCCAGCCTCGAGCCCGCCTCCCCGGGGGGAGCTGGATAGATGCGCTGGGCGTAGTACACGCCCAGTCCTGGGGGGGTGTAGGTGCGCTCGGTGAGCACGCCGGAGGGCTCGGAGCCGTAGTAAATCTTGTATTGCAGAGCCTCGAAACGCTCCTGGGCGATGGGCTTAAACCAGCCCTCGTTGACCAGCACCACCGCCCCGACCAGCAGCCCCAGCAGCACCACCGGTCCGATGAAGGCGCGGGGGGGCACACCGCTGGCGTAGGCGGCTTTTAGTTCGGACTGGCGGATCCAGCCGGCCAGCGCTACCAGCAGGGCAAACACCAGGCCCAGCGGCAGGGCGATGCCCAGGGTGTAGGGGACACGGTAGGCCACCATCTGGGCAATTTCAGCCACGGGTGTTCTGGCCCTCAAGAAGGCCCCCGAGAGCGAGGAGAGCAGGTCGAAGGTGATCAGTCCTACGAATAGCAGCACACCCAGCAGATACAGCGACAACGTTTCGCGCAACAGATAACGCTGCAACATTCCAACGCGAAGTATAAGGCCCTGTTGGGTGAGAATCGGCGCAATTGACCCGCTGCAACGCTAAACACGGTATGGCTCGCCTAACCGGGAGGGTGGCCCGTGGCGTGAGTACAACCACTGAGGCCGATGGGTAGGGCAATTTTCATCCTGTATTCATCCAGGCTAAACCGGAGCGCTTCTATGAGCAGCTGGGTCAGGTCGGGCGGATACTCGTGGGCCAGGTGGGGGACGACCTCGAGCTGTACCGGTAGGCCGCTTGATCTCAGCGCGCCATGCACCTCGGTAATGTGGGCTATGGCCGGGTCATCCGCCCCGGCGAAGAACACCCCCTTGAGGCTCCTCTGCAGGGCGGTTTCGATGTGCGAGTGGGGGCTTTAGCGGTCGTGCACCGACCACGTCGATAAAACCTCGACTGGGCAGAGTTTGTTCCAGCATCAGGCGCATGGCCAGTCCGCCCTCCTACGAGGCACCGGCCAGCACCAGGGCTCCTGGACCGAAGGGATGCTAGGCCTGGACAGGCTCAGAGCCTGCTGGACCTGCTGCAAACAGATCCCTGTTGCAAACCCTCCTGCAGAGTCCGAAGGGCCTCGCTAGCCCGGCCCATCCCGGTCAAAACACAAGCCTGCCAGAAAACCAGGCGGGCGATATCTTTCGCTTCGGCATAAAGAGTTGTTCCTGGACTTGCTCCAGGGCCTCAGCGTAGCGCCACTGCCGATGCAGAGAGAGGAGCAGCCGATAAGGGCTGTTTACTGCGAATATGCCATACCCAATAAAAAAAGCGCCCCCGGCTTCCTGACGGCACCCGCTCCGTGGCGCTTAGGGCTGCTGCCTTCCGGCCCTGACCCGGTTCACGCTGGTGCGCCGCGTCAGACCGAGGACGCGAACTTGAGGATAGCACACTGGTGCGGAAAGACAAGACCGCCTCGGTCCGGCCTGCGAAGAGCAGCTGCCCTGTATGCAGTGCCCTGGCCAGGGATGACCCAAAGCACCGGGCGCGGGCTGGTCTTCGTTACGTCAGGCATGCGTCTACCGGACGTAAACAAGGCCCGGGGCGTTACCTGCGTATAATCACACCCATGAGTGAAGCCGTGGCAACCAGCACCCCGGGGGCTGCCCTCGAGGCCCAGCAGTTGGGCAAAAAGTACGGGCGCAAACCCGTGCTGGAGAACATCACCTTTGCGGTGCAGCCGGGCGAAGTCTACGCGCTGGCCGGGCCCAACGGCTCCGGCAAGACCACCCTGATTCGCCTGCTCACCGGCCTGGCCTTTCCCACCTCGGGGGTGGTTCGGATGCTCGGGCAGGACATCTACAACGGGGGCTATCTGGCCCGGCGGGCGCTGGGGGCGGTGGTGGAAGCCCCGGCAGCCTTCTACCCCCACATGACCGGGCGGCAGAACCTCGAGATGGTGGCCTTCCTGACCGGCATGTCGAATGTGGACACCCGAATTCGCGAGGTCATGGCCCGGCTCGAGCTGCTGGCGGTGGCCGACCAGCCGGTGCGCACCTACTCGCTGGGCCAGCGCCAGCGTTTGGGGCTGGCCTCGGCCATTCTGCACGAGCCACAAATTCTGATCCTCGACGAGCCGACCAGCGGCCTCGACCCGCAGGGCATCAGCAAGGTTCACGAAATTTTGGCCGAACTGGCCTGGAAAGGGGTGGCGGTGCTGCTGTCCACCCACCATCTGCGCGAGGTCTCGGCCTACTCCGATAAAGTGGGCATTCTAGGCGGTGGGCGGCTCCTGGAAGAGGTCAAGCTAGGCACCAAGGGCGAATCCTATCGCCTGCGGGTGCACGACCCGGCCAGGGCGGCGGCCTTCCTCAAGACCGTGCCGGGCGTGCAAAACGTTAGCCTGCGCGATGTAAACGTAATTTTCGAGGGCTCGCCCAACGTGGCCCTGGCGGCGCTGGTTCGGGAGAACTTCCAGGTGCAGTTCCTGGAACCCGACTACTTCGACCTCTACGACTACTACCGGGAAAGGGTCAAACATGCATAGCCACACATCCAGAGTTCGGGGATGGTACTGCGGAGCAGGGCAAGCCGCGATGATCCGCATAGCAGGCCCAACACCTTGTTTTGTATCGGGCATAAGGCTCTTCGTGCCCGTTTCTGCGTTGCCTAGCATCAGAAGGAGCGCACCATGCTGAGGGTATTGATCTGGGAGTTCGGCAAATTAGCCCGGCTGCGCTCGGTGCAGATTGGGCTGTTGGCAGCCCTGGTACTACCGATGTTGTGGGCCTTTGCGCCGGGGTTGCGGGCCCAGTATGGCCTCGAGCTGGTTTCGGGCTGGCAGGTTCCGGCCCTCTCGCTCCTGACCGGTATGGACTTCCTGTTCCCCTTTCTCACCGCGATGGCCGCCGCCGAGGTGCTGGGCTCGGAGGTTTCGATGGGTACGCTCAAGTCGGTTCTGCTGCGTCCGAGCCCGCGCAGCCGTTTGCTGGGGGCCAAAATCATCGTGGTGCTGGCCTATCCCTTCATCCTGCTGCTGGTCAGTTTGCTGGGTTCGCTGCTGGCGGGTGTGCCTTTTGGTCTGGGTGGTTTTTTCGGCGGAACGGGCCTGGGAGAGGGCAGCTTTGCCGGTGTGGGGCAGATAACCCCTGCTGGAGCATTGGTGGAGCTGCTGCGCGCGCATGCCCTGGCGGGCGTGGTGCTCTGGCCGCTTTCAGCTCTGGCCATGCTCTATGCGGTGATCTTTCTGAGCACCACCTCGGCAGCCCTGGCGGCAGTATCCACCCTGTTGCTGATGCGCCTGCTGATTGCGTTCCCGGCCATCCAGCCTTTTTTACTGACCAGCTACCTGGACTTATACATCCGCCCTGCCGCCGTGAGCCTGGGCCTGCCGCTGCTCATCATCTACACGGTGGGTTTCGCTTTCCTGGCCCTGCTGATTTTTGAGCGGAAGGATATCTAGGGCCGTTCTCGGGCAGAATCTCGCAACCGTCTAAAGTCAAAACCGATCTGGGGTGGTTTCATACCGCTATTGCAACCAAAAAATATGTGTCTGAGTCAGGTTAGCCTCGTAGTGGCCATGGCACAAGCCATCCCCTGGCAGATGCAGCGCCGACCAGCGCGCCTCCCCGCTTCGCGGCGAAGCAAGCATATCTCCTCGGTGAGGCCCGTTTGCTTGGCCCTTCTCGTTCTCGACACTCGAAAACATGTGTCTGGGCGCAGTCACATTCTCGTTTTCGTAAGCGGCATAAATCGAGAGAACCGGAATGGGCTTTGGAGACTCTCGACCCCCGACCCTCCACCTATTACTCTGTTGACATGGGCAAGCTCACGCATTTTGCAGATGGCAAGCCGCGCATGGTCGATGTCAGCGATAAAGCGGCCACCCTGCGCACCGCGACCGCCGAGGCTACCGTGTTGCTGCAACCCGAAGCAGTGGAGGC